>NC_009667.1:2550000-2887297 GCF_000017405.1 Brucella anthropi ATCC 49188
CTTGAATTCGGTCCATGCCACAGCACAGCGCGGGGTGTGCCACACCCGGCAAGAATCAAAAACGTTGCAAGCACACCAAGATAAGCGCGTCGGGTCATCGTCGCAGCGATCCGTTCCTGTCATCCGATTTCACGCGATTGAAAACAGGAAATTCGTTCCATGGCAATGCATGGACCAAATGGGCCGCTTCTCCCCAATTCAAATTGTCGCGAAGCGCCTGCGGCGCGGACATTGAGAAATTCCGTTCGCGTTTATCGAGAAAGTTGGAATGGAAGCGTTCCAAATGCAGCAAGCTTTGCGAAGCCATGCCTTCAGATCGCGTTCGCCCCGGCTATCATGAAGCACATTGTCGGCCAAAGTATCGCAAGGAGGTCACGCATGAGCCATTATCTGCTCGCCAGCGGCGATCTTCTCGCCATTGCCGCGATCATCCTGTCAGTCGCCTATCTATCCTGGAAGCAGTTTTCCAAATAGCAGGCGTACGGTTCGGCGAAACAGCTACGCTCCGGCAATTCCATCAAGATTCTTTGAAGATGCGGCGACCCGAGAGACAAGGCGGTGGGCGCCACTTTCGTGTCAACGTTCAATCTATCGATTTGTTGAGAGGAAAGTGGCGCGAGTGACGGGGCTCGAACCCGCGACCTCCGGCGTGACAGGCCGGCACTCTAACCAACTGAGCTACACCCGCGCATTTCTCGGCAACCTTGCGGCTGCGTCGCACCGGCGTTTCCGTCCGGTGTGAGCGGTCGTTTAAGGGGTTCTCGAACAAGTGTCAAGCGCGTGTTTGGAGAAGAATTGCGATATTACAAAAATCATTCACAGGGCATTTCAATGCCCGTTCACGATCAGCAATTCTGGCTTGAAAGAAGCAAAAACGGCGGTAGGCGCCACTTTCGTGTCAACGTTCAATCTATCGATTTGTTGAGAGGAAAGTGGCGCGAGTGACGGGGCTCGAACCCGCGACCTCCGGCGTGACAGGCCGGCACTCTAACCAACTGAGCTACACCCGCGCATTTCTCGGCAACCTTTCGGTTGCGTCGCACCGGCGTTTCCGTCCGGTGTGAGCGGTCGTTTAAGGGGTTCTCGAACAAGTGTCAAGCAAGGGTCACGAAGAAAGAATAAGAATTTTCGATTTTGCTGCAGAACACCCGATTTCCGGGCTTTTTCAATGACATCAAACTTATCCACAAACCCGGCCCTGTACTCGAATCCAAACCAACTTTCAGAATCATCCGCATCGCACTCACCAACAGCCCTCCCCGCAGCAAATAGTGATACGTCAGTTGGTCACTTGATTTCATACCAACCAGTTGGTATTGTATATTAAGGAGCACGATTATGGCACGCAAACAAAATCCAATGACCCGGTCCAACCTGCTTGATGCAGCATTAAGCGTTATTCGCACCAAGGGTTATGCCGCAACGACGGTCGATGACATCTGCAACAAAGCGTCCTTATCCAAAGGTGCTTTCTTTCATCATTTTTCCAGCAAGGAAGATCTGGCCGTTGCTGCCGCGAATTACTGGTCGGAAATGACCGGCGCGTTCTTTGCGGAAGCCACCTATCATGCTCCCGAAGACCCGCTTGAGCGCGTGCTGGCCTATGTCGAGTTGCGTAAGCAGCTGATTCAAGGCGAGTTGCCTGATTTCACCTGTCTCGTCGGCACCATGACACAGGAGGTCTACGAGACCAATTCCGTGATCCGCGATGCCTGCTGGGACAGCATTTCAAGCCATGCAGACACGCTTGTTCCGGATATCGCAGCCGCGATGGAACGCTATCCGGTTGCAGGTGAGTTCACCGCTGAAAGCCTGGCTCTGCATACGCAGGCGGTCATTCAAGGCGCTTTCATCATCGCCAAGGCAAGCGGCGATCCGCTGCGTGCGGTGGAAAGTGTCGACCATCTCAAGCGGTATATAAGCCTGCTCTTCAAACACCCCGCCAATACCCATTGAACAGAAAACCGACAAAGGGAGGAAACCATGCCCAGCACTATTCGCCTGCACCGTGTATTTGCCACCAAGCCGGAGAAGGTTTATCGCGCATTCGTCGAGCCGGATGCGGTGGCCAGCTGGTTGCCGCCATATGGCTTCACTTGCACCGTCTATGAACTGGACGCAAAGGTCGGCGGCAAACACAGAATGTCGTTCCGGAATTTCACAACCGGCCACAGCCATTCCTTTGGCGGCACATATGTGGAACTCGTTCCGGGAGAACGGCTGGTCTATACGGACAGTTTCGACGATCCGAACCTGCCCGGCGAAATGAAGGTCACGATAACCTTGAAAGCCGTTTCGGTCGGAACGGAAATCAACATCGAACAGCAGGGCGTCCCCGATATAATTCCGGCTGAAGCCTGTTATCTCGGCTGGCAGGAATGTCTGGACAAGCTGAAGAAGCTCGTCGAGCCTGAAATCAACCAGTAACGCTGTTTCGGCGATGACGCATGGCTTGTTGCCGACCGTGCGTCATCGATCCGATAATCCCTACACAGCCTGTGGCTGCCTCACCGAAGAGAGATGGCGAACCACAACCGGCACCAGCAGCAGCAGCCCCACGATCGACGAGTAAATCTCCGGCGCGACCAGAAGAATGGCTGCAAAAATCATCAGGACATTTTCCCAGGCCTTGGTCCGCACCAGGAAGAAACCTGACAATGCGGCACCCAGAGCGGTGATGCCTATGGCGCAACCAAGGAACGCCACCAGGAAATCCGGCCAGTTGAAGTCCGATGTAACCAGCAGGAGTGACGGAGAGAAGACGAAGACAAACGGCACGAGCACCTTGCCGAGACCGAGCCGAAACGCCGTATTGCCTGTCTTGAACGGATCGGCGCCCGCCATACCTGCCGCCGCATAGGCGGCAAGCGCAACAGGCGGCGTGATATCCGCCAGCACCCCGTAATAAAAGACGAAGAAGTGAGCCACAATGGGCTCAACACCCAGCAGCCCCAGCGCGGGCGCGGCAATTGTCGCCATGATGATGTAATTGGCTGTCGTCGGAATTCCACAGCCCATCAGAATGCAGACAATCCCCGTCATGACGAGCGTGAAAAGCAGCGTCAGTGTCTGCGGACCGAACCAGGCGGCAGGCAGAATGGTACCGAAATAGGTGGCAAGCTGGCCTGCAGTCGACGTCACGATATAGGAAATCTTGAAGCCAACGCCGGTAAGCGTCACCACGCCGACAATAATGCCGACGGTCGCCGCCGCAGCGCCAACGGCGAGCGCATATTTGGCGCCGTCGCGCAGTCCGTCAAAAATCTCGCCTATCGACATGCGCTTGCGCGGATTAAGCAATCCCACCGCAATACAGAGCGTAATGCCCCAGAACGCAGCCAGATAAGGCGTATAACCCGACAGCAGAACACCGATCAGCACGATCAGCGGAATAACGGTCGGCCAGTCGCGCTTGAATGCTTCCTTCAGGTCAGGCAGTTCTTCCTTCGTCATGCCGCGCAAGCCGTTGCGCTTGGCTTCGAAATGAACCTGCATCAGAACGCCGAAGAAATGCATGAAGGCTGGCACGATGGCTGCCAGAATGATCGTCGTGTAAGGCAGGTTCAGAAATTCGATCATCAGGAACGCCGCAGCGCCCATGATCGGCGGCGTGATCTGCCCGCCTGTCGATGATGCTGATTCCACGGCAGCGGCAAAGTGGCGTTTATAACCGAGCCGGATCATCGCCGGGATCGTCAGCGAACCGACTGTCACCGTATTGGCGACCGACGAGCCCGAAATCATGCCGAACAAGGCGGAGCCAAAAATGGAGACCTTTGCCGGACCGCCTGCGAAACGGCCTGCTACCCAGGCCGCGCAGTCCAGAAACAGCTGACCGAGACCGATGCGGGTTGCAAAAACCCCAAACAGCACGAAATGGAAAACATAGGTCGCGACCACACCGAGCGCGATACCGTAGATACCTTGTGTCGTCAGATAAAGATGATCGACAAGCTGGCTGACCGTTGCACCGGGATGCACGAGAATGCCCGGCATATGCTGCCCATAGAGCGCATAGAGCATGAACAGGACCGATATGATTGGCAGTGGCCAGCCGACGGAGCGCCGCGTCGCTTCCAGAAGGACCAGAATGAGAAGGCCGCCGAGAACGACATCCGTGGTCGTCGGATTGCCGACGCGGAAAGCCAGATCGTCGAGCGGTATCATTGGAACGTGGGCGACGGACACGACCGCGATGATTGCCAGCGCCCAATCGATAATGGAAATGCCAAGCGGTCTCAGCCACGACGATGTGGTGGGCTTGTCGTATCCCTTGCGGGAAAACGGGAAAACAAGAAAGACGAGGCCGAGCACGAAGGAAAGGTGAATACCGCGATGCACCATTTCCGACAGAAGGCCGAAACCCGCAGTGTAATAGTGGAAGATGGAAAGTGCGATCAGCAGCGCGCCAACGATGCGGGCTGCGAGCGGCCCCAGCGGGCGAAAACGAATCTCGGAGTCGAATTTCTCTTCAAGCTCGCGCGCCTTGGCTTCATCCAGTTCCATGGGCGACAGTTTCGCCTCTTGCTCGCTCACCATACTGGCCTCTCCATCCAGAGCGCAGCTGATCCACTTGAATCAAAAAACACTCTAATCGCTTGTTTTAAAATGCTTATATACCTGAAAGATGCTTTGTACCGGACTGGAAGCAAATGCACGGAGTTCCGGTGAAACTCCGTGCAACTTGTTCATCCGAACCGGAATGGTCGGCTTATTTCAGAACGCCTGCTTCCTTGTAGAAGCGTTCTGCGCCGGGATGTAGCGGAATGCCAAGGCTGGTCGTTGCCGTATCAAGCTTGATGAGCTTGCCCTTTGCGTGCCCGGCATCCAGTGCTTTTCGGCTGTCGTCGTTAAACAGGGTTTTGGTGATGTTGTAGACGAGTTCATCCGGTTGCTTGGCGCTCGTCACCCATTGCGCCGCGACTGCCAGAGTCTCGGTCTGACCGACATCCTTGTAGGTATCGGCAGGAACAGCATCCTTCGAGAAGAACGAGTATTTCTCAAGAATCTTCTGCGCTTCCGGACCGGAAATCGGAACCAGCGATATACCGTTCGATGTGGCAAGCTCCGAGATTGCGCCGGTCGGATAGCCGCCAACGAAGAAATAGGCATCGAGCGCGCCGTCCTTCAGACGCTCTCCTGCAGGTCCCGGCTTCAGATGTTCAGCCTTGATGTCGCTTTCGCTCAATCCATACGCTTCCAACACGATGCGGGCATCAACAATCGTACCCGATCCCGGTTCATCGATGGAAACGCGTTTTCCCTTGAGATCGGCAACGGATTTGATTCCCGCATCCTTGCGGGCGACCAGATGAATGGTTTCGGGGTAGAGCGTAGCAATCAGGCGCAGATCTTCGACCTTGCCCTTGCCGTCATAAAGACCGGTGCCGGTATGCGCCCAGTAAGCCACGTCCGACTGGGTGAAGCCGGATTCCAGCGATCCGGACTGAATAGCGTTGATATTGGCGACCGAACCGTTCGATGAAACCGCCGTCGCCACCAGACCGGGAACGCCTTTATCCCCTGCCCCGGAAATCGCGTTGGCGATCAAGCCACCGATCGGATAATAGGTGCCCGCTGTTCCTCCGGTGCCGATGCGAAAGAAGGCGGGAGCCTGTGCAAGAGCAATGCTGGCTCCGACAGCCACAATTCCTGCAAATGCAGCAACCACACCGCGCCGGGTGAACTTTCCCATTGTCATATCTGCTCTCCGTTCCCAGAATAATTTTGTTCAAATTGTGTCGCCGAGCATGGAAAGCTGGGCGCGGCTTGTCAAGCGTCCAGTCCGCCATTGGCCAGACCTGCTGAATTTTGATATAACCTCAAAGCTCGAAGCGGTATTCTATCAAAATTAAAACCTCGATAAACAAGAAATAACGAGATTTATAAAACTGCAATATGATAAATCATCGAGTAATTTAAATAAAAATCAAAAACTATACATATTTACTTGTAACACCACATAAATACCGTCAGAAATCGAATTCCAACTCCATAAACGACTTGAAAGCGCAGAATTTGTCGCTATCTTGGCTTCATGGCGTGTGCTGCGTGCGCCCAGGGATTACCCTGAATACGGAGACTGTTTTTAACCGTTTCTGTCAGGGAGCTGCCATGGCTGGTCGCATTCAAAATACTATACGCAATTTTCTTGATAGTGAGTCGTCAGGCGGCCTGCTGCTTATAGCTTCTGCGGCAGCGGCATTGCTGGTGGCGAACTCGCAGCTTTCAGAAGCCTATTTCGGCGCCCTTCATGCCTATCTCGGACCGCTTTCTGTCCAGCACTGGGTCAACGATGCGCTGATGGCCGTGTTCTTCCTGATGGTCGGGCTGGAGATCAAGCGCGAGATGGTCGATGGCCACCTTTCGTCATGGCCACGCCGCATTCTGCCCGGTGCCGCAGCAGCGGCAGGCATGGCAGTGCCGGCGCTCGTCTACCTTGCCTTCAATCTCAATAACGGTGCTGCCCATGGTTGGGCGATCCCGGCTGCGACCGATATCGCGTTCGCGCTCGGTGTTATTTCCTTGCTGGGGCCAAGAGTTCCGACATCGCTGAAGGTGTTTCTTGCAGCTCTTGCCATCATTGACGACCTCGGCGCAGTGATTGTCATCGGATTGTTTTATACAACCGGCGTTTCACTGATGGACCTTGGTTTGGCTGCAGCAGGCGTCGCTGCCCTGGTAGCCTTGAACCTGAGCGGCGTGAAGCGTCTGACACCTTATCTTCTGCTGGGCCTCGTGCTGTGGTTCTTCACCTATCGCTCGGGCGTCCACGCGACCATTGCAGGCGTTTTGCTTGCGCTGACCATTCCGATCAAGCGCACCCCCGCGAAGCCTGAAGCGACCGTCTCCGAAAGCCCGCTGCATCTGCTCGAGCATAGCCTCATCAAGCCGGTTTCGTTCATCATCGTGCCCATATTCGGTTTCGCCAATGCAGGCGTCAGCTTCTCCGGTCTCGGCATGGAAGCCTTCTTCGCGCCGGTGACGATGGGTGTTGCCGCCGGTCTGGCCATCGGCAAGCTTGTCGGCATATTTGGCGCGGTGTTGCTGCTGGTGAAAACCGGAATCGTCGGCCTGCCCGCCGGGGCAAGCTGGCCGCAAATGCTGGGAACGACGCTTCTGTGCGGTATCGGCTTCACGATGAGCCTCTTCATCTCGCTTCTCGCTTTCGATGACGTGTTGCTGCAGAACGAGGCGAAAATCGGCATCTTGATTGGCTCGCTCGTTGCCGGTCTCGCCGGGTTCATCGTGTTGCGTTTTTCAAAACGTGCCGATGGACGGAATTTCAGCCAGTAAGTCGGATACAAACAATGCCCGGATGCTGAGCATCCGGGCATTGTTTCATCACTCCACCTGAACTTATCGAGGGTCTGCTATCCTCGTTTCGCGTTGAGCGTTTCGTCGGATGGCTTCCAGATTCTATAGCGGATTTCAAAGCCATCTTTCGCATAGATGACGATCGGAAGCCGGCTGTTGTAGCGGAGCATGAAGTTCTCACCCCGAACCGGCACGAAATCGGTTCGCTTGCTGTCCTCCGGACAAGCCATGAGCGTGCCTGACATGCGGTCGCTTGCCGCCAGAGTGAAATAGTCAAAGCCCCAGCCCTCGACGGTGCTCGGCGTTAAACTTCCACCAAACCAGCTGATATTGCAGTCCACGGTTGCGTTGCGGCCCGCGATAATTTCAACCTTGGCATCCTGTTCTTTCTCCAGTGGCGGAAGATGGATGACATAACGGTAAGAGCCCGACGGTGCTGCCGGGAAAGCTTCGAGATTCCGTTCAGATTCGGTCTTGTCCTGAGCGCTCGCGCCATTTGGAACGCCGAAGCTGACGGCGACCAGCGCTGTCAGTAAGAAATGTCTGACCTTCATGTTCATGCTCTCATCTGTTGCAGGTTTTATTGCGCTTATTCAGCCAAACCACCGGTTCCGGTGGCGGTTGCGCTATCAAATAAGAGGAAGACGATCGGCGTGCCAGGCTCGCATGAGGCATCGGTACGCCTGGCACCGACTTTGCCCGCCACGGGCGCGGAATATTCAGCCACGACTTCCCCGAATGAATTTCTCTGACTAGCCACTTTTTGTCCCGCTTGCACCTGCTCATTGAGTTCAACGTGATGTTCGATAAACCCGCCATGTGTCGTCAGAACCGGCGCCATTCCATCCGCAGCGAAGAGACCGGAATCCTTGCTGGTTTTACCTATATTGCCTTCAATGACCTTATGGTGTTTGAGAACATTCATGGTGCCTTCGACAAAAAGGGCAATCATCGCATGATCGAAGATACGCGGTCGGCCTATTTCTGGCGTGAAGGCTGGAATACCCTCATCGATCAGTGCATTTGCGAGAAGGCCGTGGGCGCCGAAATTGTCGAAAATCTGCTCTATCGGATAAAGCTCAGCCATCGCCCGAACCTCCGGCAGGTCCATTCGAGCCAGATGAAATGAGGCCATATCCATACCGGTGGCTGCGGTATGAAAATCGATCCCGTAGTCGAGATTCGGTCGCAGCAGGCGATTGAACACCAGCCAGGCGTGGCGTGCCGCCGCTTCCGGTGCGTTCTCGTTACCCGGAAACAGCCGGTTGATGTCGACAAGATCAATCCCGCGTCCTGAACTCGGCCATCGCCTTGCCATTGCTTCAAGCGCCGGGCGAGACAGATCGAAGACAGCGACAACAGAGCCGGACATTTTTTGCGGGTCGAGCTGATTCACGATGGTGTGCAATGTGTGCACTGGGCTCATTTCGTCGCCGTGCACGCCACTGATCAATCCGATCCGCTTGCCGGGCGACTTGCCCTTCATCACCGTGACCGAAACATGCCAATGCTGGCCCGTCGGCATCTGCACGCCCTGGAAATAGAAATCGTGCCGCTTGCCCGCTTCCAGATCGGAAATATCGAGAAAGGAAATCACGCGCTTACCGTCTATGACATCACCGGTATAGACCGTGCCTGAACCCTTGCCGTCGGTATCCGGTTTTGCATCACCCGTCTGGGCCTGTGCCTGCCCGGATGCGAGCGCAACGGACCCTGCTGCCGCAATGGATGCGAGCATGAAATCGCGCCGGTCGATGCTCTGTGATTTTGTCTCGGTCATTCAGTTCCCCAGTATCGGACAATAGGTCGAAGGCTCCGTGAGGCTTCACTCATGTACTGTTTCAGAGGCGGTATCCTTTTTCTCATCCGTTTGCCGTCCGAGACGCTCGCTCAGACGCTGGATGACAAAGTAGAGACCGGGGGTGAGAATCAACCCAATCGTAGTCGCGGCAAGCATTCCGCCGAAGATCGTCACACCGACAGCCTGACGTGCACCAGCGCCCGCGCCCGAAGACAGGATAAGGGGAAGAATACCAAGGATGAACGATACGGCCGTCATCATGACGGCGCGGAAACGCTGCTCCGCTCCTGTACGAGCCGCTTCTGCGGCTGTCAGGCCGGCCTCGCGTTTTTCCTTGGCGAACTCCACGATCAGGATCGCATTCTTTGCCGCCAGCCCGATCAGCAACACCATCGCGATCTGGACATAGAGGCTGTTCTGCAGCCCGAAGAATGTAAGAGCGGCAACAGCCCCCAGCAGCGCAGCACCCAGCGAGAGGATAACCACCGCTGGCAATGCCCAGCTTTCATATTGGGCAACCAGAAAGAGATAGGCGAAGAGGAAGGCAAGCGCGAAGACGATTACCTCCTGACCGCTGCTTCTGCTTTCCTGGAAAGACAGTCCCGACCACTCGTAACCATAGCCATCCGGGAGAGCTTCCGAAGCGACCTGCTCCATGGCCGCCATGGCCTGCCCGCTACTGGAACCGGGAGCCGGGACAGCATTCACCTGCGCCGAAACCGAGAGGTTGTAGCGGGTGATGACGAAAGGCGCCAATACCGTGGTCAGTGACACCACGCTTCGCAAGGGCACCATGGTTCCGTTGCGACTTCTGACATGAAGTTTCAGAATATCCTCGCTGTGCGCGCGGAAATCGGAATCGGCCTGAAGATTGACCTGAAACACACGGCCATTCAGCGTGAAATCATTGACGTAACGCGAGCCGAAGTTCGCACCGATAGAGGCGTAAATATCCGACACACTAAGGCCAAGGGCTTCCGCGCGGGCACGATCCACATCGACATAGATCTGTGGCACATTCGCGTTGAATGTGGTCGCCGCACCACCGATTTCCGTCCGCCGGTTGAAGTAACCGAGCAAAGCGCTGGTCACCTGCGCTATTTCCTGCGGAGGCTGGCCCTGCAAGGCCTGCAGACGGAAATCAAGACCGCCAACAGCACCGATGCCCGCAATTGCAGGCGGTGCAAATACCGAGATATTTGCGCCCGGCACCTGCGAGAACTGCGCGCGCAGGGTGTTGATGATATTGTTGAGCTGCAGCGCCTCTGTCTCGCGGTCTTCCCATGGTGTAAGGGCCGCAACCGCCATGGCACCGTTTGGTGTGCTGGTTGATTGCAGGATGCTGAACCCGGCAACCGTTATGACATCCTGCACGCCTTCGGTCTCGCTCAGAACCTTGCGCACATTCTCGACAATCAGGTTTGTCCGGTCGAGCGAGGCGGCACTTGGCAGTTGTATATCGACAAAGAGCGCGCCCTGATCCTCATCGGGCAGGAACGTCGCCGGAAGATTGACGAAAACGAAATAGGCCAACGCGAAACAGGCGACGATGCCGGCAACCGGCACTATCCAATATTTCACCATAAAGCCGACGATCTTGCCGTAACCTTCGCGGGTTTTCTCCATGAAGCTTGAAAACCACGCCAGAGGACCGCGCTTGTAGCCTCCCTGTCCGCGCTTGAGCAAAAGCGCTGCAAGCGCCGGACTGAGCGTCAGGGCTACGAACGACGAAAGGATCAGCGCCGACGAGATCGTGACTGCGAATTGCCGGTAGAGCTGCCCGCCAATGCCTTCCAGAAACGCCGTGGGCGTGACCACAGCCAGCAGAACCAGCGTTGTGGAAATAATCGGCCCGGTGATCTGGTGCATCGCCTTGCGCGTGGCCTCAATGACCGAGATATCGGGCGTATCATCCAGCACGTGCTTGACGTTTTCCACGACCAGAATTGCGTCGTCCACCACAAGCCCGATGGCGAGGACAAGCGCCAGCAGGGAAATCATATTCAGCGAATAGCCAACGGCGAGCAGCACCGCGACCGCACCCAACATCGAGGCCGGAATGGCAAGCGCTGAAATGAGCGTCGCCCGCCAGTCCTGCAGAAAGATGAATGTCACCACGAGCACGATCACGAAAGCTTCGAACAATGTTCGCGCAGTCAGTTGCAGGCTGGCCTCGACAAACCGGGTCGCATCGTAGACGACATGATATTGCAGTCCCGAAGGAAATCTGGACGACAGACGTTCAAGCTCTGCCTGCACGGCAGTCGCGGTCTGGATCGCATTGGCATCGGGCGACTGGTTGATCTGCAGCATGGCCGACTCATGACCGGCAAAACTTGCGCGCGACGCATAGTTACGTGCGCCAAGTTCAAGACGTGCAATGTCGCGCAGAAACACTTTTGCTCCGTCCGCCCCGGTGCGGATGACAATGCCTCCAAATTCATCCGTATCGCGAAGCCGCCCTTGTGCCACCAGCGTATATTGTAGTTCGGTGCCCACCCGCATCGGCGGCGCGCCCGCCTGCCCCAGCGTTGCCTGAATATTCTGACGCTGGATCGCCGCCGACACTTCATCGACGGTTATGCCCAGCGCATCCATTCTTTGCGGGTTGAGCCAGACGCGCATCGAATATTCGGATGCGCCCACAACACTCGCTTCGCCGACGCCGGGCACGCGCGAGATTGCATCGACAATTGTAGTCGTGGTGAAATTGGTAATCTCAAGCGCGTTGAGGCTATCGTCCGGCGAATAGAATGCAATGCCCAGCACGAAATCGGGCGAACGGGAACGGACCGACACGCCTTGCTGTGCCACTGCCGCGGGCAGTCGGGAAATCGCCAGTTGCGCCCGGTTTTGAACATTGATCTGCGCCAGTTCGGGATCAGTCCCGACTTCAAAAGTGACCGACAGCGAATACTGCCCGGCGTTGGAGCTGGTCGATGACATATACATCATGCCATCCACGCCATTGATTGCCGTTTCCAGCGGGCCACCGACAACGTCGGCAATCACCTCCGCACTCGCACCGGGATAGACTGCCGATACGTTCACTGTCGGCGGCGTAATCTGCGGATATTGCTGGATGGGCAATGAAAAGATCGCAATCGCACCGGCGATGGAAATGATGATCGAGATGACGATTGCGAGGCGGGTTCGTCGTATGAAGACTTCAGAAATCATTGCCCCACCCCTGCAGTACCGGAGATCGGGTCACGCGGGGATACGGCCTGCCCATCGGCGATGCGTTGCAAGCCCTCAACGACAATCGTTTCACCAGCCTTGAGGCCATCTGTAACCGACCAGCCATTGTCGATACGCGTACCGGTCACGATCGCACGCCGGGAAACCGTATTACCCTCGTTGAGAACATAGACATATTTGCCCTGCCGGTCCTGCAACACGGAAGACATGGGAACAATCGGCAACTCACCAACCGTCTCATCCAGCAGATTGACGGCAACCACCTGCCCCGGAACCAGAATATGGTTGGGATTGGCGAACAGGGCGCGCACCGCCACTGTGCCGGTCTGCGCGCTCACTTCATTGTCGATGAACTGGATGTTTCCCCGCTCGCCATATTGCGTTCCGTTGGCCAGCATCAAAGTCAGCTTGAAGCTTTCGGGATTGACTGTCCCGCCTCCTGCTTCCTTCTGGCGAATAGCAATCAGAGCGCGGTCCGTGATCGAAAACACAACACGCACGGGATCAAGCTGCACAATGCGCGCGAGCGGTCCCATGCCCGGGCCAACGAGGTTGCCGACGGTAAAGAGCGAGCGCCCTATTGTCCCGTTGATTGGTGATCTGACCTGCGTATAGGAGAGATTGAGCCGCGCATTGTTGAGCGCGGCTTCTGCGTTCCGCACATCCGCAGTCGCGATATCAAACGCTGCCTGTGCATCGTCGAGGGAAGCTTGCGAAGCGGTGTTGCGGTTGGCGAGCGTCCGCGTTCGCGACAATGATTGTCGTGCGGCATTCTGGGCAGCTTCGGCACGTGCAACCTGTGCCTCAGCAGACATAACTGCCGCCTGCATCTGGTCTGGCTCAATTTCAAAGAGGAGATCGCCTGCCTTGACCGCAGCGCCCTGCTCGAACGCCTTTTCCTTCAGGAAACCGGTGATCCGCGCCTGAATATCAACAGCTTCAATCGCCTCGATCTGCCCGTTGAAACGAAGCGGTGCAGTCGCAGGTGCCAGTTCCACCTGGCGCACGATCACGGGAGGCGCCGCGCCAGTTGGAGCTTGCTGAGCCAGACTTGGCTGCAGAAGCAAAGGCGACAACACGGCTACAAAGGCAGCGTTCACAGAACGACGAACGAGAGTCTTCTTCAATTGCGTGTCCTCCCTCCGGTCGGAAATCGACCGATCACTCACGCATTTCGGGTACTCAAGGCTATTCCGATATAGGCGACACCAGCGATCAGCAGTGCAATTCCCGCAATCGATCCTGATGGCAGGTCACGCGTCCAGGGCCATTTTACCACCAGTGCCGCGCTGGCAGTCCAGGCGATCAGGCCGGAAAGCGTAAACCACCACCAGCCGCTTGCCGGTTTGATTTTCCAGGATAGCGCCAGCTGAAGGAAACCATGCACAAACACCACGATGGCAATCAACAGAGTGATGGCAAGGGCACCCTTGAGCGGGTTCAGATAGATCATGATCCCGCCGACAAGCTCCACTGCTCCGGACAGTTCCTGCCAGACAAAGCCCGCCCAGCTTTTGACCCAGAGCGACTGGATTATCTTGACGACGCCGATAGCCACAAGGACGAGGCCAAACATTGTGCTGGCTGCGAATTCAGAGAACACAGGCAAGAACAGGCAAAGTATTCCGCCCGCCATAAGCAAAGCGCCGATCCCGAGAAAACCTTTCCATTTTCTCTGTTCGACAGTTTTGCGTTCCAATACCTGCAGTTGCTGAACGTCCATTATAGACCCCTCTATGTTAAAAGGGACGCGTTACTGCGAATGCGAAAGTATGTGCATGTTTCGATATAATAGTACAGCCCGAAGGCAACAAATTTAGTGGGCTACCGACCAATCGCCATCTTCCAGTTTCAACCAGCTTGTAGACGTGATGCTGGAACGCAAGCAGAGTTGCGCTACCAGCCCTTCGACCAGACGATCGTCTTCCTTGCCGGCGAATAGCGTCGCCTCGACCTCGACTTCATCGCTGCCTTCTATGTGGTGGCTTCGGATCGCGTGGAACCGGAGCTTCTTCAGATCTAGTGTCTGGATTAGCAACGCTCTCACAGAAATCTCGCTTTCCGCAGGACATCGGAACTTCACAAGATAGAATTGTTCGATTTCCGGCTCGACAAAGGAATAGCGGTTCACGAGAACCGCAATTTTTGGCAGCGAGACATTGAGGCAGACAATGAAAAATGCCGTCTCCACGGCAAGAAGCCACAGTCCATAACCGGTGAGAACGCCAACTGCCCCCGTGCTCCAGATCGTAGCTGCAGTACTCAGCCCCTTGATGCTTGCGCCATCCTTGATAATCAGCCCGGCACCGAGAAAGCCAATCCCCGTAACGACTTGCGAGCCCATTCTGAGATCGCCTTCAAGTCCAAGAGCGTAGGGTAGAGAAGCGTAGGCTGCCGCACCCAATGCCACGAGGCCATGTGTGGCGAGACCGGAATGACGTTGTTTGATCTGACGTTCCAGCCCGATTGCGGAACCGAGCAGGAGCGCCAGACCGAGATTGACCATGATGGATGGGATTGCGACGACTTCCGGCATGCAGTCCTCTTTATGCCTTGGACGACCAGGCAAGAAATCGCGCGGAAGCCACAAAGCTGAAAGCGATCACGATATTTTAATTGGCGTTACACTTGAGTGACGCAACCAAAGCCATTGTAGTAAACAGATGGCAGTATAGACATTATTTGGGGAGGTTAGGAAGTCTTCTCACATCAGCCTCATCATATTTTATTATAGTACTTGAATTATTTCATCTAAAGTAGTTTCATCAGCAAATTCCGTACGCATTCTTTCCTACATCGACTGAGGGGTCAGATAGCATGGGTTTGCTTGGAATACTGCTCGGACTAGCTCTACTCATGTGGTTTGCCTATCGCGGCTGGAGTGTGCTTCTGCTTTCTCCTGTAGCAGCACTGCTCGCCGCGCTTATTTCCGGTGAACCTCTTCTGGCGAACTGGACATCGACCTTCATGGGCGGGACGGCCAGCTTCGTCGGCCGATGGTTTCCACTCTTTCTGCTCGGTGGCATTTTTGGAAAGTTGATGGACGATAGCGGCTCCATCACGTCCATCGCGAAGTATCTGACCGAGAAACTGGGCGTAAAACGCACCATGCTTTCCGTCGTGCTTGCATCTGCCGTCGTCACCTATGGTGGTGTCAGCGTGTTTGTCGCCTTTTTCGTGCTGGTTCCCATGGCACGTGAAATGTTCAAGGCAGCCAATATTCCTGCGCGGCTGATGCCAGCCGCCATCGGGCTTGGCGCTTTCACTTTCACCATGTCGGCAATGCCGGGCACGCCCTCCACGAACAACGCTATTCCGATGCCCTATTTCGAAACCACGACCTTTGCGGCACCGGGGCTTGGGATCATCGCATCCATCATTACACTGGCCTTCGGCATGTGGTGGCTGCAGCGCGCCGAAGCCAAGGCGCGGGCCGCAGGCGAAAACTATGTCGACGACACTGGCGATCTCGAAATCACAGAGAAAGTCAGAGAACAATCAACATTGTCGGGCGATTTCGATCCGGCCGAATTCGAACACGGCGCACGTCCCGACAATCAGCCGCCGTTTTTCCTTGCGGTTCTGCCCCTGCTTGTGGTCATCGTCGTCAATTTCCTGATGGCGCTCATCATCCTGCCCCGTATCGATTTCTCGTTTCTGGAACAGGAACCATGGGGGATCGATGTTGGCTCCTCAATCGGCCTGTGGGCAGTTCTGATCGCACTGGCAGCGGCTATCCTGACCCTGATAGCAGTCAATTTCGGGCGGCTTCGGGCAATCCGGGAAAGCCTCGACGCAGGCGCCAACTCCTCAGTTCTGCCGATCCTCACCATTGCAAGCCTCGTCGGCTTTGGCGCAGTCGTGGCGGCAATGCCTGCTTTTGCGGTGGTTCGCGATGCCGTGCTTGAAGTGCCGGGCGGCCCGCTTGTTTCACTGGTCGTCGCCATGAACGCGCTCGCAGCCCTCACCGGAACGGCATCCGGCGGCATGGCCATCGCGCTCAATGCGCTGGGTGAAGAGTATATGCGGCTCGCGATCCAGTACGGGATCAATCCCGAACTCATGCACCGCCTGACCGTCATCAGCGCCGGTACGCTGGATGCGCTGCCGCATAACGGCACGGTGCTTCTTCTCCTGCAGATCAGTAAGCAGACCCATGCATCGAGCTATTTCGACATGGTCATGACCGTGATTGTCGGCGTGATCATATCGCTCGTTGCGGTTTTTGTACTGGGATCAATGTTTGGCTCCTTCTGAGCATGGCCATTGTTGTTGAAAGGAAGTTGAAATGAAAAGGACTTCTCTCCTGATTGCCGTCCTGCTCTCCTTGATGGCGAGCCCTGCATTCGCGCATCTCAATCCCGCAGAGCACGGTTCGTTCGCCGCAGGGTTTACACATCCCCTCTCCGGTGCCGACCACATACTTGCGATGGTTGCCGTTGGCCTTTGGGCTTCAATGCTTGGTGGACGCGCACTCGTCGTCGTTCCCTTGAGCTTTGTCGGTGTCATGCTTCTGGGATTCGTGGCAGCGCTTGGCGGAGTATCACTCCCCTATGTCGAACCGGTCATCCTTGCGTCAGTGATAGTGCTTGGCCTCCTTGTCGCCATGGCATTCCGCGCATCGACCCTGACGGCGGCACTTATCGTCGGCTTCTTTGCATTCTTCCATGGCTATGCTCATGGCGGAGAAATCGGCAGCGCTGCGTTTCTTTCCTACGGCGCCGGGTTTGCTCTTGCGACGGCATTGCTCCACGCGGCAGGCATCGGTGTCGGTCTAGCAGCAGGTCGCCTGCTGCAGGGGCGCACGGGACAGATAGTGATGCGAATAGCTGGCGGCTTTGCTGCCCTGAGCGGACTCTACCTTATGGCCGGGTGATGTGAGCATCGTCTTGCTGGATCATTCGAAGAGACACGCTGAAGCTGATATTGAACATGATGGGTCAGTGCCGGAAATGCCTATGCATTCTCCGGCGCTGCCTATGCTGCATCTCATGCGGCTTGTCAGTCCCAGCCAGCCAGTTGGCGCGTTTTCCTATTCGCGCGGCCTCGAATGGGCCGTGCATGCGGGAACAGTGACGAACGAGGAAAGTTGTGCCGGGTGGGTGTTCGGCCTTCTGGAACACAGTTACGCTGTGCTTGATGGCGCGATTTTCTGGCGCATGATTTCAGCATTGATGCGAAACGATGACGCCGAATTCTGCCGCCTGAATGACTGGCTTGGAGCAAGTCGCGAAAGCAGCGAACTTGAGCTTGAAGATCGCCGCATGGGCGAATCCCTGCGCACTCTACTGTCGGAACTTGGTGTCGAACGGGCCCGTAGTTTCGCTTCGGAACAGCGAGCCACCTATCCCGCAGCATTCTCCATTGCAGCATGTCACTGGAATATCGAGCCTGTCGATGCACTGCGCGGTCTCATGTGGAGCGTGGTTGAAAGCCAGATCATGGCTGCAATCCGTCTCGTCCCACTTGGCCATACGGCGGGCCAGAGGATACTTATCGCGGGAGCAGCCAAGATTGAAAGAGCCGTCGAAAAGGCGCGCACGCTGAATGACGACGAAATCGGTAATACGGCTCCCGCGCTGGCCATGGCCAGCGCCTGGCACGAGACACAATATAGCCGCCTATTCCGGTCGTGAGTGCAGCGTTTCACGGTATCGCCTGAGATTATCCTCCGCCGAAGTCGCATCAGCCGGTGCGACGGGCACCAGCGCCTTGAAAGCATACTGACCGATCAGCATGACCCAGGTGACGAGCACGAATGTCGAGGTCAGCACCGGCATTCCGATCGGCTTCAGGAATATGGCGACCGAAGCCCAAAGCCATGTCGCGACGATGGCGCCGAAGATGGCGTAAAGAAAACTGCTCCAGCTAAAAACAAGGAAGAAACCGCCAAGCGCAATCGCCGTCAACGCCGCATTATAACCGAAAAGCCCATCGCGAATGGCGCCTTCCGGACCACCGAATGCGGCGGCAACCACTGCTCCGGTTACGGCTCCCAGAAGCCCCATCAATGCGCTTATTCGCGAATGGATCGCGATACCGGCAAGGATGATGTAACCGGTGATCCAGTTATCCTGAAAGAATATCTGCCCGATGGCAGTGCCGATGCCCATGTACCAGGTCGGAAGCACATAGGGGACGGCGTAGGAAAACTGTTCCGGCGACACCGGCTTTGCCATCGGACCGGCATCTATGGCGTCGAACTTGAGAATTGCGAACAGAAAGAGCCAGCCGACGAGTACGAATGGCATTGTCAGGGGTGCCACCTTGTGCGGCCCCAACAACGTGGCGATGCTGGCGAAAGCCATGGTGGAGAAAGCAGCGCCACAGATGAGATAGATCGTCATGGCAGGCGACGGCAATGCACCGCTGCGGAAATCCGCACTGGTAAACGCAATCAGCGCAAGGGCGACCAGAGCGCCGTTGAACCCGAACAGGCCATCCCGGATCAGCCCCTTGTCAGCCTTGAGTATGATTGCCGTCAGCGTGCTGGCGACAACGCCGAGCACGCAGACAAGGGCATAAATCCAGGAATTGACCAGAATGGCGAACAAAATGACCAGCCCCGACAGAGGATTGTTCTGGAACACCACCTGCCCGATACCGCGCAGCGTCCAATCAACAAACCCCAGAGAAGGATGATCCTGCAAGGCATTGAGCTGCATGAACTTTACCCCTTCTTCGCCGTTTAGTTACCTCTGACTAAAACAGAAAATAACGCTGCGTCATCGGCAGGACATCAGCCGGTTCGCACGTGATCAGTTCACCGTCCACCCGCACCTGATAGCTCTGCGGATCAACCTCCAGTTTGGGTGTAAGCCCGTTATGGATCATGTCCTTCTTGCGGATCGTCCGGATGCCCTTCACCGCAACCAGTTGCTTGCTGAGTTTCAGTTTCTCGCCGATGCCGTCATCCAGCGCCGCTTTCGAGACGAAGGTGACGCCGGTGGAACCAAGCGCCCGGCCCAATACCCCATACATTGGCCGATAATGAACCGGCTGGGGCGTCGAGATCGATGCGTTTGGGTCGCCCATCGGTGCAATCGCAATCATGCCGCCGATCATGACGAGGCTCGGTTTCACGCCGAAGAATTCCGGCTTCCACAACACCAGATCGGCCCGTTTTCCGACTTCGATTGAGCCGATCTCATGGGCAAACCCGTGTGTGATTGCGGGATTGATCGTATATTTGGCGACATAACGTTTGGCGCGGAAATTGTCATTCCGGCTGCTGTCCTGGCTCAGCGGGCCTCGCTGCACCTTCATCTTGTGGGCAGTTTGCCAGCAACGCAGCGTCGTTTCACCGATACGGCCCATGGCTTGAGAATCCGACGACATCATCGAAAACACGCCCAGATCATGGAGAATGTCTTCGGCGGCGATGGTTTCGCGCCGGATGCGGGATTCCGCGAATGCCACATCCTCGGGGATTTTCGGACTGAGATGGTGACAGACCATCAGCATATCGAGATGTTCATCGACCGTGTTGATGGTGTAGGGGCGGGTCGGATTGGTTGAGGACGGCAGGATATTTTCTTCGCCCGCCGCTGTGATGATATCCGGCGCATGGCCGCCACCGGCACCTTCCGTATGGAAACTGTGGATGGTTCGGCCTTTCATGGCAGCAAAGGTATCCTTGACGAACCCGCTCTCGTTCAGCGTATCCGTATGGATAGCGACCTGAATGTCTTCCTCATCGGCAACGTTCAGGCAATTATCGATGGCGGCTGGCGTGGTTCCCCAGTCCTCATGCAGCTTCAGGCCGACAGCACCGGCTCTGATCTGCTCGCGAAGCGGTTCCGGCTTGCTTGCATTGCCTTTGCCGAGCAGTCCCACATTGATCGGAAGCGCTTCGACAGCCTCAAGCATGCGATGGATAGCCCATGGCCCCGGTGTAACCGTGGTTGCTAGCGTGCCGACCGTCGGCCCCGTTCCGCCGCCAACCAAAGTCGTTGTACCGCTAGCCAGAGCTTCTTCGGCCTGTTGCGGCGCAATGAAGTGAATATGGGTGTCGATACCGCCAGCGGTGAGAATCTTGCCTTCGCCTGCAATGACGTCGGTCGCAGGCCCGACGATAATGTCGACGCCGGGCTGAATATCGGGATTACCGGCCTTGCCGATCCCTGAGATACGACCTTCCTTGATGCCGACATCGGCTTTGATGATGCCCCAATAGTCGAGAATGATGACATTGGTGATTACCAGATCGGCGGTTTCGGACGAGGGTCGTTGCCCCTGCCCCATACCGTCGCGAATGACCTTGCCGCCGCCGAAGGTTACTTCTTCGCCGTAGATGCAGCGATCTTCCTCGACCTCGATGATGAGTTCTGTATCGGCCAGACGCAAACGGTCACCCTTGGTCGGGCCATACAGTTCGGCATAGGCCTGTCTTGAGATCCTTCCCATCTGTCCCTCCTAGAGTTTTCCGTCGATTTTTGCGTTGAAGCCATAGACTTCCCGGTTGCCATCCAGCGCAACCAGTTCGACCTCACGGTCCTGTCCCGGCTCGAACCGCACCGCAGTTCCGGCCGGAATATTGAGCCGGAAACCTCTCGTCCGCTCCCGGTCGAAGGCAAGCGCCTCGTTCGTTTCATAGAAATGATAATGCGATCCAACCTGTATCGGCCTGTCGCCCGTGTTCTCCACGGCGATGGTGCGCGTTTCGCGACCATTGTTGAGGTCGATCGACCCGTCTTCGATGAAATATTCACCCGGTATCATGATCGTCTCCTGAGACGCATCCCGAAAGACGTGAAACGTTTCGGACAAGATGCGCGTAAAAACAAAAACCAGAGCGTTTCCAAATAGTTATGAAATGCTCTACGGAATTGGGTTGTGAACGGTTACAAGCTTGGTACCGTCAGGAAAGGTGGCTTCCACCTGAATGTCGTGGATCATTTCAGGCACACCCTCCATCACCTCATCGCGGGTGAGAAGCGTGGCACCGTAGGACATGAGTTCCGCAACTGTCTTGCCGTCACGGGCCCCCTCCAGAATTTCGGCGGAGATGTAAGCCACGACTTCCGGGTAGTTAAGTTTCACCCCTCGGGCTCTCCGTCGCTCCGCAACCAATGCTGCGGTGAAGATCAGAAGTTTGTCCTTTTCACGTGGCAATAGTTCCATTTGTAGGCCCTCTCCAAAGTGAGTTATGTTGCCCAGATGCGTGGCGCAGCTGCCGGTTTCCCCAGTCCGGTTTCGCGCAGAACTTCCCAGGCTTTTCGAAACAGTGTCTTGGCTTCCGACATGCGCCCGCCGAGATAGCGACAGACGATCACCCGCTCGAGCCGCGACACCGAGAACAGATTTCTGGCTGCATCGCCGACGGCTTCGCGAATAGCGTGAAGCGCGCTTTCATCTGCCGGACCGGCATAAACCATCGTCGCGACAATCGGTTTTGCGCAGAAGGCAAAAGCGGCATTCAGCGCCGGGTCGGCGCCATGAAGGCGAAACTGTTCGAACCAGATCGGCTTGCCATCCCTGAATATTTCGATCCTTTGACGGACTTCGCCAGTGTCAAAACTTTCCTGACAGGCCGGCCGTCCAAGACTGATAATGTCCCACCCCAGATAGACCGCATCTCCACTCAGGAATACTTTCGTGCCTATGGAAGCCTTTGCGCCATCAAAAACGATTGTTTCCTGCGGGAGATATTCGCATATGCCGCCCTCACCCACATCGATCCTGGTCGTCTGGGTACTCTGGCCCCTCTCGCTGCGATAGAATTTGGTAGCGCCGGGCGTCGTTAGAACGGCTCTGGCGCCACGTCCTAAAAAACAAGAAATATCAAGGACATCGTCACCAGCCACGCCACCCGGTGGATGAAGAAGATAGACGTGCGCACTGCCATCCTTTTCAGGATAGAATGGTTGTTGCACCGCAAGTGGCCCCACATGGCGTCGCCGCATGAGCCGCGTCACTTCGCGATTATGCTCGAACCGCAGTTCAAGCTCGGCATGCCAACCCGTGCTCATCGACGATTGCCACCTCTATGTTCTCAGGGAACTACGATGCGTTATCGATACCGAACAATAAAACCAAGGCAGGATGAAATATTCAGGCAGATTAACTCGCTGGATCACTATAGACAAGTTCAATTATAGACTTGAGTGACGCACCATCAACTTGTTCAGTCATGAGCCGCACAAGAAGCTTAACCTAGTTTATCATTGAGGGTCCACTGTCACAGTGTGGTGGCCCTAACGCGCACCCAGGCGATCGATCACACGTGCAGGCAGATGAAGGGCCAGCGAGGCCTGTTCGAATGTACCCTGCCCGGCGGCGATGAAAGTATCATCCATGCCTGCATACTCATCTGTAATAAGTCGGCGCAGCAGATAGCCCGAACCCAGAAACTTGATCAGCGTGTTCGAGCTGGCAAACAGACTATGACCACCGCTATCAACCTGAGAAATATCAAGAACCTGAATATTCTTGTTCTGCAGGAAAGCTATATCAAAGCCGCTACCGACCCGCGGCGCCCCACCTGCCAGTCTGCGCGAGATATCGAGAGCCCGATCACGCCGGGATACGACAATCGTGAAAGGCTGAGGCAAATAGTCGATATCATCAATCTGGCTGCGGAAAAGATCGGGATCGAGATCGGGAGCCGCAAGCAGCACACCCTTGATGCGTTTCAATACGTTAAGGCGTTTATCTACAGACAGTGTGCGCAAGGCTTCCATAACGACGACAGCGCCCATCGAATGACCAACAATGACGATGCCGTTGGCTTTTGTCTGTGCTGCAATTTCGAGTGTTTCAGCCAGTCCCCTACGCGCGATGATCGCACTGTCGCGATCATAGAGATATCGCGTAAACGCCGCAGCGGACGCCCATGAAAAATGAACAGGCACCGAAGAGACATCATAGTCGTGGACAATCTGCGCATTGCGGAAAAGTCCCTCGGCAAAGTTGTTGTTATAGCCGTGGACGAAAACGAATATCTCACGCTGTGCCGCCGGTCGGCTTGCAAGACGCCGGTTCAACTCCCGGATCATGGCTTGTCGATCAGGCAACGATGCATAGTTTGAGGCTATGAAATTCCTTCGGGGATCAGGTTTGCCCGATGCGGTCTCGACATTTCCGGGACGGTGCATTTCGGGAATATGCACGTCAATCGTCGAGAAGTTCAGTACTTGAGACCTGTCGCGCGAATAGGCGATACTGGGATCGTCTATTCGCTCGCGTACGGTCGCAACCGTAAACGGAACCACCACTTTGGAAAGGGTCTGGTCAGACACATCCATTCCCAGACCAGTGACAGCCCTGTTTCCGGCGCATCCCACTGCGACAAGCAGAACAAATGCGAGGATGAAAATCTGCTTCAAATCATGCCCTCGCTCGATAATCGAGGCAAAACGGCCACGTTGTCGCGATGGTGTCGCATCGCCGGTTTCTGGGCAACACCGCATTTATGAGGTTGTCGGCAACGCTCCCTCGAGTGCTTCCTTGAGGCGCTTTTCCTGTTCTAGAGACAAGGACGTTTTCAGGACCCTGCCGCGCAGGTCAGGGAAATCGGCCATGACCCTATCCCACTGGATTTTGCGCAGGAGAACGAACAAGGCGGACGAGTTCTCCGGGATGGTTTCGCCAAGAGACACGATGAACTTGTCATCGATGCCGTAATCGGCGAGCGAGCCCGACAAAGCTCCGGCGCCTGCCCCTACAGCGCCACCAAGCGCCATGCCGGCAAGCGGATTGAGGAAAATAAGCCCTACCAGTCCGCCCCAGATCGCTCCGGAAAGCAGCCCCGATCCAGCGCCCATGGCGGGCAGATTATATTTCTGCTTGAGATGAACCTTGCCCTGTTCATCCCTGACGACAATCACGGCGTCCTCAAGATCGACGAGATATTCCTTCTGAAGCTGATTGAGCTTCAAAAGAACAGCATCCGCCTCTCCTACCGTATCAAATCCAATAACAACCAGTTCTGACACAACCGTGCTCCTTTTCCTCGACAAGCCTGAAATGAAGACATCTCATGGATCAGCGACGCCATCTCACCGTGCGGACATTGGTAATTCTGCCGTCTCTGGCCCGAACCGTTACATCGTAAGTTCTACGAGACCGATCAGCCCGATACACAAAATGACTCCCGCGGCAATCGAGTGCGCGAACATTGCGGAAACCGCGCATTCTCAACAATCGGACACCTTCGGAACACCGTATCCTGTGTCCGTTGTTGATCCGCACGCCCACGGTAACCGAATAGCTCTGGCTGAAAGCCGGAACCGTCTCGGCAACGGTTCCAATCGTAAAAATGGCAGTGAATGCAAGAATAGCCCCGATCGAATGCAGCTTCATGTCCCCTCCAAAGTAACAAAGAACCACAACTCACAAGCCGAACCTGTTCGCCGGTTTCATGATTGGCGACAGGCATAAAAAGTCCCGAAGCGGATGAACAGGTTCGGGAAAATGTCATGAAAACAAACTTTTGGAGCGCCTATCTGATACAATCAGATCGAGAGACGCTCCAGATATCCAATGCATAGATGCGGCACAGCCGTATCAGGACCGCAAGTCTCTATTCCAAAACCGGCTCCCGCTTGCGGGAGACATGCTCTAGCGGCAACGTGCTTCGTAAATACGGCCGTGCTGATCGCGATAGCGGCAGTACTGAACGCCATTACGGGTCTGTGCGACGCCTACGAGCGTACCTGCGGCTGCACCGATGGCTGCGCCGGTGAGCGCGCCACGCGTGTCACCTCCAATGGCAGCTCCGGCAAGCCCGCCAATCGCGGCACCGCCAACACCATAGCCGGCTGTTCTTCTTTCGTCGGTTGTGCACCCGCTCGCAGTGGCGCCAATTACGGCCATCGTCAAGACACTGTACAGGATCATTCTCATAGAAATATCCTTCCCATTTTGATTATGCCCATTCCCAGATATTACATAGGCTGCATCTTGAAAGGTCAAGGCACCCGCTTGAGACCCGATTACTGGTTCTTCCATCGTAAAGCTTTCAACGTTATTCGCGGGAAAAGCCGAATATTTCGGCAAACCAGCTGGTAGCGGAATATTGCGCGCAGAAAGTCAGGGCGACGATTGTGATCGGCACGCCGATAAAGGCTCCGAAGACACCCCAGAGCGAGCCCCAGGCGAATACGGAAAAGAGCGTTGCAAACGGTGACAGGGAAATTGTCTTTCCCGTCAATCGAGGCTCGATCACGCTTCCGATGACAGATTGTATGATGTTCAAACCGACAAAGACCGCGAGCACCCATTGCCAGCTGGCAAAGTGTGTGAAGGCAAACGCTGTAATAAAAAGCGTGGCGACCAGCGGTCCGAGGAAAGGGATGAAGTTCAGAATGAACGCGACAAATCCCCAGGTTTCGGCAAATGGCAAACCGATCAAACGGGTCAAAAGCCAGACAAACGAACCAGTCGCAAGGCTCATCAAAGCCCTAAGCAGCATATAAAACCGGATTTTTGTAGCGGCTGACTGGCTGGCACGCAGGAATGAATTTGCAGCCTCCTGATTTTTCAGCTGCTTGATCCGCGCGCGAAACTCATCGGTTTCGGCAAGCCCCAACAAGACATAGACCAGAGCCACGAGCCAGAAACTGAATGTATTGTTGAGGCGGCTTCCTATCGATTGAAGCATCCGCAAAGTCCAGCTTACGCTGAAATTCTCCGACCACAGTACTGAAGCCGCAATACCATGCCCCTCGAGCCAGATTTTAAGCTGCTCATAGAGGAGCTGATACCGAACTGCATCGATCAATATGCGGCGACCGACCTGCCCGACTGTCCACGCGAGCAGCCAGCCAAAACCGAGCAGAAGGAAAACCACCAGAAGAAAAGTGATCACCAACGCAAGATAGCGCGACATGAGCGATGAAAGTCCGCGCTGGACCGGCCAGACGAGCATAATGATAAACAATGCAAAAACGACCGGTGCAAATACCGCGCCGCCGTAATGGAGCAATGCAATCAGGACGCATCCTGCAATCAGGATCAGGGTTGCATTGCCAGCCTTCAGCATAAAACCTCCCCATCCCCAGCCAAGAAATCAACTCATGATTTCAGGGTATTCTTGTGAATTTGACCGTCTTTCATGACGACCGCCAGCGTCTGTTCCGGCTTTTCAAGCACGTGAATATCATCGAGCGGATTTTCGTTCAGAACCAGAAGATCGGCGAAAGCGCCCGGTTCTACGAGGCCGAGCTTGCCGGGATATGGATTGCGCAGATTGGAAAGGGCGAGCAATTCCGCATTGACCGATGTAGCCGCACGAAGCACTTCCGCATTTGAATACCACTGGCTCAAATGGGTCAGCATGAAATTCTGGCGCGGGGTCAATGCGGGTGAAAACAGAACGTCTGAACCCCAGGCAGTCTTTATCCCGTATTTGCGCGCGAATTCGTAAATCCTTGGCGTGCCTGCAAAAAGCTGCTGAATCCGTTCGGTGCCTGGCCCTGTCTGTGACGCCGCATCCTCCATCGTCAGGAAAGGCTGCATGCTCAACCAGACATTCTTTTCCGCAAACATGCGCGCGGTTTCCTCATCCATCAGATGCGCATGTTCAACACATGCAACACCAGCTCTGATAGACCGCTGGACCGTATTCGACGCATAGGCATGGACCGTGACATAGGTGTTCCAGTCCTTTGCCACATCGACCGCCGCGCGAATTTCGTCCTCACTGAATGTCGACATGTCGAGCGGACTGCGCGGCGATGACACACCGCCGCCTGCGACGATCTTGATCTGGGACGCGCCCTGCAACAGCTGCTCGCGCACACGAAGCTTCAAGCTGCCTGCATCATCGACGATTGCTGAAGCCCCCATCAATTCACCAGTGCTGAGTTTGCCTCCGTCGCGCGGAATTTCCGTTGGCAGCCTCAGATCACCATGACCGCCGGTCGTCGTTATCATCGCACCTGCGGGAAAGATGCGCGGGCCGGAGATGATCCCCGTATCAATCGCGCGCTTGAACGAGAAAGTCGGCCCGCCCATATCGCGCACCGTCGTAAAGCCGCGCAGAAGCGTGCGTTCTGCTTCTGCCGTAGACGCTGCGAAAATTATACCCAGATCTCCCTCCAGAAGCACCGGCAGCGGCACCGCCGCATAAACGGCGTGCCAGTGCGCGTCGATCAGACCCGGCATCAGCACGCGGTCGCCGCAGTCGATAACCGTTGCCCCTTCGGGCGGAGCACTGTTTGTCGTATCGACAGCCGCGATGCGATTGCCCTCGACCAGAACCTGCACACCGGATTTCAGAGTGTCCGCCTTGCCGTCGAAAAGCCGCGCCCGCGTCAGGAGAATTTTTGGAGACTGTGCGAAAGAGCGATCCGCGATCATCGTTGCCGCTGCTGTCGCCGCCGCTCCTGCAAGAAAATGTCTTCGCGACAAGCGATCCAGACGCCGGGAAACCTGTTGCAACATGGGGTTGGAACAACCGCAGCTGTCACCGTGAATGAAATGCTGATATTTTCCACCCAGTCTAAACATGGCAACTCCCGATTGAATCAGTTATTCAAACCAACTATTCGACTATCTTGAAGTAATATACGTCGATGAACCTTCCCCTGACGTCGTTTTCGACACGACCCCGAATTTCAATTTTGTTCTTGGTGTTTATTTCTCTTCCGCGCCAGACTTCTCTTTCGATCCGAACTCTCGTTGGTCCAGTGCGATCCTGAAAAACATACTGAGCCCTCCTGACATTGCTTTTGATCGAACCGGTGAGCACCACACGGGTTCCGACCGGCGTCCGGGTAATGGCATCAGCTGTTATTGTATTTCGGGCTCTGAAAGCATCGAGAAATTGTGCACGGGAAACATCAATAGAGCCCAGAGAGAAAAGGCCCAGCATCAACGCAAACTGAATCATATACTGCTTTATCGAGGTCATGGATTTTCACCTCCTCATAGCAATGATTGAATTTCTTCTTCCGTATCAAATAAACTGCTGTCGATGATTAGCTGTATCACGGGAAGACACAAAACATATTCCCCATGAAATTTCAAAATCGCAAGTACCGGACAGGTAACACCCCAATTTTGGGCACCTGCCACATCAGGCTCAGACCAACCCGTTGCGCAACTTAAAGCGCCGGAAACCACCGACATTGACGCTACGGCCCCGATTAAGCAACTCGCGCATGATGGGCTCGCGCTGCTGAGCAGGCATATAGTCCAGAATGCGCGCGCAATCATGTTCGAAAAGAAGGCCGCGAAGAAGCAGATCACGCTTGATCAGCGGACTATCCATCGTTCTGTGAAACAGCCCAAAACCATAGTGAACCTGACTGCCATTCATGACGATCCCCATCATGTGATTGACCAGGACCTCTCGCCTCACCTGTTCGCCGACAAGCCAGCCTCGGTCGTCAGCGGGCGATGTCTGAGCGCGCCCCTTCATCGTCTTTGAATATTGGCTGATGGTTGGCGTCAGGTTCATCTCATCGATAGCCGCAGGCTTCGCGTTCCGCTTACCGGAACGTTTGGAAAGCATTTTACCGGTATAGATCGCGCCAGCCAGAAGCGGCTCAAGTTCATAGCTGCGAAAAGCACCATTTGGCAGATAGCGAAGATTGGATACGATATCCGGCATCGCCATTTTGTCGAGTTTGAGGGCCAGCTTGTCAGTGGAGTACAGCACATCGATGTTGTAACCGCAGCGCACGAAGCATTCTGACAGAGCCACCTCACCCTTTCTGATGGCATGAGGTCTGATATCGTATGGGCGATATCGCGACCAGAAACGCCGTACTGCAGCATCGTTGAATACTTTACCGGAAACGCTGAAGGCATAGCTGCCAACGTGGTGGATGAATTCGTGATTTTCGTTCGTGCCGACGACATCATACGCACTATCGGCAAGCGATGCGATCATGTTTCGAAGACCAGCACCGGGAACATACATGATGCTGTCGTTGAAATAGAGCAGTCGCCGGAGTTGCAGCCCTTCAGCACCAAGAAGCAATGTAGCTGCGCGATAGGCGCCAAAATCGCGGCCGATATTCTGGCGGACGAGAACGCGTTGGGCCACGGCTTTGATTGCGTCATGCTCCGGTTGCGACAGTCTGCCATTGCAAACAACAATGGGATTGATGTTCTGATGACGCAGTTCATTCAGGAGATGCAGAAAATCGGGCGTAACACCAAACTTGTTATACTTGACGACGATTGCATAGAGATCGCCGTTCGGCTGGCGTGTTGTTTCATCCGATAGAAATCGCGGCGTTCTTTCCATGAAAATATGCGGCGCCTGAACAAGCTTGGCGCTACGTATATAAGCGCGCACAGCCAACCAGTTCATTGCTTTTCCAATGCGCATTCCTGCCCCCCCGGCTCAATTTCTTTGTGAATAACACTGGGCCTCGCTAAAATAAATGGCTCGGATGCGATATTCAGAGAAGATATAATAAAGGGGGCAGGCTATTCATGGATTTCCGGGAGCTGATCAGAAATGAAGTGGGAAAAAACTCTCGCGGCATAGAAATAGGTGCATCTTATGCTCCGATTTTACCAAAGAGAGACGGCTTCAGGACGCTCGTCATAGACCATACCGACACGCAATCCTTGCGTCTCAAGTATAATAGTATGGGTGTCGACACTTCCAGGCTGGAAACCGTCGATGCAATTGACGATGGCGGCGAGTTCAGCGAGCTGGATCTGACCGGGGATGGGTTTGACTTCATCGTTGCCAGCCATGTTTTCGAGCATCTGACAGACCCCATTCATTTCCTTCAGCGTTGTGAGCGTGCGCTCAAGCCCGGCGGCAAGGTTTATCTTCTCGTGCCGGACCGACGTTATACTTTTGATTATCTGCGTCCGAGCACCACAGCAGGTCATATGCTGGCTGCCTACCTCGCGGAACAAAAGAGACATGGAACAGCTGTCCTCTTCGATCACCATGCCTCCAATGCAACCCGCGGCGGCATACAGGTCTGGATGGAAGGGCATAAGGGCGATTTCGCTTTTGCCGGCACACCATCGTCCGGCTACGCGAGCGCGACGAGCAAGAATGACGAATACGTCGACTGCCACGCCTGGGTTTTCACACCCTCAAGTTTCCGTCTCGCCATGCAGGATTTGTACAATGCTGGCGTTCTGGGTCTCAAGGAAGAGCTGTTTCACCCAAGTTTCGGCTGCGAATTCTATGTGGTGATGAGCCGCAATCCATCTGTAACGACGCAGCCGGACAGACTTACCCTTGCACTGAATGCGATCAAGGAAGCAGGCCCGGAGGAACCTTCGTCGGCAGCGGCAACTCCCCCGCAAATTGGCATTGCGCCGGGCTATGAAAGCGCAGCACCGTCGGCACAGAATGCCATGGACATATTCAAGGGTGGCTGGGTATCGGCCTTTCCTTCAGAGACAGGCCTGCAGGCGGGCACCAATGCCCTGTTTGCGGACCCGAGAATTCTCTGGCTCACCGCACAGTTGAAGGATTGGTTCAAAGGAAAAGACGTCCTCGAACTGGGGCCCCTGGAAGGTGCCCATACTGCAACCTTGCTTTCAGAAGGTGCTGCATCCGTTACGGCTATTGAGGCAAAACGGGATTCTTATCTTCGCTGTCTGGTAACGAAAGAAGTTCTGCAACTGCACGGCGCATCTTTCCAGCTGGGTAATTTCCTCCCCTATCTGGAAAGAGAGGAAACGCAATGGCCGCTGATCGTCGCCAGCGGCGTGCTGTATCACATGTCGGACCCGATCCGTACGCTCGAGCTTCTTTCCAGCCGTACTGATCGGCTATATCTCTGGACGCATGTTGTCGATCCGGATGCCATGCGTCCCGGTGATCCGCGCCTGGATGCCCTCGGCGATCCGGAATTGCGCGACTGGAATGGACGACTGATCAAGCTCCACAAGCGGCCCTATCTGGAACAAAAGGAAAAGACCTTTTGCGGCGGCATGGAGGCGGAACCACGCTGGATCAACCGGGAAGATTTGCTCTGGCTTCTGGCCCAGCTCGGCTTTGACGAGATTATTACCGCGCACGATAAGCCCGATGCCGAACATGGACCATCTCTGTCCATCCTGGCTTCGCGCTCCAAAGCGTCTGCTTAGACTGAGCTCTAAAAAACATTGCATTAGAGCGCCGATCTGACTGGATCAGATCGGCGCTCTAACACTTTTTTTAACACGCATCTTTGTCTGAAAATCGCATCACATCGGGTAAAGATCATCGCCGAGAGAGGAAAGTGAAACAGGCCAGTCAAGGTTCGTTTCGCCTGTCTTCCTGAAAAAGACCGCTGACATCAAGGCCCCGGTATAGAACTCGCCGAAGCTTGTCGCCAGATTGTGGACTTTCGCTACGATATAGGCGTCACAACCATCAACGGCTTTGATTATTTCAAAGCCCGTTGCGCGATTGAGCAGCGCTTTCCATGAATGGCGCGAGAAGCGGAAGTAATCGCAAGGCTCCTCATGCAGCGGCCAGGTCTGTGGTGCGAGTATGATGCCAATCGCTCCCGGCTTCATCACCCGGTTCATTTCGATGACTGCTTTCCACGGCATCAGCAGGTGTTCAAACACCGCAAATGACATGACGGCGTCGAATTGATTTCTGGGCAGAAAACTGCTCGCTTCGTGAGCATCGCCGACGACGTCGACATTCTCGCCTTCCAGAATATCAAAACCGGTATATTGCCAGGCGGCAGGCAGACGTTCACGCCACATGGCGCCAGTTCGATTGCGAGAGCCAATTTCGAGCATATGCCCGTTTGAGCACTGATGAACCTCATCGAAGAAACGGTTGACCAGCACCAGAACAGGGTCATGCGGATCCGCTGCGGAAAGCGGCTGTTCCAATCTGGACCCATCAGCCAAGCAAACTTCTATCGTTGCATCCAGCATTTGAGCTGTTTCGAGGCCGGTAAAGATGCGCTCATTGAAACGACATGCTGCCGCCAAGCGCCCATAGACACGGCTCAGGTCCGGGCTTGGCAGGCTGTGCTGTGAGATTACCAGTTCACGCCCGTCCGGCAGTTTGAGATTCAAACCAAGCACTTTGCTGTTTGCCGCGATAACAAATCCGGAAATATGTACAGCGCCCTGGAAACAGGAATTTCGCTCCACGACACAAAGAGGTGCAGCGTCAGTATTCTTTGGGCGCAGGTGAAATACTGGATCGAGCGTCATGATGAATGCAGCCGCCCGACTGATACAGACCCGTTATTGAGCATAGTCACGTGTCCCCCGAGCGATTCCCCACACCAGATTGCTGTGGCGCCAGCAGTTTTGTCAATCGATCAATATTAGCCATTATCAACAGACCTGACCCACACAAAACCGTCGGCTCATTCATGGATAGCCGCCGCCGACAATATGACGGCAGATTTAGGCATGGTGCCTGCCAAGACGGCATTTTACCGGATGAAGTGCGGCGGGAGATATGACAGCCTCGACGGTCAAGCGGGAACAGAGCAAGACGCAGGACGGAAAAGAAAGTGGGCAAGTCGCAATCGGATGTTCGACTGATTGCACCTGATCCCTCACGGAGGTTCTGGACCTGTACTGGCTGTTCGTAGGCAGGATCATCGAAAGGTGACGGGACGACAAGTAATGCGGGGGCGGAACTGAAAACGTTGGAACTGGCTCGAAGTGAGCAAAACTATATGCGCGAATTGCGCAGGGAATTTCATAAATACCCTGAGCTTTCCCTGAATGAGCGACGCACTTCTGCACGTATCAGGGCAGAACTTGATGCAATAGGCGTCCCCTATATTTTAGTCGGCGAATTTGGGATTGTGGCAACAATTGCCGGATCGCAAAGCGAACGGGTTATCGCCTTGCGCGCCGACATGGATGCTTTGCCAATCGAAGAAGACAATCCTCACCTGGAGTACAGGTCCGGCACGGCTCGCGTCATGCATGCCTGCGGCCATGATGGACATGTCGCCATGCTGCTGGGCGCGGCGCGTATTCTCGTGAAATCTCGCGACCAGCTCCATGGAACAGTCAAGCTATGCTTTCAACAAGCCGAAGAAGTTGGCGAGGGAACAGAAGACATTCTGAAAGAACTCGCAAGGCACCCCGTTGAAAGCGTATTGGGCATTCATCTCTGGTCGGAGCTGGAGACCGGCAAAATCTCCATTGAATCAGGCCCTCGAATGGCTGCCGGACAATCAATCGATCTCACGATCCATGGTGTGGGCACGCACGGCGCTTACCCCAACAGAGGTATCGACCCCATCATCGCAACTGCAGCGATCATTATGAATTGCGCTGCACTCGTCAGCCGTGAATTCGATCCTACGGAGCCCGTCGCGCTGACTTTTGGAAGTATCAGCGGCGGCAATGCAGATAACGTCATTCCGGATAGGGTCAGCGTCTCTGGCACGATGCGGGCGACGCGCTCTGAGACAATGAATTATCTCGAAGAAGCGCTGAAGCGGACAGTAACAAGTACGGCCGATGCCTATCGCACCCGAGCAGAAATCAGATTCAGCGGCGGTGTTTCAGCAGTCACTAATGATCCAGCATGCAGCAACATTGCCCGTCGCGCCATTCAGTCTCTCGGTCTGGAAAAAGACTGCACGAGTTTCAACACGGTAATGGCCTCAGAAAACTTTGCCGATTTCCTTAAAGTCTATCCCGGTGTCTTTGCATTCATCGGCGTACGAAACGAAGAGATCGACGCTGTCTATCCCCACCACCATCCGAAATTCAATATCGATGAAGATGTTCTTTTCAGGGGCGCAGCCCTGTATGCACAATATTCTATCGAATACTTTCAACCGGGCAATTTAAAAAACAACAAATAGTATTCTTTCGAAGACCTATTTCAATTTCAAACAAAATGGGAGGAAACCATGAAATATTTGAAAACAGCAGCGCTCACACCATCAATAATCGCGATGGCGCTCTCGTTAGGAGCAGGCATTGCCCATGGCGAAGAGCCCTTGAAGCTCATCATTGGCACCGAAGGTGCCAATCCACCGATGAATTATCAATTGGCAGATGGAACGCTTGCCGGTTTCGAGGTTGAAATCGCCAAGGCGCTCTGCGATCAGATGAAGGCGCAATGTGAAATTGTCGCTCAGGATTGGGATGGTGCTATCCCTGCTATCCAATCCGGAAAGTTTGATGCGTTTATCGCTTCCATGTCGATAACCGAGGAACGCAAGAAGCAGGTTGATTTCTCCAATAAGTACTTCAACCCTCCTCCGGGAATGGTGGCATTGAAGGATTCTGACATCAAGGGCGTCACCAAGGACGACCTTGCTGGCAAGACTGTCGGTGTGCAAGGCTCAACGACCCATGCGAACTATGCAGAGGCTTACTTTACAGACAGCACAGTAAAAGCCTATCCGACCTCTCAGGAATTCAAGCTAGACCTGGTGAACGGTCGTCTTGATGCCATTAATGATGACAGCGTGTCGCTGGCAGAGTGGCTCAAAACACCCGAGGGCGCATGCTGCAAGATGATCGGCACCTATCCGCCGGTGGCACAATATCATGGCGCCGGTGTTGGAGCTGCTATCAAAAAAGGACGCCCGGAACTGGTTTCAAAGTTCAACGAAGCGATCAAGGAAATCCGGATCAACGGAAAATATAAGGAAATCAACGATAAGTACTTTGATTTCGATGCTTTCGGATATGACGGCTAGTTCAGCTTCGGAGGTCGGAGAAGCACCATCAAGTCTGACTTGAGCGCGGATATCTGCATGCTTACAAGACCGTGTGCGAGGCTCGCGCTGACATCGGCCGGTATCTGAACTTTTACAATAGCCGATGCCCACATTCATCGCCTGACCGGCAGACGCCGGATCAGGCTTACTTCAATGCACTGACACCAATGATGGTGGCGGCATAATCGGGGCGGAAATCCACTTATCGAAACGCCCGAAACTGTTCAGACAAACCGAGCCACTTCTGTGCGGAAAATTGTTGGCGATAATCTTACCTGGATACGAATAGAAAAAGGCCTGACACAGGAACAAGTGGCGGAGGGTTCGGGCTTCAGCCAGCAGTATTTGAGTAGCCTTGAACGGGGACAGTACAACCCAACAATCATAACGATATACGAACTGTCATTGGCGCTTGAAACAACCTATTTCAGCCTAATTTTGCCGGAGGATACCCGAGGCAGGTAATCTCGTCGAAGGTCTATATTCTTCCCCTGAACGCAGCTTCGGTAACCTCAAAGCTGCCGAACCGCTTTGCGCCCTCATATCGGTCATTGGATTGAACTTCACGAAGTCCTGAAAGGTGGCGGTCCGCTTACGATTTCGTTTTGTAAGCAAGTACAGTTTTTAGTTTTTGTAACAGTCCATCACAGTCGAAGAAGCGTCTACTGAGGGGCAAGGAGGGGCCGGCCATCTACCCATTCCAGTCGTTAAAGGCCGAAGATTGCCGATTGGCAATTATATAATGAGGATGGCAGTGCGAGGTGGAAGCCATTCATTCTGTGAACTAAACTAGTTGCGTCCCGCGCGTTTCGACACAATGCAAAGTCGAGAAAATTGTCGAATAATTCTATTGAGCCATGGTGGTCAGCGATAAAAGCAGCGCATTGACTCCTCTTAAAAACTGGCTATAACCATAAATGCAGACTGAAGATTTAAGACCATCTGCAAGGATGGTCTTATTGCGTCTGGAATCCGGATAAGTCCTCTTGCAGATGTCTTAACGACGTTGGGAGGACGCCGTAATGCACGGAAGCAAGATAGCCCTGAGGGGCGTACCGGATATTATTTCCTACATTGATGCGAATGACGGTATTCGAGGTCGCGCCGGTATCATCTGGTGGCTTGCCCTCGGCGGCCTGTTTCTTGATGCCTTCGCCAATTCGGCGCTGAGCGCAGGGCTTGGGCCTATGACACGGGATCTGGGGCTGGATGCGGCGCAGGTTGCGCTTATGACGTCTTTCGCCTCGTGGGTATCGATCGCATTCAATCCAATCGGCGGCTGGATCGCCGACCGCTGGGGCCGTATGCGCCCGCTGATCTTCGCAAAGCTCATTGCGCTCATCGGTGCAGTGCTGGTGATGACGGCCCACTCCTATGAAGTCATCCTCATGGGGCGTTTCTTCGTGGGCGCTGCCTACGGTATCGATTTTGCTATCGCCATGGCCGTACTTGCCGAGTTTACGCCTGCGCGCCTGCGCAGCCGCCTCAATACGTGGCAGGGCATCTGGTACACCGCCGTTTGTACAAACGTGCTTCTGGCCATGCTGTTCTACAGCTGGGATGTGGGTGACTCGATCTGGCGCTATTCTGTTGCCGCAACGGGTGTGTTCGCCTTCGCCATCATGATTCTTCAGGCGGTATTCATGGTTGAAAGCCCGATCTGGCTCGCCCGCAAAGAGCGGCTGGAGGACGCTGCCCGTGCGATGACCCGCATCTATCACCGCGATTTTGTTGCCGCCCTGCCTGAAGACCGTTTGCCGGTTCTCAACCAGGCCCGTCGCGGCATCGCCAATGTTGCCCTGATTTTCCGTGGCATCTATCTGCCGCGCACGATTCTTGCTGCAACCGTCCAGATCGGACAGTCGATCCAGTATTTTGCCGTGGGCTGGTATCTGCCGCTTATCAGTGCGGCGCTGTTCGGCAAGGACTTCCTCTACGCCATGATGGGCACGCTGGTGTTCAACGTGTTTGGCATCATCGGTGGCTTCTCTTCGCCAGTCATCGGACGCGTACTCGGCTTGCGCAAGGCTTCCGCCATCGGCTTCGGTGCAGTCTTTGTCATGCTGCTGATCATGGGCCTGTTCCATGACACCATGCCGACCTGGCTTGCGGTGATCGTGCCGTCGCTGTTCATCCTGTTCCATTCCGGCGGTCCCGGTGCGAACGGCAAGAGCCTGTCGTCACTCTCGTTCCGCAGCGAACTGCGTGCTGGCGCCAACGGTGTCATCGGTGCGCTCGGCGCCATGGGTGCGGCTCTTGGCCTGCTGGTCTTTCCGATCTTCCGAGAGACCTACGGTCTCGGCACGACATTCCTGATCCTGTCGGTCGTTCCACTGATTGCCTGCATCATCTGCTCGATCATTCAGTGGGATCCGACACGCACCAAGATCAGCCCGGATGACGAGCCGAATGCGCCGCAGTTCGAAGGTGACCGGTAATAACGGAGGATAATGTGAACGGACGCAGACAGGCCATTCTGGCAATCGATGAAGGAACGTCCGGAACCAGGGCCGCGCTTGTCGCGGCCGACGGTTCGGTCTCCGCCGTCAATTACACGACGCTTACCGTATCTTCGCCGCGTCATAACGTGGTGGAACAGGACGCCGATGTTCTTTTGCAAAAGACCATCGAAGTATGCGGCAAGACGATTGCCGCAGCGCGGGATGTGGGCGTAGAGATCGCCGCAATGGCAATTGCCACGCAACGCGCAACCGGTGTTCTGTGGGATACGGAAACCGGCCGCGCGCTGGTTCCGGCCATGGTGTGGCAGGATTCGCGCTATGCCGAAGAGCTGAAGCCGCTCGGCGCCATATGGGACGCGAAACTCGTGTCGCTTGCCGGGCGTCCGGTTGGCGGACGGGCGATCTATCTGTGGGCGGCGCGCCATATGCAGGAAACACCTGCTGTGCGCGAGGCGTGGAAAGCGAAAAGACTTGCCTTTGGCACGGTCGACAGCTGGCTGCTGTGGAACCTGTCCGAAGAACGCAAAGCCGTCACGACGCCGACCAATGCGACCTCTGCCGGTGCCTATATTCTTGGTGAACATCGCTATTTCACCGATTGGGTGGAAGCGCAGGATTTTCCGCTGGAACTGTTGCCCGAGCTGAAACAGGACGCCGATGATTTCGGTTTTACGCGGCAGGACATTCTGGGTATCCGCGTGCCGATCAAGGCGTCCTGCGGTGATCAGCTCGGCGGCCTGGTCGGCCTTGGCTGTCACGATGCGGGTCAGGCCATGTGCGTGCATGGCACGGGAAGCTTCGTCGATCTGGTGATTGGAAAGCAGACGCCGAAAAATCCCGGCCTCTACGAGGCAACTTTCACCATGACGGCCTGGCGGAGCGAGAACCTCTCGCATTTCGCGGTCGAGACCTATGCCGCCACAACCGGCTCAGCGCTCAACTGGCTCTGCAATGAAATGCGCTGGTTCGAGAATGCCAGGGAAATCAGCGAACTGGCTGCGACAGTACCGTCTTCCAACGGCCTTTTCTTCATGCCGACCCTGACGGGTTTGCGCCAGCCGAACATCGTACCGGATGGCCGGGCATCGCTGACCGGGCTTTCGATGGCCCACAGCCGGGCGCATCTTGCTCATGCCATTCTGGAGGGCATTGCCCATTCGGTTGTTTCCTGCGCAGAGGCAAGCTCTGAAGTGGCTGGCGTTCCGGTGCGGGAAGTGGTGGCAGGCGGGGGGCTTTCGTCCAGCGATACGCTGCTTCAGCTGCAGGCTGATCTCAGCGGTGCTCCTGTGCGGCGCATGGCGGATCAGGATCGCGCGAGCCTGCGGGGCACCGCGTTTCTGGCAGGCAGCGACGGATTGCTCTGGAGTGACCTTGCGGAAGCGCGCGCCACGCTGCCCGAAGGCAATCTCTTCATCCCCAAGACCAGCGAAGCGGAAAGACAAGACCGTAGAGCGCGATGGCACTCCCTCACGGATGAGGAAGTCGCACGCGTTCAGTCGGGTCACTATCATTAAACAGGAGTTGAAATGCTGAATCTGCGCTCCCGGCGCGCGGACAAGGATCGCGCCCGGATGATCCGCACCGAGCCGCTGAGGTTGAACCGGTCGGAACAGGAAGACCGTCTTGCCACTGAAACTTACGACATTCTGATCGTTGGCGGTGGGGTGACCGGTGCTTACTGCGCCTTTGACGCAAGTCTGCGCGGCTTTCGTGTTGCGCTGGTCGAGAAGGATGATTTTGCATCCGGTACGTCGTCCAAATCCTCCAAGATGGTGCATGGTGGCCTGCGCTATATCGAGCAGGGCAATCTCGGTCTGGTGCGTCACTCGCTGCTGGAGCGTCAGCGCCTGCGCCGCAATGCCAGCCATCTGGTGCAGCGCCTGCCTTTCCTGTTCCCCATTCTGGAACGGGATGGCGTGTTCGATTCCCGCTTCGCCAAGGCATTCGAAGGCCTGCTCTGGACATATGATCTGGCCGGCGGCTGGCGCGAGGGCATCCTGCATCAGAAGCTGACTGCGGCGGAAGTGCTGGCGCATTGCCCGACCTTCAAGGACGAATATCTGCGTGGCGGCCTCATGTATTTTGATGCCCGCGTCGATGATGCGCGCCTGACACTGGCGCTTGCCCGTTCCGCCGGCTTTTATGGGGCCACGGTCCTCAACCATTCGAAGGTAGCAGAGATTACCCGTAGCTCGGGTCGGGTCGACGGCGCTATTGTTCAGACTGTCGAGGGTAAGGAAATCCAGGTGCGCGCCAAGACCGTCATCATGGCGACAGGCGTGTGGCTGCGCGACTGGATGGGACTCGGCAAGGACGGCGAAAAGCCGTTGCATGTGCGTCCGGCCAAAGGTGTTCACGTCGCGATCCCCTGGTTGAAAATTCGCAACGACTGCACCGTGACGGTGCCCGTGCCTGGCCGCAGCCGTCGCGCGACCATCACGCGCTGGGGCAACGTCTCCTATCTTGGCACGACCGATGAGGACTATCAGGGCGATCTCGATGATGTGCATTGCACGCGTCGCGAGCTCGATTTTCTGATCGAGGGCGCGTGCAGCGCGCTCAATATCGACCTGACGCCGGATGATGTCGTCGGCAGCATTGCCGGGTGCCGTCCGCTGGTAGCCGCTTCGTCTGGTGGTAGCACCATGGACGTCAAACGCGATCATTCCGTGCATGTTGCACCAGACGGCCTCGTCACAATTGTGGGGGGCAAGCTGACGACTTCGCGTCATATGGCCGAACAGACGGTGGATGCTGCTGCAAAAGTTTTGGGTGATCGTCGCCGCTGCACCACGAAGAAGGCGTTTCTGCTGGGTGCAGCCGGTTATGACGCACAGGCAATCGTGGCTTCCGGTGGCATGGAGGCGCATCTGGGCGAACGCTACGGCACGGAATCGCGCTTCGTCAGCGATCTGATGGCTGCTCGTCCTAAGCTTGCCGAACCGGTGGTGGAGGGCCTGCCCTATACTGGCGGAGAAGTCGTCTACGCTGCCCGGCATGAACTTGCCCGGACCATCGATGACGTGCTGTCGCGTCGTATGCGTGCCCGCCTGATGGCGCGCGATGCCTCCGCCCGTGCCGCCGCAAAGGTTGGCGCCTTGCTGGGTGAAGAGCTTGGTCTTCCCCAGGCCGAAATCGACCGTCAGGTCGCCGCCTATGTGGCCGCGACCGAAAAAGAAAAATCCATTCTCACAGGAGCGAACTGAACATGATCAGCAAGGAAGCCATCAAGCGCGGTTACAATCGCGGAAATTATGTCGTTGGTGCCCCGACCCAGCCGCATTATGCCGGCAGCATCAACGAAATCGGAACCAAGGCCGATCTGGCTCAGGACGCCGTTTCAGTGGACGCCGCCCTTGTCGCGAAGCTGCAGGGCGTTGCTGACGAAGTTCTGACCGCGCGCGAAGATCTCGTTGTGAATACCCGCGACTGGTGGGCGCGCACGATGGTCGCGGAAACGGGCGGAAAGCCCGCAACGGTTGATGGCGTGTTCGTTCGCGTTTCGACGGTGGAGCAGGTTCAGGCTGTCATGCGCCTTGCACACGAAGCCAAGGTTCCGGTCACTGTTTCTGCAGGTCGCTCCAACGTTACGGGCGCAGCGCTGCCGCTGCGCGGCGGCATCGTGCTCGATGTCTGCAATCTCAACCGTTTTGTCAGCTTCGATGCCGACAGCCAGATCGTTGAAGTTGAAGCTGGTATGTTCGGCGATATTTTCGAGGAAATGATCCAGCGTGACTTTGGCATGACCATGGGGCATTGGCCGTCCTCGTTCGGTATTAGCACTGTGGGCGGCTGGATAGCCTGCCGCGGCGCGGGCCAGCTTTCGACGCGCTACGGCAAGATTGAGGACATGGTCTACGGCATGGAAGTCGTGCTGGCCGATGGTTCGCTGGTGACGGTTGGAAACTATGCCCGCGCAGCAATCGGGCCCGATTTGCAGCAGATCTTTATCGGCTCGGAAGGCACGCTCGGCATTATCGTAAAGGCACGCCTGAAACTGCATCGCCTTCCAGACTATGCGCGCGCAATCGCTTATGGGTTCAAAAGCTTTGCCATCGGTCTGGAAGCCTGCCGCCGCATCATGCAGGGCGGTGCCAATCCGGCAGCGCTGCGTCTCTACGACGAACTGGAAAGCGGCGTGCAGTTCGGTCTGCCGGAAAGCAACGTGCTGCTGATCGCCGATGAAGGCGCGAAGGAAATGGTCGATGCCGTGATGGCGATCAGCGAAAAGGTTTGCGCCGAACTCGGTGACAAGCTCGATGGCGATACGATCTTCGAAAAGTGGCTCGACACACGTTATCTGACCGGCAAGAGCGCCGAGGGCTTCAAGCGCAGCCCAGGCTTTGTTGCGGATACGCTGGAAATGACCGGCTGCTGGCGCGATCTGCCTGCGATCTATGATGAGGTGGTCGCTGCCATCAATGCAGTGCCGGGTACGCTGGCCGGTTCGGCGCACCAGTCACATGCCTATGTCGATGGCGCCTGCCTTTATTTCTCGCTGCGTGGCGACGTGGAAGTGGAAAAGCGCGCTGAATGGTATCGTGCTGCATGGGATGCTGCCAATGCGGTTCTAATCAAGTATGGTGCAGCATTGAGCCATCACCACGGCGTTGGATTGCTCCGTGCGCCTTACATGAAAGACGCTCTCGGATCGGCATTTCCGCTGCTGGAAACGGTGAAGAAGGCGCTCGACCCCGACAACCTGCTTAACCCCGGCAAGCTCGGACTTTCGCTCGACATGCCAAGAGACGGAAAATGACGGAATGACTTTGGACAGAACGATCGGTGAGCGGCTTTTACGGGCGCCAGTCATGGCAACGCTCTACGGCGTGGACAATCTTCAGGCGTTTCTGGACAGCAAGGCGGAAGTGGGCATCGTTGCCAATATCGCCTTGCGCCATGTGGCCGAAGTGCTGAACGCGCTCAAGAAAAGCAACAAGCTGATCGTTCTGAACATCGACAGTTGCGAAGGCCTGTCGCAGGACAAGGGGGCCATCGAGTTTCTTGCCGAGATTGGCATTTCGGTGCTGCTGTCGACGCGCGTTCCAACAATTCAGAAGGCTGCGCAATGCGGCCTTCTGACCATGCAGAAGGTATTTGTGACCGACCGCTCCACCTGGCCCCGCAGCCTCAAGGCAATCTCGCAAAGCGCACCCAATCTGGTGCAGATCATGCCATCGCCGATGCTTGGATATCTGTCTGCAGAAGACAAGCGCCGCCTGCCACCCGTCGTGGCTTCTGGCTTTATCTGCAATGAGGCCGATGTTGCTACGGCAATGAAGCAGGGTGCCATTGCCGTTTCGTCAAGCAATAAGTCGCTTTGGGATTACAAGCGATAACCGGCGCTTGAAGGCTGTTTTCAACATTCGCACCTGACACGCAGATCGGGAATTCTGGCGTGACTACCAAGGAAAGAGGAAGCTCATCTGCGTGCAATAGCCCGCGACGCCATGAAGCAAATAAGGCTGCTGGTCAACAATCCAAGAGAGGTGAGCAAAGCCGATGCTCTGGCTATTCATAAAGCAGCTTGGGGACGTCGTTGGCACTATCGGCGGCTCGCATACCCGGCATTATCTTGCCATCGGGGGCCGTTCGATCATCCAGCGCCCACAATGCGCCGTTGACTTCGCTTGCCCATTCACCCGCTTCAAAACGTAGCCACTTTGCAGCTGACATCAATGCCAGAACGTCGAAATATTCCGCCGGCAGATTATCGGCGTTATCGGACGGATTTACCTTCATCTCGACGTAGTCGTCGGGATTAGGAAGCGCCTCCTTCGTGCCGGGCTTCATCTTCGCCCGGAATAACTGAAAGCTCCAATGCAGCTTTGACGGCAGGTTACAGTCGAAATAGGCCTTTAGCGCGAGATACAGACGCCCGGTGGCCTTTGCTATTTGTGCCGCGAGCTCGCACTTCTGAGCCAAACGGGACATTGCGGTTTCCACAGATGCCCGCGGAATCTGGCTGCTTTCGTTGAAATAGAGCGTTGCGTACTTTGAATAGCCCCTAGATTTGTAGACGCCTTCTTTCCTAATTTTGAGGCAAGAATAGCATCATGAGCAAATCGAATTTCAGCGAAGAGTTTAAGCGTGACGCGGTGCGCCAGATCACGGAGCGAGGCTATCCGGTTGCGGAGGTTTCGCAGCGTCTCGGCGTGAGCCAGCATTCGCTTTACGAATGGAAGAAGAAGTTTTCTGCGTTGAACGCCAAAGACAACGACGAGGCCGAGGAGATCAGGCGGCTGAAGAAGGAACTGGCTCGCGTCACCGAGGAGCGAGATATCCTAAGTTGAAGCCGGACAAGCAATCGATCCAGTGAATCGTTTGCCCGGCGGAACGCGGCCGCGTATTTCGCCTGGGATGCAAAGTGAAGTACGCGTTTATTGCATTGCATCGCTTGCAGTTTTCGGTGCGGACGATGTGCCGTCTTCTGCGGGTTCATCCCAGTGGATTTTACACCTGGCTGAAGAGCCCGCTGAGCAGGCAAGCCAGCGAGGACAAGCGGCAAACCGATCTGCTTTTGAAGGCATGGGAAGAGAGCGGCAAGGTCTACGGCTATCGCAAGCTGCACGACGATCTTCTCGATCAGGGAGAGATGTGCTGCCCCAACCGGGTTGCGCGTCTGACACGCATTGCCGGGATAAAGGCGCAGATTGGCTACAAACGCTGTCCCGGCATCTACGGCGGCAGGCCTTCCATCGTCGTAGATAATGCGCTCGACCGGCAGTTCGACGTCGAGGCTCCAGACACGGCGTGGGTCACGGACATCACCTATATCCGAACCTGTGAGGGCTTCGCCTATCTCGCGGTCGTCATCGATCTCTACTCCCGTCGTGTCATCGGCTGGGCGATGCAGAGCCGCCAAACCACGGACGTCGTACTGCAGGCCCTGCTTATGGCGGTGTGGCGACGCAAACCGAAAGACAAGGTGCTGATCCACTCGGATCAGGGCTCCCAGTTCACCAGCATGGACTGGGCTTTGTTCCTCAGACACCACAATCTGGTTCATTCGATGAGCCGACGCGGCAATTGCCATGACAATGCGGTGGCAGAGAGCTTCTTCAATCTTCTAAAACGAGAGAGGATACGGCGCAGGGTATACCGTTCTCGCGATGAAGCTCGCCAGGACGTGTTCGACTACATTGAAATGTTCTACAACCCGAAACGCAAACACGTCAGGAACGGGATGCTGTCCCCCGTCGAGTTCGAGAAACAGCAGAAAATCTAGCCCGAGGGTGTCTACGAAACTCGGGGCTATTCAGGCTAGGCGGCGTGGACGAATTGGTTGACGAATTGATCGCAGCTTGATTCAAGACTGCTTTTTGGAGGCAGTCATGAGCCGAGGCGATCTGAGCGAATCCGAATGGCGTGTTCTGAAGGATTTATTGCCGATTGAAGCAGTCAAACGGGGACGCGGTCGTCGTCCGGAGCAAAATCGTGCGATCATCAACGGCATACTTTGGAGACTTCGCTGCGGGACGCCTTGGCGGGATGTCCCACCCAAATACGGCAATTGGAATACGATCTATCGGCGGTTTCGGCGTTGGAGCGAAGCCGGGGTCTGGGAGGCTGTTTCGATCACGCTCGCTGAGATCATGGCTGACAGCGGCCACTACAGCATCGATAGCACCACAGTTCGGGCCCATATTTCGGCAGCGGGCGGAAAGGGGGGATTCATCGACGCGCTCTTGGCCGCTCGCGGGGCGGGTTCACCAGTAAACTTCACTGTCTGGCTGATGCCAGAGGAAGACCGCTTGCCTTCCATCTGACGGTTGGCGAAGCCGCAGATTGCAAGGCTTACGACACTCTGATCAGCTTACCCGAGCAAGCGCCACAGGCGCTTCTTGCTGACAAGGGATATGATGCGGATGCCATTCGTGATGATCTTGCCAGCCGCAATATCAAGCCCGTCATTCCTGGCAGAGCAAACCGCCGCGTGAAGATTGAATATGATCGCACGCTGTATAAACAGCGCAACCTAATCGAACGGATGTTTGGCAGACTGAAAATCAACCGCGCCATTGCTACTCGATACGACCAACTCGCCGAGAGCTTCATCAGCATGGTTCATATTGCTACCGCAAGATACTGGCTCAAATTCGTCCACGCCGCCTAGATTTCGACGAGGATGAGGCGCTCCTTGCGATAGTCTCGGTAGCTGCGTTCGCTATTGTGTTGTGCGACCAGATTGCTGCAGAACTTGTCTTTGCTCTAGCTGCCGCGCAACCTGCTCTTATCTCGGCTGAGGACCAACGGCGACCGCTACTAGAGCTCGTGGAAGACCGCGCCCTGTCGTTCGTGAATAGTCACGAAGAACCGGCTGCAGCATCGAACGATGATAACCGGTCACCGATGCGGCGTGCATTTGAATTTGAGGGTGCGCTGGGTGGATTCTTAGCAGCCGAGCTATCGGCAGACGAGGGTGTAGTTGTCCAGACCGGGGTCATGGTCACCACCGGCACGGGAACGAGGAGGCTCGAAGCGGACATTGTAGTAACAAGAGGTGCTGAGCGCGTTGTTCTTGAGCTCAAGCGCGCACAGAGCCGAAGCGTTCGAAATGCTAAAGATGCTGCCTTGGGACAAGTTCTACATTTTTTGCAAGTACCGGATGTCACTGGTGCGGTGATAGTAGTCTATAGTGGAAGCGGCGTCGCTTACTCTGCCATTCCAGCTGATACCCCCTTGGACGAGCGAGTTAGAATAGTCAGTCAAACTCTTAGCTAATGCGACCGCTGAGGTCGGAACTGTGTCATAACGCTAGCGAGCAAAGGCCAGACACTGTTGGGCGCTTGTGCTTAACGACGGCTACTGACGAAAGCGGTCCATACATAATGACCATCCACGCTTCCGCTCCCCACCCCATCACAGACTTCAGGGGACTGGTTTAAGAATATCTGCTTCGGGCCAAACTCGGACCACATCGACGGCTGCCTAGATGTCCGCTATCGCCATTCGTCGCTCCAACAACGGACATTCCGTTCACGGCCCCATTCCCGTCAATACAAATAACTGTTTGACACGAGACATATGGCAAAATTCCCCTTTTTCCATATGTTGATAGCATGGACTACCGGATATCAGCTTTGCGCCTTCTTGCGGTCGTTCGACTGGCACCTGCAACGTCGCGAAAGCTGGTATTGTCTATGGAGTGGTAGAGCGCCAGTCGATTGTTTCGGTGTAAAGGTTTGAACTCCACCTGATCCGCCAAAATTTCTAATTCTGCTCTATTTAATAGCGCCAACGCCGCCGTCTTTTGCGATGATTAAATTTAGAAGATACGCATGCACTCTAAATCGCAGCAGAGACCACAATCTCGATACGCATATCGGGGTCGGCCATGAATACTTGCCCGCAGCATCGCGTCGGCGGGTTGGCTGTATCTATCCAACTGTCCCAAACCTGATTCATCGCCGCGAAATCCGACATGTCTTTCAGCCAAATCTGTGCGGTAAGTAGGCGAGATTTGTCGGTGCCGGCCCGTGCCAAAAGATCGTCAATCTTGGCGAGTGTTTCTATCGTTTGCTGGGTAATGTCCCCTGCAGAATCGGAAAATTGGCCCGATAAGAAACACATGCCATTGTATTTTACGAGACGACTGCGGCGGTGATTTATGTCAAGTCTTTCAATCTGCATCTGGTTTCCTTCAGGGTTCAAGATGTTAAACTATTTCACTTCAAGCCTTTATGAAGCAGGCGAAAACTATATTGCGTGGCCAAGGCAATCGCGCAGTTCATCGATGATCTTGGGAAGCCAATCTTCCGTCATCATCTCGAGCGGTGCGGTGAACGAAATCGCGGCATTCAGTTCATAAGGATTTGTAGCGCGCACCGGTAAGCCGAGTCCGCCTTCTCCCGGCAGGTAGTACGCCATATTGACAGCAAAACCCCGCCGTCTAGCATCTTCAATCTGGGAAATTACGACACACTTATCGACGTACTGAACTGATGGGTGACTAAGATAACGCGGTGCATTTGTTTCAAGCAGTGCGAGGCAGTCGGCTTCAGGCATTATGGACATGAGTGCGATGCTTCCGGCTGCGACACCCATAGGCACGCGTCCGCCAACCCCCATAGTAAACTGGCGGTCCGGAAATCGCGAAACCATCTCGGCGCAGACAGCATCAATGCCCGCCTGCACCATCATGTAAACGGTATGCCCGCTTCGCCGCGCAAACTCGGTCATTCCAGGTCGGAATTTCGAAATCAGGGGTTCGAGACGGGCCTGCCCCCTCGCAAGCATTGGGATAGCAGGTCCAAGCCGGTAAAAGCCGTGCTTGCCAGCCGGTTCGGCGAAGCCCTTTTGAAGAAGCGACGCGAGGCTACGATGCACGGCAGGTTTAGCTTCGCCAATGCGTTCGGCAATATCGGCTAGAGCCAAGCCATCAGCGCCTGCTTCCCCCAGAACTATTAGAATATCAAGTGCGCGTACTGCATTGCTTGATGCGTTCGTAGTCACGTCTAACTCCAATATTCTAATTATTAGAATAATTCATAAAATTCATTCCAATAAAAGGAATAGGTTGACTTCTGTCACATTTTTCGCTGTCATTCAACCACGGCGTTAAGTCTTTGAACCGAGGGAGGAGCGTTCAAAGATTGCTGTCTTTACACCTGATTTCAGGTTGCTGACGCACGTCCCTGTCATGCTCCCCCATCATCTGTTTGAGGCGAGGACAACAGCATGGTGTCGTTCCTGATCAAACGAATGGGCTTCGCGCTCTTCACGCTGTTCAGCGTGTTGACGTTGGTCTTCGTAATCGTTCGTGTTCTGCCGGGCGATCCGGCTCTTGTGATCCTTGGCGATCAAGCCAGCCCCGCAAGTATCGCTGCACTGCATCACAAGCTTGGCCTGGATCAGCCGATCATTGTCCAGTACGGGAGCTTCATGCTGGGTGTACTCCAGGGCAATCTTGGGACATCCATGATAACCGGTCGCTCGATTACGGCCGAGATCATGAACGTCCTGCCCTATACGATGGAGTTGACAATCGCATCGCTCATACTGGGGGTGCTGTTGGGTGTTCCCGCAGGTGTTTGGGCAGCAGTGAAACGAAATAAGCCGGCTGATCTGTTGCTGCGTCTTGTTTCCCTGTTGGGTCTTTCGCTTCCAGCGTTTGTTGCAGCGATCATTTTGCTCATGATTTTTGCAATCCAGTTGCGCTGGTTTCCTGTGATTAGTTCAGGTGGCGGCGATGGATTGCTGGACCGCTTGAGGCAAATGGCACTGCCAACCATTTCGCTGGCACTGATCATGATGGCGTATATTACACGTGTCACCCGCTCGGCCATGCTCGAAGTTTTGAACCAGGACTTCGTGCGCACGGCGAAGGCCAAAGGCGCTTCACATCACGCAGTTGTTTGGCGTCATGCGCTTGGTAACTGCACGATCCCAATTACGACGGTTGTGGGGCTCTATCTCGGTATTCTGATCGGTAATTCCGTTCTGACCGAAATCGTCTTCTCTCGCCCAGGTCTGGGTAAGCTAATTCTCAACGCCTTGACCCAGCGTGACTATACCCTGCTGCAGGGGATGATCGTCATTTATACGCTTATGGTTGTTGCGGTGAACATGCTGACCGACCTGACCTATGGTTTCCTCGATCCGAGGGTTCAGTACAAATGACATCCATCACCACCAATTCATCTGCCGTGCCGCGCGTGCAGTCTCGATGGGAATTTCTACGTCGATTGAATTTCTCTACCTGGCTGGGTGTAGCGATTGTTCTGACGCTCATTCTGTGCGCAGCCTTTGCTCCGATCTTGGCGCCATATGATCCGAATGAACAGAACATCATCGTTTACCTGTCGCCGCCAAGTGCAGAAAATCTGCTGGGCACGGACCAGTTCGGTCGTGATGTTCTTTCGCGATTACTCTATGGAGCCCGTTATTCGCTAACCATCGGATTTCTGGCCATTCTGGTCGCGCTGATAATTGGCTCGTTTCTGGGCATGATTGCTGGTTATGTGGGGCGCAAGACCGACATCATTGTGATGCAGATCATGGATGTCGTACTGGCATTTCCATCATTGATTCTTGGTTTGGCACTCGTCGCCCTTATGGGGGCCACGCTGACGAATATTGTCATTGCTATCGCATTCACCGCTATACCGGCCTTTGCGCGAATTGCCCGCGCAGGTGTTCTGACACAGCGCGACCGCGAATATGTTCAGGCCTGTCACGCGATGGGCTTTTCCCACACGCGCATTCTGTTCGGCCATATTCTGCCTGCCATTCTGCCGGAGATCCTGGTCATGGCATCACTTTGGATGGCCACTGCAGTTCGCACCGAGGCGTCGCTCGCATTCATTGGGTTAGGGCTGGCCCCACCGACGCCGACTTGGGGTGGCATGGTTCGCGAAGGCTTCGACAATATTCTGAGCTCCTTCCATCTGGCTCTTTATCCGAGCCTTGCAATTCTGGTGCTCGTTCTCGCTCTCAACCTGATCGGCGACGGTCTGCGTGACGCAATCGATCCACGACTGAAGGATGCCAGCTAATGACTGTCCAGCCTGCGATCATTGTTCGTGATCTCAAGATTTCATTCGCCAGAAAGCCGGTTGTCCATGGGATCAGTTTCCAGATCGAGCCTGGCAAGACACTGGCTCTGGTGGGAGAGTCCGGCTCCGGCAAGAGCGTTACGTCTCTGGCGATCATGCGTCTTCTGCCTGATCGCATCGCCAAGGCTGAGGGCGCTGTAATGCTTGGCCAACAAGACTTGCTAAAACTGCCTGAAGCGGACATGCGCGGCGTGCGCGGCGGCAAGGTCAGCATGATCTTTCAGGAACCGATGACCTCTCTTAACCCGGTACAGACTGTTGGAGCACAGCTTGCCGAAGTTCTGAGAATTCACAAGAAGCTCAAGGGGAAAAAACTGCAGGAAGCGGTTCTGGAGCTTTTGCACAAGGTGCGCATTCCCGATCCGGAGCAGCGCGTCAATCAGTATCCACATACGTTTTCAGGTGGAATGCGACAGCGTGTGATGATTGCGATGGCACTGGCATGCGATCCTGATCTCATCATTGCTGATGAGCCTACAACCGCGCTTGATGTGACTGTGCAGGCTCAGACGCTTCAACTGTTGAAGGAGTTGCAGCAGGAAACTGGAACGGCAGTTCTATTTATAACGCATGACATGGGCGTTGTTGCCGAAGTTGCTGATGACGTTCTGGTCATGCGTCATGGGCGCGTCATTGAGCACGGCTCGGTGATGGAAATTTTCAGCAATCCTAAAGATGCCTATACGCGCAGCCTTATCGAAGCGGCCCCGAGTTTGGTCGGTAAGTTGCAGGCCAAAACGATTCCGGCCAGACCTGTCGACAGTCCCTTGATGGCGAATGCTGCAACGCCGGTTCTCGAAGTGAGCGACCTTTCGGTAAGATTTCCGGTCCACGGTGGCCTATTTGGCCGTGCCAGGGGCGCAGTGCATGCGGTCGAAGATGTGTCGTTCAGCATTGGCAAAGGTGAGACACTTGGATTGGTTGGCGAGTCCGGTTCAGGAAAATCCACCATTGGTAAGGCGATTATCAATCTCGCACCCGTGCACAACGGCAAGATCACCGTTGGTGGGGAGACGATCGACTATCTGGATCGCAAAAGCCTGTCGTCATTGAAACGGCAAGTACAGATGATCTTCCAAGACCCCTTTGGTTCTCTTGATGCACGTCAGACCATTGGCTCGGCAATCATGGAACCAATGAAGGTTCATGGTTTGGAGACTGGTGTAGTCGCACAACAGAAGATGGAATGGTTGATGGAGCGTGTTGGGTTGGATCCCAATCGCGCATCCAGTCTGCCGCATGAATTTTCTGGCGGACAGCGCCAGCGTATCTGTATTGCGCGTGCTCTCGCAATGGCTCCACGGCTGATCATCGCAGATGAAGCGGTGTCGGCGCTTGATGTCGCCATCAAGGGTCAAATTATTGATCTGATGATTGATCTTCAGAAGGAATTTGACATTTCGTATCTGTTCATCAGCCACGATATGTCCGCAGTCGAGCGCATCTGCAACCGCGTTGCGGTGATGTATTTCGGTGAAATCGTGGAAATCGGACCACGTGACGACGTGATCGGACGACCGGGGCACGAATATACGCAACGGTTACTTTCGGCGATCCCGATAACACATCCCGACCAACGGGGAACAAGGCGGCGAGCTGCCGATGCCGGTCCACCCAGAAGTCCGCTCAAACCCCTCGGTTACAGCGCACCAGCGGCACGCTGGAGCATGGCTGCGGACGGTCATTTCATTCGTATGGCGAGCTAGATTGGAGTCCTTCGGAAATGCATGCCCTAACTCAACTTGCTGAATTTGTGTCTGGCCACCCCAAAGGCGCGTTGCCATCGGAAACGCGCGAAGCCATCTCGCTGCTGCTGCTCGACTTGATGGGCGCAACCGCAGCAGGCCTTCATTCACGCCTGGCTGCTTCGGCGAGGCAAGCAGCATCCGATGTCTACGGTTCAGGCGTAGCTCAGGTCTGGCTCACGGATTTGAAGCTGAGCGTTGTGGGCGCTGCCATGGCCAATAGTGCGGCGGCCAGTGCGCTCGATATTGATGATGGCCATCGTGGAGCGGCAGGCCATGCGGGGGCTGGCGTCATTCCTGCAGCACTTGCTGTCGGCCAATCCATCAATGCCTCGGATGCGGAGATGCTGGATGCCATTGCACTGGGCTATGACGTCGCTCTGCGTGTTGCCACATCACGCCCGACCAACACCATCGAGACTTATGCCAGTGGCAGGTGGGTCAGCTATGGTGCGGCTGCAGCTGCCGGACGCTTGCTCGGGCTTGACGCTGAAGAAATGGCACATGCGCTGGCGATTGCAGGCTCTGAAGGCCCAATCGTTTTCCCGACAGGCTCCTCCAAGTTTCAGGGCAGCACGGTAAAAGAAGGAATCCCACCTGCTGTCGTTGCCGGTATCACTGGGGCTTATCGCGCAAGAGCGGGAGCAACCGGACCGGTAGATTTGCTCAACGATGAAGATCGCTATGATCCTAAAATCTTGCTGGGGCAGCTTGGCGAGGTGTGGGAGCTGCAGAAGTGTTATCTCAAGCCTTATGCATGCTGTCGTTATATGCATGCTGCCATCGATGCTATCCTGAAAATGCGTCAGGATGGGCGTCACATTCACAGGCTCCGCATCGAAACCTTCCCGCAGGGGCTTCGTCTCGCCAATGAGCGCACCCCAAGCACGTTGGAGGGCGGCCAGTATAGCTTCTATTTCAGCTGCGCGCTTGCGGCGCTGCGTGGGCAGGAGGCGCTTCAGCCCGTCGATCCCGACAGTCTAAAAGACATAGAGGTCCTCGGCCTTGCGAACCGGATCGAACTTGAAACGTCGATCGATTTCGCCACAGCGTTTCCAGTTCGCACGCCAGCGCGTGTTCTGATCGATCAAGGTGACGGTGAAAAAGAGCTGGTTATCGACCACCCGCTTGGCGATGTGGCGAACCCGATGAGCTGGGATCAGGTCGCTCACAAGTTCAAGAATATCGGGCGTGTCAGTCTGAGTACCCAAAGTCAGGACAGCATTATTTCCGCGATCAGCCAACTGAACGAAGCAGGCTTCACCCCACTGCTCAGTGCGCTCAGCAAATCTCAAGACAATAATCTGCAATAAGAAGGGAACAGGCATGAAACTGAAAAGCATCATGGGACCACCGGCACTTGCCGCTCTTATGGCCTTTACGGCACTTGGTACGCTCTCAGCTTCCGCAACACAGACCGAATTACGGCTCGGTGCGGCAGCTGCTGATATTGGCAATCTCGATCCGCATTTTGCCGCCAGTACCTCTGACCGTACCCTTGTCGCATGGATATTCGGAGGGCTGGTCAGATTTGCGCCCGGCTCTACTGATCCGGCGACGATTGAAGGAGATCTTGCGGAGAGTTGGGAAGCAACAGACAATAATCTGGTCTGGACCTTCAAGCTGCGGCCCGGCGTGCAATGGCAACATGGCTATGGTGAAGTGACGGCCGACGACGTCGTTTTCAGTCTGCAAAAGGCGGCCGATCCGAAGCGCTCTGCATTCGCAACGGACTATAAGGCCGTCAAGAGCGTCGAGGCTGTAGACCCGCACACTGTGCGCATAACGCTTGCAAATCAAGTCCCGAGCTTGCTCGGTCTGGTGACCAACTATTCGGGTGGCTTTATCATCAGCAAGAAGGCGTACGAAGAGCGTGGAGAGGGTTTTACCCGCAATCCTGTCGGCTTTGGGCCTTTCCAGTTTGAATCAATCGAACCCGGCGTTGCGGTCCATTTTACCGCTCATGAAAAATACTTCCGTGGCAAGCCGAAGATCGAAAAGGTGACATATCGTTTCCTTAATGCAGCGGCAGGCCGTGATCTTGCCTTTACCGCAGGTGAAATCGATGTATCCGCCGGCAATGCCGATCGGCGCTGGTTGCAGCGGATGAAGGAAACGCCCGGCGCCAAGGTCGACATCTTCGATCCTGCCGAACTGACAGTGGTGCATATCAACCGCAACCAGAAACCTTTTGACGATATCAAGGTACGGCAGGCCGTTGCTTACGCGATCAATCCTGAACAGATCGCACAGTTTCGTGGGCCTGAATTCACGCGTGTTGCAAAGTCAGTCATTCCTTCAAACAATCTCGGGCTCAATCCCGATCCGGGCCTCATCCAGCCAGATGTGGAGAAGGCCAAAGCACTGCTAGCAGAAGCGGGGTATCCCAACGGTCTCACCGTCAAGATGATTTCAAGCCAGATGCCTAGCTATGCGACGACGGACCAGCTTTTGCAGGCGCAACTCGCCAAGGCTGGCATCAAGCTTGAGCTTGAACCGGTTGAGCACGCGACCTGGCATCAGATGATCCGCAAGGATTTAAGCCCGCTTGTTGATTACGGCGCGGCACGCTTCCCCGTTGCGGATACGTTTCTGACGCAGTTCTATCATTCCAGCAGCGCGATTGGGGCTCCGGGGCAAGTAACGAACTTCAGCCATTGCTCAGTCGCCGACAAGCAGATCGAGGCCGCTCGCACCGAGATTGATCCCAAAAAGCAGATGGAACTCTGGCAGGAAGCACAAAAGCTGATCGTCGCTGATGTTTGTGCTGTGCCGGTGACAGAAACGGCCCAGGTCTGGATCAGAAACGAGAAGCTTGACTGGGGCTTCGAGCTCAAGGGTTCGATGTCGCTGGGCCCGCTACTCACTGAACAAGCTCACTTCAAGGAATGATAAGAGCAATCGGGATGGTGCGATGCACTATCCCGAAATCTTTCAGGCACCAATATGACAAAGCTAACCTATCCTCGTTATTCCAATCTGTGCGGTTGGAATGCCATGCTCCCGCCGCGCCAGCAGCGCGCTGCACTTAATCAAGACATTGCGGTCGATTACGCAATCGTCGGAGCCGGGTTTACCGGTTTCGCTATCGCACGTCGATTGCGTGAATTGGACCCTGACGCCAGTATCGCAGTAATTGAAGCGACGACGGTGGGGGAAGGTTCTTCCGCCCGAAACTCAGGTTTCACAGGGTCCGACGTGCTGCCGCGCAATGCCTCGATAGAAATGGCTGAAAAGGCACGTCTTCAGTCGAGCTTCTTCACCGAAGCTTTTGAATGGTTGATGCGGATCATCCGTGAAAATAATATTGATTGTGACATGCGGCAGGTGGGATCGATCCGCGGTGCAGCAACAGAACTCGGCGAAGCCTCTTTACGCAAAGTCGCCGAAGTAGCTCGCGCCAATAATATTGCTCATACTCTCCTGTCGCGCGAGGACATTAATCGTCGTATCGGGAGCGCGTATTATCGCTTCGGCATCCACATGCAGGATACTTGGTTGCTACAACCCGCGGCCCTGATCCGTGGTCTTGCCGATGCACTACCAAACGACATTGCGATCTATGAAAACACACCGGTTACAACGTTGACCAAGCGCGACGGCTGGGTTTTGGAGACGCCAGGTGGCGTTGTAAAATGTAAGAACGTGGCGCTGGCGACCAACGCATTCATCCGAAAGTTCGGCTATCTGAAATCACGTATGGCGACCATTTATACTTATGCTGCGGTGACTGAAGAAATTGCCGATAGCCGGGTTGATGAACTAGGCGAGTCCGAGGCATGGGGATTGTTGCCCTCGCATCGGCTTGGCACGACGTTGCGTCGCATTGGTCCTAACCGGATTATGGTGCGCAGTCTTTATGCGCATGAGGCCGAACTCGGTGAGCGCGAAGCTGTAAGCAAGCTCAGAGATCGTTTTGAACGCCGATGGCCTAATCTCAAAGATGTGCAGTTCGAATATTTGTGGGCTGGTACGACTGCGTTCACGATGAATGGGGCGCCGTGGTGGGGTCGCGTTGAGGACGGCCTCTATGCATCGGGTGGCTGCAATGGCAGTGGTATCGCGAAAGGTACAATGCTTGGGCGACACCTTGCCGAACTTATGCTGGGCAAGGGCGAGCATACAGCAATGTCTGGTGTAATGGGTACGGCAAGTTGGATTGCACCTGAGCCCTTCCGGTCAATTGGGTTCAATCTTATCTCAACACTGGAAAGCCGTAAGGCAGGTCTGGAAATGTGAAGCCAGAACAGGTTGACGGCGCTAACGACCGCCCTTGAACGTGTCCAATTAAATCCAACCGCACGTTCACGGTTCCGTTCGGGTCGTAAGAGCATAGGACGGGTAGCCACGAAGAATCTTGACTGGCAATCAGGTGGTTGTGCCGACAGCTAATGATGCCCACTTCACTACATTCTTGGCTGGACCGGAGTCTGCTTCCGGTCCCTGTGCGGTCGTTTCAAATGGCACATATGATAATAATCACATTTTTCCATATGTCTGTTTTCAATGTTTGGACGTGTATCAAACTAGCGCCAATATGCTGGCGGCGTCCAATTGGCGGCCGAATTGTTGACGAGTGTACAGATCGACGTCGACATTTGGTTTGTGAAAAACAAAAGCTGTCTATTCATTATCCCCTCTCCGCCCCTCCGCTTCGCTTCCCGTAAAAATCACGAACTATTCACTGTGCCGTTTATCAATCGACGGTCTCAGGCCCTTCAGCGCTCGAAAACCAGCTTGGCGTTTCTCATCCAGATCCTGACCCGAACGTAGAGTCGGTTCTCCAAGACGCTTCATCCATTGAATCTTGGCAACTAAGGGCGAACCGGGATTTTCCAGGACGTCATGTGTCAAAATTCGAGCGTATATCCGATATCATTCCAAATTTGATTGAATGATGCCGCAGGAACTTTAGAGAGTTTTGAGGAAGAATGCTCGCACCGTTGCGCAAGAGGTTTGCCGTAGCTACAGCAATACAGTTGCTAGGTTGTTGCTAGGCTAAAAATGCAAACGACCGCTCATTTTATTCGGTCTAAATTTTCTTGCAATTTCAAGGAGATAAGTGGTGGGCGATGAGAGACTCGAACTCCCGACATCTTCGGTGTAAACGAAGCGCTCTACCAACTGAGCTAATCGCCCGACTGTTTCGCCAAGTGTCTGGCCAGTCGCTGTGAGAGCCGTTTAGGCAATTCGCGCGACAAGCGCAAGTGCAAAAATCAGCCTTCGACGTCTTTCTTGTGTTTTTCTATAGTCCCTTCCATGCTTCCCTCGATAGAGAAGCCAAAGTGAAGCTCGACCACCCGAAAGGCGCTACAATATCGGCGAAGCGTACAAGTCTGACGCCGACATTTGCCGGAGAAGCAAGTTGTGGGAGCGGCGAACATTCAGCCGCCGCCTTGGATATTATCCAGCCAGTCGTTCGGGCGAACGCAGAATGGATGCACCGCCTGCTGCCTGCACGGCGAGGCTTCCATATTCGATACCGGCTGCAAGCGCCCGATATGCATCATGACCTTCTAGCCATGCATCGATGAAGCCGGCATTAAAAGCATCGCCTGCCCCGGTCGTATCGATAACCGGCACGTCCTTTGCCGCCATATGAAGGTCCGCATCGGCAGTGCGCAGCCACGCCCCTTCTCCACCGCCCTTGAGAGCCACGATTGGAAAGTGCTTCGCAAGCGCATCGAGCGCCTTTGCCGGATCGTCATGACCGGTGATGGCCTGCGCTTCCTCGCGGTTGGGAAGGAATATATCGACGCCCTCACAGACGGCGAGCAGACCAGAATCGTAGATCAGCGTTTCATCCCAGCTGGGGTCGAGCGAGACTGAAAGGCCTGCCGCCTTTGCCTGCTGCACGAGCTCAGGGATTTCGTGCAGCGTTGCGAATTCAGCAATGTGCAGATGCCCCGCATCCTTCCATTGCAACGCGGCTTCGAGCGTCGAAGGCAACGCCGAACCGGCACGGCGCGAGAGGAATGCGCGGTCGTTGTCGATCACGCTTGCCACCGTCACCTGCGGCCCGGCATCGTCAGCCCGTTCCAGAAAGCGCAGATCGACACCGTCGATCTTCAGGTCCGGTTCAAGCCCGCGTGACAGGCCGTCAAAGCCGAGACGTGCGACCAGCGCCACCGCCCTACCCGCGTGGGCAAGATGGGCAGCCGAAATGAAGGCCCCTCCGCCTGCCGCCATCTTCATGTTTTCGGCAAAAACCTCTCGTCCGGGCTGCGGCAGTGATTGCAGCCCAGTGAAGATAAGGTCGCAGTAAATCCGCCCGATACTGAGGACAGCCGGAGACTTGAAATGCCGTTTGAATTGTTGCGGCATCATAGGCGGCCCAGACTTTTCTCGGTCTTGGCATTGAAGAGATACAGGCTTCCGGCAGGCGCCGACACGGAAAGCGTACCGCCCGTTGCGGGAATGATCTTGCCCGGAGCAGTTGCAATCACCGAGACGCCGTTAACGTCCAAATGAACCAGCGTTTCGGCGCCGAGCGGCTCAACGGCCGTCACAGTGCCCGTGAGCGAAAGGCCATCGGGTGTGCCTTCCTGTAAGCGGGGCATATCCGTTGGCGGTGCCATTTTGTTGTGCAGTTGCACGGTGAGTTGCAATCTACCATAATTCCTTTTGCCCAAGAAGGTCGTATAGATTGCACGATGAAGAAGACTCCGATTACCGAGCTCGATATTGATAGTCTTGATGAAGCCACGCTGATGGAATTGAACCGGCACATCGTTGAGCGATTGCAGTTTCTCCATCAACAAAAGACAGCCGCTGTGCTGCAGGAGATTAAGATCGGCAGTGGCGTGATGTTTGAAGGGCCAGATGGTACGATGGTTCGAGGCTTTGTTATTCGTCGCAATCGCAAGACGGTGACGGTGCACACGGATGACGACAAACAGTGGAATGTTTCACCGTCATTACTGAGCTTGACGGGTGGTCATATTATGGATGAAGCACCAACAAGAGCAGGTCGGGTGGTGCCATTCTCAAAGCCTGACAGTCGGAAGTAAGTGGGATCAGGCTTTGGCGATAATGAGGCCTGCAAGCTCCGGAATGGCTGTTTGTTGACTGGATATACCAAGCCGGTCGCCGAGATAATGCCAGAAGGAAAGCCGAAGCTTTTTGCAGGTCTTCATAAGGCCCAGCATGGTATCGCGGGCAATGCGTCCATCGTTGCTCATGGTGCCACCCGAGATTTTGCGTTTGGTGACGCAACTGCGCAGATCGTTCTCGGAGGCGTTGGTGTGCAACGGAATTTCCGGGCGTTCGAGAACCTTGAGCAGTTCTTCCTTGCGGCGTAGCAGGCGTGCCAACAGCTTGTCCAGCTCCATACAACCCGTCCGGATAGAGAAGATGCGGTCAAACCGTTGCCGGAAAGCGCTGATTGATCCTGGTGAGGGGCTCTTCTGCCTGAATGCCTTGAGCGCCTTGTAGAAGCTCCAAATGAGATCGCGTATATTTTCCACCCACCGGACGTGCTGTGGCGTCGCCGGCATCAGCTTTTGCAGCAGCCGCTCCGCATGCACCCAGCACAGCGCATGATTGCCAACCCGGAACTGGCCGGCATCGTCGGAGATAATGACGGCATTGCCCAGCAGGCCGTGGTGGCGAACAGAACCCCAGATGCCCGCTTCCGCGACGACCCGAACCATGTCCTTATCGAAGATGTCGACACCTTTTTGCGCCAGGTGTTCCAGAAAGGGGACCTGGTTGCTAAAGCGTTGAGGCGTGCGTGTTTGCAGCCTGGCGATGACTGTCGGATCCACGCCATGTCGCGTCTTCAGATAATCAGAAGTAGCATCGTTAAGCACATAATCCTGATAATTGCCGCGCAAGAGCGACAGGAAGTTCAGGCGGGATTTTGTTTTCGTGGTGCGAAAGACGGTAAAATGCTCGCCGCCAATATGGGTGGTATAGAAGTTATCACGCGCATGACGGGCCCCGGTGTCATCGACCGTTACATAGGCTTCCGACACCAGGCCAGCATGCAGAACGGCAGCATCCTCAGCAACAAAGCCATCCAGCCCCTTGGTGAGCAAACGCACAACCTGGCGTTTGGAGATGTCCATGCCGATGTCATTAAGCAGGGTCGACAACCGTTGCGCTGTGACCTGACCTTGCGCATGCAGCATCAGGCAGAGCCGCCTGAGGTTTGGGCCATAACCACCGACGATTCCGGCAGGTAACGGCGCAAGAATAGTCTTACCGTTCGGAGCAACCCAGCATTCGCGCCGGTAGTGAATAACCTCAGCGCGCAAAACTATATCGCGCACGTAATAGCTCTTGTAGCCCTTGAAGCGTGAACCGTCCGGAACACGGGCATGAAGAACCACATCCCGATCAACGCGCTCGACATCCAGTTTCGGTCCACGCGGCTTCTTCTTGCCCGCCTGCTTGTCCTGAGCTTTCGCGTCCGTTGCCTTATCCATGCCCGACGGTTTGAACGGCGGCCGTGGCGGCAGGTTTTTCAGTCGCGCAATTTCATCGCGAAGGAGTTGGTTCTCAACTTTAAGCCGGGTGTTTTCCAGACGGAGCTCGGCATTCTCCTTACGGAGTGCTGTATTCTCAGCTTCCAGTTTTTCAAGCCGAGCCTCTGCACGTTCGGTTTTCTCAACCAAACCCGTGACCAGACTGCGCAACGCGTTCAGTGAAAGCGTGTCAGCATGCTTGGGCGAGGGAAGCATTCTCTTCGGCATCGCAAAAGAGAATCATGATTTGCCAAAATCAGGAATCCCATAGCCATGAAATATCGATGCGGAACTCACGATATGCACAGTGTTTAATTTTTCTGACTTGGAATCAGAAACAGGGTCTTGGCCACCAAATTTGCCCCGCTTACTGCCTTCCTCAACTTTCAGATCATGCGGGCGGACGCCGACCAGAATGTCGCCATCAGGTGCAAGTTCCACGCCTGATCCATTGCGGCGACCCGCAATCAGGTTCATCGACGGGCTACCGATGAAGCGCGCCGTAAACACATCGGTCGGATTTTCATAAAGCTCGGTCGGCGTACCGGTCTGGAGAATGCGACCGTCACGCATGACAACGATACGGTCGGCCATGGTCATGGCTTCAACCTGGTCATGTGTCACGTAAACGGTCGTCGTCTTGAGACGCTGATGCAAGCGCTTGATTTCAATACGCATCTGCGCGCGAAGTTGGGCATCGAGGTTCGACAGCGGTTCATCGAAAAGGAAGGCCGACGGATTGCGCACCATGGCGCGACCGATGGCGACGCGCTGGCGCTGGCCACCGGACAATGCTGCCGGGCGACGGTCGAGATAAGGTTCCAGCCCGAGCGCCTTGCCGGTTTCCTCGATACGCTTGTCCTTCTCGGCCTTCGATAGTTTCGACGTGTAAAGCCCAAAGCCGATATTCTGGCGCACGGTCATATGCGGATAAATCGCATAGTTCTGGAACACCATGGCGATGTTGCGCTGCTTCGGATCACGTTCGTTGACGACCTCTCCGCCGATCTTCAGATGACCGCCGGAAATGTCCTCAAGCCCTGCGATCATGCGCAAAGTCGTGGACTTGCCACAGCCGGAGGGGCCGACAAAAACGACGAACTCGCCGTCCTTGATCTGGAGATCGATTGCCCGGACCGCCTCGACCTTGCCGTAACGCTTGACCAGCTTTTCAAGTTCGATGGTTGCCATCAGCGTGCCTCCACAAGTGCACTGAATTTTTCATTGAGTTCGCGGGCAGCCTTTGCTTCGGCGGCTGCATGGTCGAAAGCGACTGCCTTGAAGCGATCAGCTTCCGCCTTATGCCGCGCAAGTGCTGCATTCATCGCTGTCGGTGCCGGACCGCCGAGACGATCACGCACAGCCACGAAATGTTGCGGGGAGACCAGTTCCTCAAACTTTTCGCGCCCGAAGGATGGCTCGCGCCCGGCGGACTCGCGGAAAGCGTCAAGGAAAGGTTCAAACCCATCCTTCTCCAGACCGCCGCCCATGGCGACGACAGCGCGCGCAACCCTGGCTGCGATTTCATGCGCCTGCCGGAACGAAAGACCTTCGATGCGCACCAGCGAATCCGCCAGTTCGGTGATCGTGATGCAGGAGCGACGGATATTTTCTGCCACACGGGCCGGATCGATACGGATCGCGCCGATGAATGCGGCCAGAAGATCAAGCACGCGACCAGCGGAGGCGAATGCCTCGTAGCCCATCGCTTGAGTTTCGCCCTCACTGTCATTCATGTCGGTGAACGGCGTATTGTGCATCACGTCCAGAACAGTGCGGGCGCGACCCATGGTCTGGCTCGCCAGATGGCGCATATGTTCGATCGGAACCGGATTGCGCTTTTGCGGCATGATTGATGAAATCTGCACGAAGGCATTCGGCACGTAAATCTGGCCGACCTCGAAACTGGTCCAGAACTGGAAGTCCTGGATGAGGCGTCCCAGATGCACGAACATCAGCTCCAACGCCGAATAGGTCGAGGTGATGTAATCCACCGCTGCAATGCAGCTATAGGAATTCGGCAAGGGGGCAGCAAAGCCCAACAGGCTCGCCACTCGTGCGCGATCGATCGGGAAGCCTGAGGTGGTGATGGCCGCCGCCCCCATGGGTGACAGGTTGACGATGGCGCGCGTGGCTTCCATCCGTTCCATATCCCGGATGAGAACCTCGACTGCCGCCGAAAGATAGTGACCGAAGGTCGATGGCTGCGCAGGCTGACCATGCGTATAGGCGACGATCAGTGTCTCCTTTTCACGCTCGGCAGCAGCAATCATCGCATCAAGCAGATTGCGGGCCTGCGTCATCAGCGTATCGATACGAGCCTTCAGACCAAGCTTGAACAGCGTGTGGTCAATATCGTTGCGTGAGCGCGCCGTGTGAAGGCGACCGGCGGTGTCGGCCCCGATACGCGCCTTCAGCTCCTTCTCGATGAGGAAAAAGAAATCTTCCACCTCACCCGTATAGGTGAGCTTCGAAGGATCGATTTCGTTGTCGATAGCTTCCAGCGCCCCCGCAATGGCTGCGGCCTGTGCGCGATCGAGTATGCCGGTTTCGGTCAGCATGACGAGATGGGCGCGGTCGATGCGGCGGAAGCCGCCGACATGATGGGTCTTGGCGCCGTCAAAAAGCGGGCGAAGCACGGTTTCCTTGTAAACCGGATCGGGGAAGACGCTTTTATCGGACAGCTGTGGATCGAGATCGGACATGGTTCAACCCTTGAGGCCAGCAAGCATGACACCGCGCACGATGTAACGCTGGAGAAGAAGAAAGACGACGAGCGTGGGAAGCGTGGCGATTGCCGCGCCGGTCATGATCATTTCCCACTGGATGGATTGCTCGACGGCGAAGCTCGAAAGCCCGACCGGCAGCGTGTAAAGCTCCGGGCTGGTCGCAACGATCAGCGGCCAGAAGAATGCGGTCCAGTTGCCGAGGAAGGTGAAGATCGCGAGCGCCGAGAGTGCTGGCGTCACCAGCGGCATGGCGACTTTCCACCATATCTGGAATTCGTTGAGGCCGTCGACGCGGGCAGCTTCCAGAAAATCATTGGGAACGCCTTCGAAGAATTGCTTCATGAGGAACGTGCCGAAGGCCGTCATCATGCCGGGGAACATGATGCCCCAATAGCTGTCCAGCCAGCCAAGCTTGCTCGACATCAGATACCATGGGATCACCAGCATTTCGGTGGGGATCATCAGCGTGGACAGAATGGCGAGGAAGATGAAATAGCGACCGCGGAACTGGAATTTCGCCAGCGTATAGCCGACGAGACTGTCGAAGAAGACATTCGACAGCGTGACCACGACCGCAACGATCATGGAATTCAGGAACCAGCGCAGGAAGCGCCCATCGGCAAGGATAGTGACATAGTTCTGCAATGTCGGCTCTGCCGGGATCAGGCGCAGGTCGTAGACCTGACCTGCCGTCTTGAGCGAGGTGGAGAACATGAAGGCCAGTGGCGTGACCATGATGAGGCCGCCGATAAGCAGCAGCGTCCATGTCAGGATACGACCGGGTCGCAGGTTCTGGAAAGGGAGCGGTTTGTTTTGAGCGGACGCTGTCATTTCTTTTCCCTCAGGATCCAGAGCTGCAACAGCGAGACGCAAAGCAGGATGGTGAACAGAACGACGGTTTGCGCGGCCGCATAACCCATCGCATAGGAGGAGAAGGCCGTCTGATAGATCATCAGCACCAGCGGCTTGGTGGAGCCGAGCGGTCCGCCGGGATCGTTCGTGGTCATGTTGTAGACCTGATCGAAGATGCGCAGGAAACCGATAGACGAGAAGACGACGAGGAACACTGTGGTGGGCTTCAGAAGCGGGATCGTGATCTTGCGCAGGATCGCCCATTCGCCGAGGCCGTCAATGCGTGCGGCTTCATAGAAGGTGTTGGGAACAGCGCGCAGGCCAGCCATGAAGATAATGATCTGGAAGCCAAGACCGGCCCAGATGGACGTCGCCATGATGGCATAGAGACCCTGATCGACCGAGCGCAGGAACCCCTGCTGCGGGAGCCCCACTGCACTCAGAATATTGTTGATGAAGCCGATGGGCGCGGGCTGATAGAACCAGCGCCAGACCCATGCCATGGCCGCTGCCGTGGTGAGATAAGGCAGGAAATAGAGCGCCCGAATGAAGCCGTGCATGATGCGCACGCGATCCAGAAAATAGGCGATTGTAAACGCCACCACGAGGCTTATCGGTGTGCCGACCAGCAGATAGGTGAAAGTGTTCTTGAACACTTTCCAGAATTCCGGATCAGCGAAGAGCTTCTGGTAATTGGCGAAGCCGATGAACTTCGGTGGGTTCATCAGGTCCCAGTCGGTGAGAGAGAGCCAGAAAGCCTCCAGCGTCGGGTAAAAGCGGATGACCGAATAGAACAGGATCGGGAGAGCCAGAAAGCTCCACACCCAGATCAACCGTCTCGTGCGCATGGAAAGGCGATCCGTCAGGCGGTTGCCCGAAGGCCCCTTCCCCGTGCCGCCTGTTTCAGCCGTCCCGGCTACAGACATTGTCATGTTTCAAGATCCTTCGGCTACGGATTAGCCGTGCCGCGAGAAGAGCGGCGAGGCCCTGCCCCGCCGCATTTCAAGCCTGTTACTTGGCGGCGTCGAGCACATCCTGCTCGGCCTTGGCTGCCTGATCGAGAGATTCCTTGACCGGCTGCTTTTCGAGAATAACGCGATTGGCCATATCGACAGCGATCTGGCGCTGCTTCAGCTCGTCCACGAACATGGTCGTGTGCGCATATTCCAGACCCTTCAGGAACGGGCCGTAGATCGGATCGGCAAGGTTCGTTTCCGTCAAGGCTGCCGAACGGCGCGCAGGCAGTTCGCCCACATCCTTCAGCCAGATTTCCATGGCTTCCGGCGAGGAGATGTAGTTCAGGAACTTCTTGGCAGCTTCAAGTTTCTCGCCGCTTGCCTTGGCGCTAATGCCGTTGGCGAAGTAGCTCGCATAGTTGGAACGCACGCCTTCGGCATTGGCCGGAAGCTCGGTCACGCCCCATTCGAAGTCCTTGATGGTGCGGAACGAACCGAGACGGAAGGTGCCGTCGATGGTCATGGCCGCCATGCCAGCGCGGAAAGCAGCCTGCCCTTCATCCATGAACTTGACTTCGCCGACCTTATGTTCGGTCTGGAGGCCAGTATAGAAGGCAAGTGCCTTTTCGCCTGCGGCGTCATTATAGGCGACCTTGCGGTCATTGTCGGTATATGGCTGGCCGCCGAACTGGCGCACCAGAACCTCACGCCACCAATGCTGGTCCTGTCCCGGCATATCGAGCGTGATGCCTTCGGCCAGAAGATTGCCGGAAGCGTCGCGCTTCGTCGTCTTCTTGGCAGCTTCGACCATTTCATCCAGCGTCTTGGGCGGATTGTTCGGGTCGAGTCCAGCGTCGGTGAAGAGCTTCTTGTTATAGAACAGGGCCAGCGAGCGTACAGCAGTCGGCAGACCGTAATACTCATCGCCGCGCTTCATCGCCGAAACAATCGGGAAGAATTCGCTCTCAATCTTGTCATGCGGGAACGTGTCCTGCGGCAGCGGCTGCAGAATGCCGCCGGCCACGAACTTGTCCAGCCAGCCGTAGAAAAGCTGCATCACGTCCGGGCTCTTGCCCGCCATCTTCGCTGCGATTACGCGCGTCTGATAGTCGTCGTAAGGGAACGTGACCTGCTTGACCTTGATGTCCGGATTGGCCTTCTCGAAATTCTCGATCAGCTTGTCCATCGCCTTGACGCGTGTCTCGAAGACATACTGCCAATATTCGATTTCGACAGCCTGAGCGGCATTGATCGCAAAGGTGCTGAGCCCCGCAACCAAACCTGCCAATAACAGCTTACGCATTTAAACCTCCCTAATGCCCCGCCCACCGGTTCGAATGCGGTCGCCAGGCACGGCTGCGGCAGTGCTTCGCACAATCCGCATATTCCACCACATGCCGCGCAGATGATGCGCAGCGCCCATTTTTCCTCATGCGGGAACCCACTTCCCCGACACGAGCCAAGGCGGTCTTCACCACCCTGCCTTTACGGTTCAATGTTGCGAGCCTTTTGTCAATAAGATAATTTAGTTGAATTAATATATTGCTGTTAAAAGCGGCTCGCGTTATCTCTTTTGACGGGAGACAGGAGGGACCATGACATCGAAATCAGATGGGCAATCCGAAGACGAGCGGGCCAATACGCCTGCCACCGTACAGGGCGGGTCGCTTGCGGTCACTCTCGGCAAGAATCCCGAGCGAATTCGTGACCATAACCGACGTGTAGTGCTTGATGTCGTGCGCCGCCACGGTCCTCTCGGCCGGATGCATATCGCCCGCCTTACGCATCTGACCGCACAGGCCATCGCCAATATCGTCGATGAGCTGGTTTCAGAGAATCTGCTCATGCAGCTGGGGCGACTGAAAAAGGGGCGCGGCCAGCCGCCGATCCAGTTTGCCGTCAATCCCGAAGGCGCGATGACCATCGGTGTGGAAATGGGTTCGACGCATATGGTGACGACGGTGCTTGATCTTTCCGGCAAGCCGCGCACGCAGCATGTGCGCCCCATTCAGGATGTCAGCCCCGAGAGGCTCTCCACACAATTGCGAAAAGAAGTCGATGCGGTGAAGACTTCGTTTCCCGCGCGCCTGCTTGGAATAGGTGTCGTGATGCCAGGTCCGTTCGACATCGAAGGCATGAGTTCTGTCGGTCCGACCACCCTGCCCGGCTGGTCCGGGATCGATGCAGCGGCGGTTCTGAGCGAAGCCTGCGGCGAATCCGTTCTGGTCGAAAACGACGCGAATGCCGCCGCCGTCGGCGAACGCCTGTTCGGCGCGGGACACGCGATTTCCAATTTCGCCATGATCTATTTCGGTGCCGGTATCGGGCTTGGCATGATTCAGGACGGCGCACCGTTTCGCGGCGCTTTCGGCAATGCCGGTGAAATCGGTCATATCGTCATCACGCCTAATGGGCGCAGCTGCGCCTGCGGCCAGAAGGGCTGCCTCGAAACCTATGCCTCCCTTCATACCTTGCGGGAAAAACTTCACGCAGCAGGGATTGAGGACACCGATTTCGACGCGCTGGAAAAGCTGCATGGAAACCGCAACCCAGTTCTGATGGGCTGGGTACAGGAGGCCGCCGACCATCTGGCTCCGATGATTGCCATGATCGAAAACATTCTCGATCCCGAGACGATCATTCTGGGCGGCATGTTGCCCGATGCGATCATCGACGACCTGATCTGGCATATGGGTGGCTTGCCGATTTCGGTTGCTAGCCGCCGCGCCCGTGCGTTGCCACGGGTCATCCGAGGGCAGACGGGACAGTTCACCGCCGCCCTGGGTGCTGCATCACTGCCGATGTTCGAGGCCATGACGCCGAAGCTTGATACCAATTCGGAAATCTGACCATGCTCACCGCCCTTCAGCGCATCGAGCGCCAGAAGTCGTCTCCTGCCCTCGTCCGTCTGCATCGCGCTCTAAGCAGGCTGCGCTCGACTGTCACGCTGATGCATACGGGTGCGCACCCTGACGATGAGCAGAGCGGCCTGATGGCCTATTTGCGGTTCGGACTTGGTATGCGGGTGGTGATCGCCTGTTCGACACGCGGCGAAGGCGGGCAAAATGCGCTTGGCCCGGAACGTGGTGGTGCGCTCGGCGTGATCCGCAGCCGTGAGATGGAAGAAGCTGCACGCATTCTCGATTGTGACGTGCATTGGCTCGGCCATGGTCCAGACGATTCCGTCCACGACTTCGGTTTCTCCAAGGATGGTGACGGTACCTTTGCCCACTGGGGTGAGAAGAAAACCGTCGAGCGGCTCGTACGCGCCTATCGCACCGAGCGTCCGGATATCGTGCTGCCGACCTTTCTTGATGTTCCCGGCCAGCATGGCCACCACCGCGCCATGACGCGGGCGGCGGAAACGGCCATACGGCTCGCCGCCGATCCCGATGCCTTTCCCGAACATTTTGCCGAGGGATTGATGCCGTGGCAGGTGGCAAAATTCTATCTCCCTGCCTGGTCAGGCGGCGGCGACACCTATGATGACGAGCTTCCTCCGCCCGATACGACATTGACCGTTCACGCGGCGGGTCGCGACGCTGCGACCGGTGCCGATTACGACCGTATCGGTGAATGGTCGCGTGCCTGTCACGCCACGCAAGGCATGGGGCGCTGGCCGGAAACGCCCAAGAGCGAATGGCCGCTGCATCTGAAACTGCCGGAAAGCTGTGCTGAAACAACAATTCTTGAAGGTATTCCGGAATCTCTCGCAACACTGGCTGAGGTCGATGGACTGACACTTGAAACCCGGAAGCAGCTTCTTGACGCTCATTTGTCTGTCGAGCGGACTATTGCGGCTTTTCCTGAGCGCGAAACCATTGTCAAAAATCTTATCGGTGCTGCGAAAAGCCTGAAAACTGTACTGACCAGCGCACCGCAAGGTTTCCTCGTGCAGCACGGGCACAGGCTGGAACGCAAGCAGTGGGAAATCGACGCCATCTTGATCGAAGCAGCGTCTTTGTTCGAGCGGGCTTATCTGGAAGAAGCCATATTGCCTACAGGTGGAGAAACCCGCCTTGTTGTCGAATACGGCCCCGGAGCGACGGCAGTCGCAATAACAGCCGACCCCATATTGCCAGAAAGCTGTTCGACCGCTTGCGAGTACGTGACGCCCGAGAGGGAAATTCTGGCTGTGTCACTGGCAAAGGAGGCAGCACTTTCCCCGCTTTTTGAACCGGCTTGGCGGTCACTCGGCGGCAACGGACAGGCCTATATCCGGTTAAAGGCGCAGTTTGACGATCACCTGGCAGAGTGCAGCTTCGATCTCGAAGAAGCACTTGCCATTGTTCCATCTGCCTCGTTAAGGATTGATCCGCCAGCAGTCATCATATCGGGCAAGCAGGATCCCTCGCCGATCCGGCTTGTGGTCGATGGCGAGACCGGCCAAGTCACATTCACAGCGCAAAACGGTTGGAGCGCCGGTGTAATCGGACAGGATGCCGTTCTACGTGGGTCTTCCGATCCAGAGCCCGGTTTGACTGCGCTACAGGCCACGATCAACGGACGTGTTGCATGGCAGACACACGTCGCCAGCTATCCGCATATCGGTAAAACCGTCTGGCGTGAACCTGCCGTGCTGCCTGTATTGGCCCTCGACGTGAAATTGCCCGATGCGCGTATCGGCTATATCGGCGCTGGGGCAGACAATGTTGGTCTTTGGCTGAAACGCATGGGATTTGATGTCACCGATGTCGAAGCACGCCATCTTTCCGGCGATCTTTCGCAATTCACCACCATCGTGGTCGGTATATTCGCCTTCGGCCTGCACGCTGATCTCGCCGCAGCAACGGACAATCTGCATCGATTCGTCGAGGATGGCGGACATCTGGTGACCCTCTATCACCGGCCATCCGATGGCTGGCATCCGGATCGGACACCACCGCGAAGATTAGCCATCGGTTCCCCGTCATTGCGCTGGCGCGTTACGAATCCCCATGCCGCAGTTACAGTTCTCGATCCAGAGCATCCCTTGCTCGTCGGCCCCAATATTATCAGCGAACGTGACTGGAATGGATGGCACAAGGAACGCGGGCTTTATTTCGCTTCCGCATGGGATGAGGTCTACCAACCGCTTCTTTCCATGCATGATGAGGGAGAACAGCCGCTCTTCGGTTCGCTTGTTTCAGCAAAGATCGGCAAGGGCCGCCATACGCATACGAGCCTCGTCCTGCATCATCAGCTCGACAAGCTTGTGCCCGGTGCATTCCGACTCATCGCCAATCTGGTACAACCTGTGAGATAATTTCGCGCATGTCGTAATGTTGAAATATCTATGACGTTTATGTCGCTCTAGACAGAAACTATTTTCGTTATATTTCATTTCACTAATTAATTTTTCTTGAGTTCCCTTCGCCGGAAAATTCGCTCTATCTCAGCGTGTATTTGACTCATGGAGATGAATTATCATGCGCAATCTGGTACGTGTTTCTTTGACCGGTCTTTTCCTCGGTGCAAATCTTACAATGGCTTTTGCACAGGCAACGCCTGAACAGATGGAGATGGCCTATAACGCAGCTCGCAACCAGCTTGGCGTACTCCAGTACTGCCAGGAAAAGGGTTATACCGATGGCGGCGCCATCGAAATCCAGACAAAAATGATTGCGCTGATCCCCGCCCCATCCGACACCACCAAGGCCGACGCTGCCGAAGCAACCGGTAAGCAGGGTAAGGTCTCTGCGATGGGTATGGAACAGGATATTGCCACCAGCGCAAAAGCACAGAATGTCTCCGAGGAGAAGCTCTGCCAGACCATGGCTGATGCCGTTAAGCAAGCTGGCGCCCAGCTGCCGCAGTAAGGCAGATCACAGCCTCCAAGAAAAAGAGAGCCTCGCGCAAGCGGGGCTTTTCCTTGCCTGAAGATTTATATTCGACATCGCTTAAATACAACGTACGGCGCTATTGCAGTTTTCGTTTTTAATTCAGCACTTTATTAATCATATGCGATACTCACCTTCCGTTTACCATGCAACTTAAGAGGGTGCACATATTTGCCGGGTAGTTTGCTCTCAGGTCACAGAGACCACTAAACAAGCAAGAATGATCTCAGGAGCAACACATGACCAAGCTTATTGCACGCTTTCGTAAAAGCGAATCCGGCGCTACCGCCATCGAATACGGCCTCATCGCGGCTTTGATTGCTGTCGTCATCATCGGCGCAACGACGTCTCTCGGCACCACCATCCGCACCCAGTTCACTGCCATTGCGACCGCTATTGGTGGTGCTGGCGGCAACTAATAGGCTCTGCAAACGCGACAATAATGCCACCGCCCTTCGGGGCGGTTTTGCTTTTTTGCGGAGACGTTCTGCCTTCTCAACAGCAACTTTTGAAATCCCCACGCGTTTACTAAGTATGTGTGGAACATATTTCACGGCCTTATGCGGAGGTTTGATCACAACTAACCAAGCTAACGCTCTGCAATCTTTATTGATTATGGGCTTCAGATAGAAACGCGCATAATCCCTCTAAATAGTGGTTCGCCGCGTGGTTATTGCGTATTCCAGCGCTGGCCCCGGCTTTTCGGGAGTAGCGAACATGTCATTGAAATCCATTTTACTGGCGCTCGGCATCGGCGCCGCCAGTCTGACGCTCAGCGGTTGTGTTTCCGAGGGCTATTACGGCTCAGGTTATAATGATCCGTACTATGTTCGCGGCGGATATGTCGGCACGGGGGTCGTTTACAATAGTGGCGGCTATTATCGGAACTACCCACGTTATCCGCGCTACTATAGAGATTCACGCTACTATCGTGACCGTGATTACTACCGCTATCGCGACCGGGACCGTCCACGTCGTCCTGACACCAACAGACCAGATCGCCCGCGTCCACCGCGGCCGGACCGTCCGCCATCAGGCAACGATGGTGCAGGTCGTCCGAATCCGGGCAATCTGCCAGTTATCCAGCCGATCAGGCGTGGTCCGCATAACTAAAACAAAAACACCCGCCGAAATCCGGCGGGTGTTTTGCATAGAAGGAACCAATGTCAGAGCTTGATGACATATTCCTTGCGGGTGGTCTCGATGACTTCCCAGCTTCCCTTGAACCCCGGTCGGATGACAAAACTGTCGCCTGCAACGACTTCGCGGCTTTCGCCACCCTCTTCGCAGATGACCGACCGGCCGGACAGGATGTGACAGAACTCCCATTCATCATATTCGATGCGCCACTTTCCTGGCGTGCTCTCCCATATGCCAGCAAAGAGCGTGCTCTCGGTATTCTCCTCCAAATTCCATGTGCGGAATTTCGGGGCACCGGAAAGAACGCGCTCCGGTAGCGGCGCGCCTTCCTCCGGTTCGATGCCGGTCAGGTCGAAATCGAGAAACCGGCTCATGGATCAGACCTTTGCCAGCGCCTGCTCGATATCGGCAATAATATCGTCCGCATCCTCGATACCGATAGACAGGCGCACCACGTCCGGGCCAGCGCCAGCCGCCACCTTCTGCTCATCACTCAGCTGACGGTGGGTGGTGGATGCCGGGTGGATGACCAGCGAGCGCGTGTCGCCAATATTGGCCAGCAGCGAGAACAGGTCGAGGCTGTCGACGAACTTTACGCCCGCGTCGTAACCGCCCTTGAGACCGAAGGTAAACACCGAACCGGCACCCTTTGGTGCATATTTCTGCTGGAGCGCATGAAATTTGTCATGCGGCAGCCCGGCATAGTTCACCCAAGACACTTTCTCGTGGCCATGCAACCAGGATGCGACCTTCAGAGCATTGTCGCTGTGACGCTGCATGCGCAGCGGCAGGGTTTCCGCGCCGGTCAGAATCTGGAAGGCGTTGAACGGCGAAATGGCCGGGCCGAAATCACGCAGACCCAGAACGCGGGCAGCGATTGCAAAGGAAATATTGCCAAAGGTCTTGTGCAGTTCCAGACCCGCATAATCCGGGCGCGGTTCGGTCAGAAGCGGATAATTACCGGACTTCGCCCAGTCGAATGTACCGCCATCGACCAGAATACCACCCATGGAATTGCCGTGACCACCGATAAACTTGGTCAGCGAGTGAACGACGATATCCGCACCATGTTCGATCGGGCGCACCAGATAAGGCGATGCAAGCGTGTTGTCCACGATCAGCGGCAGGCCGTTTCTGTGCGCAATTTCGGCGATAGCCTCGATGTCCACCACGATGCCGCCCGGATTGGCGAAGCTTTCGATAAAGATGGCACGTGTCTTGCTGTCGATCTGCTTTGCGAAATCGGTCGGGTTGGTGGCATCGGCCCAGCGGACCTGCCAGCCGAAGGACTTGAACGACTGACCAAACTGATTGATCGATCCGCCGTAAAGCTGGCGCGCGGCAACGAAATTGTCGCCCGGTTGAAGCAGCGTATGGAACACGAGCAACTGCGCTGCGTGACCGGATGCAGTCGCTACAGCCGCCGTACCGCCTTCGAGTGCGGCAATGCGCTCTTCCAGAACAGCGGTCGTCGGATTTGTGATGCGCGTGTAGATATTCCCGAATGCCTGTAGGCCAAACAGCGAAGCGGCGTGGTCCGCATCGTCGAACACGAATGAAGTCGTCTGATAGATCGGCGTTGCGCGGGCACCTGTCGTCGGATCGGGCTTTGCCCCTGCGTGAACGGCAAGCGTTTCAATTCCGGGAGAGCGTTTCGACATCATATCCTCCTATGTCCCAAACCCCAAACAGGTCTGGAACCTAGGCTCTACAGCGAGGAAAGCAAAGGAGGATTTTCCGCCAAATACTGGATTCGCAGAAATTAAATCCGAAAGCTCTCATCAACCGATCAGGCGGGGATATTCGATTGCCGGACAGCGATCCATGACGACGGTCAAACCTGCTTCACTGGCACGATTTCCAGCCTCTTGGTGCACGACACCCAGCTGCGTCCAAAAGATCTTCGGGCGGTGCTTCATTGCAAGAACTTCGTCCACTATACCCGGTAGCGAATAAGGCTCACGGAAGACATCCACCATATCGACTGGCTCTTCGATATCAGCCAGACGCGCCACGACACGCTGACCATGAATGTGTTTTCCCACCTGCCCCGGATTGACCGGAATCACGCGGTACCCCTTGGAAAGCAGGAATTCCATCACGCCATTGCTCGGGCGCTCCGGCTTCGGTGACGCGCCAAGAAGCGCAATCGTTTTGACGGAACGGAGGATCTCGCGGATCTGATCGTCGGAAGGGTTTTGCATTTTATCCTCTTCGGTCGCTGGAGCGAGCGCTTGCATGAAGGGTGGCGCTCCCTTTATTGATAAATAAATTTGGGAGGAGCGCATGAATATCAATACCGCGCAGGAGCGGAATGCCGCCATGGTGGCAAGCCGGTCGTTGAGCCCTGTCATGAACATTGAAGAGCTGCGCGCATTCATGAAGCGCGAGTTTCCGCAACTTGGCAACGCTTTCGAGATCACGGCAATTGGTGACGGTTCCGCAACCATGCAGCTTAATGCTGATGAACAACATCTACGCCCCGGCGGTACTGTTTCCGGCCCTTCGCTTTTTGCACTCGCCGATGTGACAGCCTATGCTGCCATACTGGCCCATATTGGCCCGGTGGCACTGGCCGTGACAACGAACCTGAACATCAACTTTCTGCGTAAACCCTCTCCCGGCACGGTCGAGGCCGTCGCACACCTCCTGAAACTCGGCAAACGCCTTGCTGTACTCGATATCAGCCTGACCGATGGTACAAGCGGCGAGCTGGTGGCCCATGCAACGGCAACTTACTCGATCCCGCCGCGATAAAGCATCCAAAAAAGATAAGGTATTATAATACCAAACATTTAACACATTGATTTTACTGTATTTTTAAAACAAAGCTCTGAATATAGGACTTGACGCCCACTCGGACATTGTGTATCGACCCGCCAGTGAGTTGAGCAGAAGTTATCTTTTGCCCGCTCGTTCGGGTTGGACACGATCCAACACAAGCAACAAAAAAAGCCCTGATTTTCAAGATCGGGGATTAAGTCAAGGAAGACTTCAATGGCAACTTTCTCTCAGAAGCCGGCTGAAGTGGTGAAGAAGTGGGTGCTGATCGACGCCGAAGGCCTCGTGCTCGGCCGTCTCGCCACCATCGTCGCCAATCGCCTGCGCGGCAAGCACAAAGCAACCTTCACCCCGCACGTTGACGATGGCGACAATGTCGTAATCATCAATGCCGACAAGGTTGTTCTGACCGGCAAGAAGTACACCGACAAGGTCTATTACTGGCACACCGGTCATCCGGGCGGCATCAAGGAGCGCACTGCTCGCCAGATTCTCGAAGGCCGTTTCCCGGAACGCGTCGTCGAAAAGGCCATTGAGCGTATGATCCCGCGCGGTCCGCTCGGCCGTCGCCAGATGAAGAACCTGCGCGTCTATGCAGGCCCGAACCATCAGCAGGAAGCTCAGCAGCCGGAAGTCCTCGACGTCGCCGCGCTGAACCGCAAGAACAAAGGGAATGCATAATCATGGCTGAGCAGCTCAACTCGCTCGAAGAACTCGGCACTGTTGCCAAGACCGAAGCTGCCGCTCCGGTTCATGTCCAGAAGCTGGACGCACAGGGCCGCGCTTATGCCACCGGCAAGCGTAAGGACGCCGTTGCACGCGTATGGGTCAAGCCGGGCACCGGCAAGATCACCGTCAACGACAAGGAATTCGAAAAGTATTTCGCACGTCCGGTCCTGCAGATGATCCTGCAGCAGCCGATCGTTGCTTCGAATCGCGCTGGTCAGTTCGACATTGTTGCCACCGTTGCCGGTGGCGGTCTCTCCGGTCAGGCCGGTGCTGTTCGTCACGGCATCTCCAAGGCCCTCACCTACTACGAACCAGGCCTGCGCACGGTTCTCAAGAAGGGTGGCTTCCTGACTCGCGATAGCCGCGTTGTTGAACGTAAGAAGTACGGTAAGGCCAAGGCTCGCCGTTCGTTCCAGTTCTCCAAGCGCTAAAGCGCTTAGGGCCAGTTCTCCAAGCGCTAGTATCTATCGCTTCAGAGCTTACGGAAAAGCGGACCTTCGGGTCCGCTTTTTTGTTTCATTCAATACCGGATTTCAACCGCCCCAACTGCGGATGGACTTGCGGTTGATCTCGAGCTGTTTTTCAGGCGATTGTTTGTAATAATCGGGTGCCATCCCGGAAACCCAGTCGCCATAGCTCGGATTGGGTAGCATGAAGAACTTCGTCCCGAAGGCTTCGCGATTGGCTTCTACGAATGTGCGTCGCTGCTGATTGTTCTTGTGATAGGTCGCAGCTCCAAAGTCGTTGAGATTATCACCGACGTAAACGACAACATCAAAGCCATCTGCCTTGACGGCATCGAAACGGCTCTGCTTGTTGGACTGACCGCCATTCAACAAAAGTGTTTTCGCAGATACGCCGGGGAACCCCAGTTTTCTTATGTTTGCTGCCGTTGGCTCAAATGACTTCGCATCGCGGTTCGTGACATAGAACATCGTGCCGCCATTTGCGTTGACATGTCTGGCAAACTCTACGGCACCGGCAATGGGACGTGCTTGCTTTGCTGCCATCCAGCGCCCCCAAGTCTTCTCGGTATATGGCGCGCTTTGCTTGACGCGCCATCCCGCATAGGCGGTATTATCGATCATGGTCTCATCGAGATCGACGATCACAGCCTTCCGCCTTCCCTTTGTCGGTTTTGCTGCATCGAAAGCCTGACGCGCACCGTTGAACGTCTGATAGGCCAGCGCATCATACTCGCCTGACTGCTGCATCCAGTTGATTGCGCTTACATTCTGCTGCTCCAGCTGAAATCTGGCCTTACGCTGATCCGTTGCACAACCCGCAAGGGAAGCAGAACAAGCAACAATGACCGAAATAGTAAGTAAAGTTCTTCGCATAATGTCCCTCTTTGAAAGAGGGCTATTAGCGCCGATGAATTCCCGCGCCTCAATCGCCGATATGTGCCCTCAACATTGTGGGCGGCAGTGCGGCTTCATCACAGTTGCAAGCCGGTTCGATAGTCGTCATGAGTATAGAAAAGCTGAAGCCTCTTCGACCACTTTCACGAACGGATAAGCCCATGTCCTCGTCTGCAGCACCAAGCCGCTTTGCGGTCACACCGGAGCCTCCTTATCTGATCGTCACCTTCGCTTCGCAGCGTATCATCGGCGAGGATGATGGCTATGGCGAGATGGCGGTTCAGATGGGAGAACTTGCAGCGAAGCAGCCGGGCTATCTCGGCATTGAAAGCGCACGCGATGCGGAAGGTTTCGGCATCACCAATTCTTTTTGGGCAGACGAAGCCAGCATCCATGCATGGAAGCGCGAAGTGGACCATCTGGTGGCGCAGAAGCTCGGGCGCCAGAAGTGGTATGAAACCTATCGCGTGCGTATCGGTCGCGTAGAGCGTGCTTATGGATTTGATGCCAAAAGCGAATGAAACCGCTATAGAAATCTAACCTTATCCAGGTAACAGCCATGCCTTCAAAGACTATCGACCACGCGATTACTGCCCGCAGCCTGACAAGCGCAGCAACGGACCCGACCCACGCCGGTGTATTGTCGTTCATGCGGCGTATGTACACGAAGTCGTTGAAGGGCGCAGACGCCGTTGTCTGGGGTATTCCGTTCGATGCAGCCGTATCTAATAGGCCCGGCGCACGTTTCGGTCCGCAGGCGATCCGGCGGGCGTCGGCGATCTTCGACAATGATCCGCAATACCCGTTCGAGCGCGACCTTTTCGAGAATCTAGCCGTCATCGACTATGGCGACTGCCTGCTCGACTATGGCAATCACACCAAGACCCCTGCCACTATTGAACGCGAAGCGACAAAAATCCTGAAATCGGATGCGTTTCTGCTAACGCTTGGCGGCGATCATTTCATCACATGGCCGCTGCTCAAGGCCCATGCCGCGAAATATGGTCCACTGGCACTCGTTCAGTTCGACGCGCATCAGGATACGTGGTTCGACGATGGCAAGCGCATCGATCATGGCTCCTTCGTAGCCCGTGCGGTGCGCGACGGCATTATCGATCCAGATCACTCGATCCAGATCGGTATCCGTACGCACGCGCCGGAAGATTGCGGCATCAAGATCATTTATGGCCATGAGGTCGAAGACATCTCGGCGGTGGCGATTGCCGATGAAATCCTGAAACGCACCGATGGCAGGAAGACATATCTGACCTTCGACATCGACTGCCTTGATCCGGCCTTTGCGCCGGGAACCGGTACACCGGTCGCAGGCGGACCGTCGTCTGCAAAGATGCTGTCCGTCCTGCGCAAGCTGACGGCTCTTGACTTTGTGGGCGCAGATGTGGTCGAGGTTGCACCGGCCTATGACCATGCCGATATAACAGCAATCGCGGGAGCGACGATCGCAATGTATTATCTGGGCCTTCTGGCTGAGAAGAAAGAACGACGATGAGCCGCTTGTTCATAGATTGATTCAAGCAGCTCGAAAACTGATTCCGAATATTGTCGTAACTTTCTGAATTCAAAGGCAAAATGCATGAAACCGAAAATCTTCATCGATGGCGAACACGGCACCACTGGCTTGCAGATCCGCACCCGTCTGGCCGAACGCGACGATCTTGAAGTGATCTCCATTCCGGAAGCCGAGCGGCGCAACAAGGACTTGCGCGCCGACTATCTGCGCGCAGCCGATATTGCGATCCTGTGCCTGCCGGATGATGCTTCCAAGGAAGCGGTTTCCCTGCTCGAAGGCCACAACTCGACCCGCATCATCGATACATCGACCGCTCATCGCGTCCATCCGGACTGGGCTTACGGTTTTGCTGAACTGGCCAAAGGTCAACGTGAACGCATTGCCGAGGCGCGCCTCGTCGCCAATCCGGGCTGCTATCCTACCGGTGCAATTGCGCTTGTCCGCCCGCTGCGCGATGCGGGCCTGCTGCCTGCCGACTATCCGGTCAGCGTCAACGCCGTTTCCGGCTATACGGGTGGCGGCAAACAGATGATCGCGCAGATGGAAGACAAGAGCCATCCGGAGCATCTTGCTGCAAACAATTTCCTCTACGGCCTGCCGCTCAAACACAAGCACGTGCCGGAACTGCAATTGCACGGTCGTCTGGATCGCCGCCCGATCTTCAGCCCCAGCGTCGGACGCTTCCCGCAGGGCATGATCGTGCAGGTTCCTCTGTTCCTGACCGGACTAGAGGGAACGCCGTCGCTTGCAAAGGTTCATTCCGTGCTGACCGATCATTATGCCGGTCAGGACATCGTCGAAGTCGCGCCGCTTGAAGAAAGCGCCAAACTTGCGCGTGTCGATGCAGAAGAGCTTGCCGGCAAGGACGGTATGAAGCTTTTCGTCTTCGGCACTGAAGGCGATGGAGAGGTCAATCTGGTGGCACTGCTCGACAATCTCGGCAAGGGCGCATCGGGCGCTGCCGTTCAGAACATGAATCTCATGCTCGGCAAAGTCTGATGACGAAGAAGCCGGTATTTCCCATCGAATGGAATATCGGCTCATTCGAGCCTCTGGCGGATACGCATTCAAGCCTCGTCTGGAAGGTCAAACGCACCGATCATCCTGGCGAGATTTTTGTCGTCAAGCAATTGAAACCGGCCGGAATGGAAGAGCTGCGCGGCGCGCATTATCTCGACTGGCAGGACGGCCATGGTGCGGCGCGATTATACGACCTCAATGGTACATCGATGTTGCTCGAACATGCGGGCGACTATCATCTTGATGAGCACCTGAAACGCGGCAAGGATGCCGAATGTCTGCAGATATTCGGCGAGGTTCTGAACGCGCTGCATACGCCCTCTCCCGCCCCGATACCGGCTGACTTACAACCATTGGACAGGCATTTTTCCGGTCTCTTCGCCGTGACGAATGAAAGTCCGATCTATGCGGAAGGCACAGCGGTCGCGAAGCACCTGCTGGCAACGCCGCACGAGGCCATTCCGCTACATGGCGATATTCACCATGAGAATATTATCAGAGGACCGCGCGGCTGGCTTGCCATCGATCCACACGGGCTTGTCGGCGATGCTGCGTTCGATGCGGCCAATATCTTCTACAATCCGCTCGACCGGGATGATCTCTGCCTCGACCTTGAGCGCGCCCGGCACATGGCAGAGCATTTCGCACCGATCATCGGGCGCGAACCGGCTTACATTCTGGATTATGCCTTTGCCTATGGCTGTCTCTCAGCCGCGTGGCATCGTGAAGACGGCAACGACGCGGACGAAGCGCGGGAACTGAAGATCGCTTCCGCGCTCAGGCATTTGCGCCAGAGAAGTTATCCCTCGTAAGCACCCTTGGTTGCGCGCCAGTGTGCAACCGCGAAGGCCAGTACAATCAGCGCAAAGAACTGGTGCGTCAGGCCCAGATGCAGTGGAACGCTCATCAGAAGCGTGGCAATGCCGATGACAGCCTGTATGAGAACCAGTCCGACGAGAACGATAGTGCGGCGCGCATGGGTCGTACCCGGAACCTGCTTCCAAACCTGCAAGGAATGCAGGACCGTCAGAACCAGAACCGTATAGGCGAACATGCGGTGCACGAACTGCACCGTCTTCGGGTTTTCGAACAGGTTGCGCCACCATGGCGACTGGATGAACAGGTCGGACGGGATGACGGCGCCATCCATCAGCGGCCAGGTATTGTAGGTCAGACCGGCATGAAGCCCCGCCACGAGACCGCCCAGATAAATCTGCACTAGTACGGCGAACACGATCCATCCGGCAAAGCGCTGGATCGACCTTTCTGCCGGTCGCTCACTGTAGGTGACAAGCCCGCGCGCAATATAGAACACCGCTGTGATGATGATACAGGCTGTCGTCAGATGGATCGCCAGACGGTACTGGCTGACGCTTGTCAGCTCACTGAGACCGGAAGCGACCATCCACCAGCCGATAGCGCCTTGCAGGCCGCCGAGTGCAAGCAGGCCCAGCATGCGGTATTTGAGGCCGCCCTTGAGACGCCCTGTCACCCAGAAGAAAGCCAGCGGAACAGCAACCAGAAAGCCGACAAAGCGCGCCAGCATACGGTGCGCCCACTCCCACCAGAAGATCGACTGAAAGGCTTCAAGGGACATTCCCTTGTTGATCTGCTGGTACTGCGGAATCTGGCGGTACTTGTCGAACTCCTCCAGCCATTCGGCATGGTTCAGCGGCGGGATGACACCATGAATGGGCTTCCATTCTGTGATGGAGAGGCCTGAACCCGTCATGCGGGTGGCACCGCCGACCATCACGATGGCAATCAGCACGACGAAAACCGCATAAAGCCAATAACGCACAAGGCGACGGTCGCGGTCCTCTTTCGATGACCTGGAACCCTGCCCTATACGCTGCGCCGTTGCTGCCGTCATGCCATTCACCCTTCGATATTGAGCCGAGGTGTCTGGATCAAAAAGCGTCAGGCTGTGGCGAAAATGGTGATTTTCAAGTACCGGAGCGGAGCGTACTTAAAGTACGTGAGCACCGGAACGCAGAAAATAGCCATTTGCAGACCGGCATGGCGACTTTTGGAACAGACACGAAGGATACATGCCGCATAGGCGAAGCTGTTACAAGTTGCCACCACGCGACATGCCGCCGCGTTTTTGCCCTTTCACTACCCCTTCTCACGCGCTAGTGATGTGCCGGGAAAAGGAGAACTGCACCATGCCCGTTCGGCTGAAGAAACTGATCGGCACTTTTTTGCTGGTTTCGCTGGTCATCATCTATGCGGTGTTCGCGACCATCATCGCCGTGGCGCATCTCGCTGAATCGAGCGCCTGGGTGCATCTCCTCTATTTCTTCGTGACCGGTATTCTCTGGGTTCTGCCAGCCATGGGCATCATCTGGTGGATGGCGCAACCGCCACGCAAGAAGCAACATTAATCCCATTTGAGGATGCTGCAGACGATGGCGGGTGAAGTTGCAGCGTACATTCTTACAGATTTCAGCGATATTAGCCGGCTCTGGAGCGATCCCGCGGCTATTCACGGTGCGCCACAATCGTTCGCATGGATCGATAGTTGGCGCGCAATCGTCAATGCCGACAGTTTCGTCATCGGGCTCTTTGACGGCGATGGTCCAATCCTGCTCGTGCCGCTGGAAGTCGTAAGCCAGAGCGGCGCGAAAATTGCGCGCTATCCCGGCGGGAGCCACGCCAATTGTAATTTCCCGTGGCTGCGGGAGGAACACGGTGTTCTCGGACGCGAGGCGGTCCAGCACTTGATCGAGGTAATCCGCAAAGCACGGCCCGACATCGATGCGCTGTCACTGACACGCCAGCTTTCTGAACTGCAAGGCGCGGCCAATCCTCTGCTCACTCTCGGAAAGGCGCCAAATCCAAATCCGGTGCTCGCCGCATCGCTCGGTGGTGGCTTCGATGCAGTGCTTGATCGCGCCAACCGCAAGAGAAAACTGAAAAAGCATCGTCAGCACAGTCGCCGTTATGAAGAAAGCGGTGGCTGGAGAGTAGCCCGGCCGCAAACTCGCGCGGAATCCGACACGGTTCTCGACCTCTATTTTGCGATGAAGGCCCAGCGTTTCCGGCAGATGGGGATCAATGACCCTTTCGCGGACGAGAATGTGCGCAATTTCTTCAAAGCTTTCTTCGGCGAAGGATTTGCGAAGGGGCGGAATCTGCATGAGCTGCGCTTTCTTGAAGTTGGAGGAACCGTGCGTTCGATCATCGGAAAGCTGCTTGGCGATACAGGCCCTACCGTCGAGTTCGCCGCGATCGCAGAAGACGAACTGACTTCCGCCAGTCCGGGTGAATTTCTCTTCTTCGAGGATATCAGCCGCAGTTGCGACGAAGGCCGTTCGATCTACAGTTTCGGTATCGGTGATGAGCCGTACAAGCGCGAATGGTGCGACATCGAGCTCACGATCTATGACACGCTGGTACCGCTTTCCGCCAAAGGAAAGCTTTTCACGGCGCTGCAATCAGTCCGCAATGCCATTGCCGGATGTCTCAAGCGCAATCCGCGTCTTTGGGGCCTTGCCAAGAAGCTGCGCAGCAGGTTCGCAAGAAGGTAGAGGTGCTTAGCAATCTGATTCAGGAACAAGGTCTAAGACGCTGTTCCAGAATCGTATTTGGCAATCAGACGGTTTCGTCCATCAGAATGACGACGTCTTCATAACCACCCTGATCGAGATCGAGAGCAGCCAGCGCAACGCCCTTGTCATCCGGATCGACGATACTCATCACCACTGCAGCAGGTCCATCGGCAATGCGTCGGATTTGTTCCGAAGATGACGGACCGCATTCCACCACAACAAAATCATAGACCGTTTCCAGCGCATCCAAAATGAGCGGTAACCGGTCGGCGGAACGCATGGCGGTTTCAGGATCGGCCTCACCCAGCGGAACGACATGCGCCTGCGAGAACCGGTCACTGTGGATGACCTCGTTGAAGCGGCGCTCGCCGGACAGAAGCTCGGTAATGCCGGGCAGATGCGTACCGTCCAGCATGGCAAGCCCGACAGTTCCCTGCGCGGTCATATCCACCAAAATTGCACGTTTTCCGCGGTCGGCGAATTCACGCAGCAGACGCACCGCTCCCGCCGACGCTTTATCACCCTCGGGAGAAACCACCACGATACGTTTCAGCTTTCCGCCGGACAGCAGATCGGCAACGGCCTCCACACCATTGGGATTACGTGGTCTCGTCTCGCGCTGTTTGGTCTCACCTTGCTTTATCATGGGAAACTCCTCCACGGATTTCCTCGTTTCGGAAACCGGCGGCTTCGCCGCAAACGGCATAGTCCATGAACGGCGTCGCGCCAGAATTGTTTCCTCGGAAACGCCATCACGGCGTTCAGCTCTGGACGGCGGCACGGCAGCCGCTTCAGCGGCAGCAGCAATAACCGGCATTTCGATTTCCTCGACGGCCGCAACCCTTTGACCATCCGTCGTCATGAACGCACGTCCGCTGAACAATTCACGCAAGAGAACGAAAATCGACAGCAAAAGCAGGCCAGCCGCAAAGGTTGAACCGACAATCGGCAATATCATTGGATAATAGGGAACTGCTGGTGCTTCGGCGGAAGAGAAAACCCGAGCATCAACCGGCACATAATTGCGGTCGGTGCGCGACGCAGCTTCGCGATAGCGCGTCAGATAGGTTTCCAGAAGCTGGCGCTGTGCCGTCGCCTCGCGCTCCAATGCGCGCAACTCAACTTCCTGATCGCCCGCTTGCGCCGCTTGTGCCTTCACGCGGTTGAGTTCACGATTGAGTTCTTCTTCGCGCAGCTTTGCCGTTGAGACTTCATTATCAAGACTAGCAACGAGCTTGCGGCCTTCAATCCTGATCTGCTGATCGAGATCGGCAAGCTGCGAGCGTAGTGCCTTGATGCGGGGATGCCCCTCCAGAAGTGTCGTCGAAAGGTCGGCGATCTGGGCGTTGAGCTGAATGCGTCTTTCCGCAAGGCGCTGCATCATGCCGGAAGCAACCACATCCGGCAGCGTATCGATGGGAGCACCGGAGGCCAGCGATTTACGAATGCTTTCCGCCTTTGCTTCTGCCGAAGCGCGGCTGGTGCGGACGCGTGTCAGTTCGGTTGAGACTTCCGAGAGCTGTTGTGTCGCAATCGTACTGTTGCTCTGCCCGGTCAAAAGCCCGCGCGAAGCACGATAATCCGCAACCTTCTTTTCCGCATCGCGGACGCGGTTGCGCAGGTCGTCAATCTCGGGTGCGAGCCAGCCGGTGGCATCGTCATTCGACTCCAGCTTCGCGGCCTGCTGAAACAGGATGTATTGATTGGCAAGCGCATTGGCGATGGTCTTCGCCGTCTCAGGACTTGCCGAATTATATTGCACCACGATGACGCGCGAGGCCGTCACGGCAAAAACCTGCATGTTCTTGCGAAGTTTCAGTAGAACGCGCTCTTCCGGTGTCAGCCGGGCGGGATCGGTGCGCATGCCGAGCATGATGAGAACGCGGGTCCACGGCTTCACTTCCGTCGTCGTGAAGGCTTCGTTGCTGGTCAGCTTGAGTTCGTCGGAGACTTTCTTGAGAAGATCGCCGGAGGAAAATACCTCGACCTGGCTCTTCACACCTTCGGCGTCGAAGACAGGCCGCTCGGCTGCTGTTTCGCCATTGGGGCGGGTATAGATGGATTCGCGGGCCTCGATCATGATGCGCGCTTCAGCGCGATAGTCCGGCGTCAGAAGAAGGCAGATGGCCCATGCTGCTGCTGCCATGAGAAGCGCACCAACGACAATGAACAGCCAGTGACGGCGCAAGCTGGAGAACAGCGCGCCGATATCAATATCTGCGTCCCTTGATAACGGATCGACTTCTGCCATTCCCCATTCTCCATGGACTTCGCGAGTGCGCTTGCGCGCGTGATCGCTCTCGCCCGCGTGGGGTAATGCACCCCCGAATCTGGCCGGAAGGTAAAGGAACAAGGTAACCAGAGGGTTAAACAGAAGAGGCTTCCAGCTTTTGCCAGACACAAAGTTTTTGCGCAGAGCCCTGTCTTCTTTACCAGCCATTAACCCTAATCAATCGATAACGCTTGCAACCGATATTCGTAATCGCGCTGTCAGTACCGCGTCGATTGCGTTCGTAAGAAATATTGCTTTTCGGAAGAACCGAGGCGGAAGATGACGGCGAAGACAATTCATAACAAGCGCAAAGGCCACGCTCTGCTCGTGGCGCTAGGCCTTGCCGCCATGACGCTTTCCGCATGCTCCAGCTATCGCCCTGCCCCGCCTGCGTTCCACGAGGCGCTGAACCAGCCTTACATGCTGGATGCTGGTGATCGCGTACGTATTACGGTGTTCGAGCAGCCGAGCCTCACGAATACCTATAGCGTCGATCAGGCTGGCTATATCGCCTTCCCGCTCGTCGGCAGCATTCCGGCACGCGGCAAAACGTCCAAGCAGCTTGAAGGCATCATCGCATCGAAGTTGCGTGGCGGTTATCTGCGCGACCCCGACGTCAGCGCGGAAATCGACCGCTATCGCCCGATCTTTGTGATGGGTGAAGTCGGCGCCGCTGGCCAGTATTCCTATGTTCCGGGCATGACCGCGCAGAAGGCAATCGCCGCTGCGGGTGGTTTCAGCCCACGTGCCAATCAGGAGAATGTCGACATCACGCGCCAGTTCAACGGCAAGGTTCTGACTGGTCGCGTGCTGATTTCCGATCCAATCCTGCCGGGCGACACGATCTATGTGCGCGAACGTCTGTTTTGATGGCGATTGATGGCTGATGACACCAATGCCTCCCCACTGCGTATCATCCACTGTTTCCGCGAACCGACCGGCGGGCTTTTCCGCCATGTTCGCGATCTCGTGGGCCTGCAGGCGGAAAAAGGCCACGCGGTCGGCATCGTCTGCGATGCAACGACAGGCGGCCCGCGCGAAGACGCGCTTCTGGAAGAATTACGGCCAAAGCTCACGCTCGGCCTTCATCGCATTGCCATGCAGCGCCATATCGGACTGGGCGACGCAGCCGCAGCGTACAAAGCATATCGCATCATCAAGAAATTGCAGCCGGACATATTGCACGGACATGGCGCCAAAGGTGGCGTCTATGCACGTTTGTTCGGCTCAGTCTTACGGGTTTTTAGGTCTCGCGTAGCCCGTATCTATTCACCGCATGGCGGTAGCCTGCATTTCGACCGGAAGACGCGCCGCGGCGGCGCTGTCTTTCTGGTTGAGAGAATGCTGGCTCCCATGACCGATGCAGTGATGTTCGTTTCCAACTTCGAAAAGCGTATCTACGAAGAAAAGGTAGGGCGGCCCTATGGCCTCCACGCCGTCGTTTATAACGGCCTGGCCGAGGACGAGTTCATCCCGGTTGCCGATACGCCCGATGCCAGCGATTTTCTCTTTGTCGGCACGATGCGTGAACTGAAGGGACCAGACCTCCTGATCCGTGCCCTTGCGCGCCTGCGCGACCAGCACCAGCGCATTTTCACTGCAACGATGGTGGGAGATGGTGCGGAAAAGCCCGATTTCATCAACCTGACCGACGAACAAGGAATTTCCGGACAAATTCGCTTTCTGCCCGGAATGGCTGCGCGAGAAGCTTTTGCTTTGGGGCGAATAATGGTGGTTCCATCGCGTGCCGAAGCATTTCCCTATATCGTGCTGGAAGCGCTCGCCGCCGGAAAGCCTGTCATCGCCAGCAATGTCGGCGGCATTCCCGAGGTGTTCGGACCTCGTTCCTCGGCGCTGGTGGAGCCTGAGGAGGAGGCACTTGCGAACAGGATGCTGGACGCTGCAGATGATCTCACAACGTTTCGAGCCGCAATGCCGGATGTGACCCGGCTGCACGAGCGCTTCAGCCAGCAATCCATGGCGCACTCGATCGAGACAATCTATTACGAGGCGCATCCGGATCGAGCCATCCCGGAAGACTGACGGATACTTCCGTCAGCCCACCATCGCAGCAAAGGGTTCGGACGCAGATACCGACCGCTCGAACTGTGACCGAAACCCACCACGCGCCGCAAAATAGATATAGTGGAATGCGTCGGCACGCCCGCCGATGAGCGAAATATCCTCGCGTTGCCATTCCCAGGACAGCATGTCGAGCTTGTCTTCGAATGGGTCTGATATGGTTGCCGACCAGAAAGCAGCAATGCCATTAGGCTTCAGTGCCCTTTTCACCAGCCTCAGACCGTCATCTTCATAGATTGCGCCATTGGCATCGCGGACGGTAAAATCCGGTCCATTATCCGTGTCCATCAATATGGCATCATATCGACCAGGCTCTGCGCGAAGAACATCCATCACGTCGGCGACCCGAACATCGACACGCGGATCGTTCAATGGATGGTTGGCCAGATGACCGATATGGGTCCGGTTCCACTCCACGATCTCGGGGACGAGCTCGCATACCGTGGCTCTGGCATCGGGTCCAAGCAGATCGAGTGCTGCCCGAAGTGTGAAGCCCATGCCAAGTCCGCCAATAAGCATATGCGACACTTTCCGTCCGTGCAGGCGAAGCGACCTTTCAGCCAGCACGGTCTCGGACTGGAAATTGACGTTGGACATCAATTCCAGGCCGTTATAGCGGATTTCATAGATGTGATCGCGTTTTCGCAACAAAATTTCATCGCCGGCATGATTGCCCGCTCTAGCCAGTTCGGCCCAGATAGTCATGATCAACCCTAGAGCGCCCTCCAAAACACTAGAACGGTTTAGATAAAGCGCCTTAAAACAAACAGTTAATGCGACCTTGAAAGATCGCAGCGTGAATTGCTGTCATCAGGATTTTTTGGGTCGCTGTGCGGTCAGGCGCGCAGCAACCCCATGACATCGTCTGATCTGGTGCCGATCAGGAGCGGAAACAAAGCTGGTCTGTTGGCGGCAACATGTGCCGAACAGTTTGACGGCAAAATGCCGCCCGCAGCTTTATCTTCCAACGGTTTCATATCACCGTCCTAGGCAATATAATGAGATAAGGCAAGCCTTGTACTGGCTTGGCTTGCGACAACTGGGCGTATCGGTTCCTGCGGCCAATGCTGTATCAATACGGACGGAGATCATGCTATTTTAGCCGTTACTAACAGTAACAGCTTTCAACCGAGTATTTAATTGAGTGTTTACCTAAGTCAAAAGCTTGTCACGCGACATTTATATTCTGCTTAGGATTCTCGGTCTAATTACTACGCTGTCATTTTACGATCAGGGGCAATGTTGTGCGAGATAATGATGCGCTTTCTCCTTTTGGCCGCAAAGCCATAGAAGCCAGCAGCAAGCAGGAGACCGGACAAGATTCCAAGCCGAAAGGCCCGGTGAAGCTTAGCCCACTGGCGCGCCAGATGGCTGAACAATATCAGCACGATACGTTTTCGCCGCTGATGCTGAGCGGCGTCATGCGCATGGTAGAGTTCGGGCTTGTGTTTTGCTCCGGCATTCTGAGTTTTCTGCTTTATGTCGGCATCCGCACACATCTGGTTTTCTACTATCCCCTTATCATGGTTGTGGGCGGTGCGCTTTTTGTCCTGCTGATGGAAATCAACGACGGTTACCAGATCAATATATTGCGTAGTCCTGGTCGCTATCTGCGGCGGCTTTTCATTAGTTGGGCAGCCGTGCTTGGCACCCTTGCCATTGCCGGTTTTCTGCTGAAAGCTTCGTCCGATTTCTCGCGCGGCTGGTTCCTTTATTGGGCGCTCAGCGCCTGCGTCCTGCTTTTAATTGCCCGTATCTTCGTCGCCTGGAAAATCAAGCGCTGGGCACGCAATGGCACAATGGAGCGCCGCGCTGTCATCGTCGGCGGCGGCCCCAATGCAGAAGCGCTTATCCGCTCGCTCGAACAGCAGCCTGACAACGATATCCGTATCTGCGGCATCTTCGATGACCGCGACGACAAGCGCTCTCCCCCCATCGTTGCTGGCTATCCCAAGCTCGGCAATATCAACGAACTGATCGAATTTGCCCGTATCGCCCACATCGACATGCTGATCGTATCGCTGCCGATCAGCGCCGAAGCCCGCGTGCTGGCACTACTCAAGAAGCTATGGGTTCTCCCGGTCGATATCCGGCTGTCAGCGCTCAACAACCACCTGCGCTTCCGCCCGCGCTCCTATTCCTATGTCGGCGCGGTGCCGATGCTGGATATTTTCGACAAGCCCATCAACGATTGGGATTCTGTTGCCAAGCGCATCTTCGACGTTGCCTTCAGCATTGTTGGCATCGTTCTTCTGTCGCCGATCATGATCGGCACGGCGATTGCCATCAAGCTGGACAGCAAGGGCCCTGTGATCTTCAAACAGAAGCGGCATGGCTTCAATAATGAAGTTATCAATGTCTGGAAGTTCCGGTCCATGTACACAGAGATGTGTGACCCTACCGCCAAGCAGGCAGTTACCAAAAACGACCCTCGCGTCACCCGCGTCGGACGCTTCATTCGCAAAGCCTCGATCGATGAGCTGCCGCAGTTCTTCAATGTTCTCGCCGGTTCCCTGTCGCTCGTCGGCCCGCGCCCGCATGCAGTCGCCGCCCATTCGCACAATGTGCTCTATAATGAGGTGGTGGATGGCTATTTCGCGCGTCACCGCGTGAAGCCGGGCGTTACCGGCTGGGCGCAGATCAACGGCTGGCGCGGCGAAATCGACAATGAGAACAAGATCCGCATGCGCACAGAGTTCGACCTTTACTATATCGAAAACTGGTCGCTCTGGCTCGATCTGAAAATCCTGTTCCTGACACCGATGCGACTTCTCAATACGGAAAACGCCTATTGACCAGCGTGGCGCAACGGTTTGACGGCAGTTCGCGTCCAGCCCTGATGCTGCCGGCAGATGTGGCGCGCAAACGCGCGCTCAACCGCCTCATCGCCAATATCGCAATCGGCTTCGGCGTTTTTCTGCTCGGCTTCGTGATGAGCGAGCCTGCGCCTTATGAACTCTATATGGTCGGCCTGATTGCGCTGGCACTATTGTTCGGACTGCGGTTGACCCGCACAAGCCTTGTGCTGCTCGCCCTGCTTGCTGTCTTCAATTTCGGCGGCATGATTTCGGTCATGCAGATGGCTGACGTCAAGAAAGCACCGCTTTATATCGCCGTCTCGCTGTTTCTGGCTTTCACATCGGTATTCTTCGCCGCTGTCATCGAAGGTGACCAACGGCGTCTGAAGACCATCTTCAACGCCTATCTTCTTGTCGGCGTGCTTTCTTCCGTCCTTGGCATTGCCGGTTATCTGAGCCTCTTTCCAGGCGCAGAAATCTTCACGCGCTACGGACGTGCGCAGGGCGCATTTCAGGACCCCAATGTCTACGGACCTTTCCTTATATTGCCGCTGACCTGGACGCTTTACCGCATCATGCGCGGGGGCTTTCGCGATATGGCCGTCTATCTGCCTTTCTGCTGCCTGCTGACGCTCGGCGTTCTGGTATCCTTTTCGCGCGCGGCCTGGGCGATGGTTCCCCTCTCCTTTGCCGTTCTGTTTGGCGTGCTCTTCCTGCAAAGCAACAGCAATCGTTTTCGGTTACGCCTGATAGTGATTGGTCTGCTTGCAGTTGTAACAATTACTCTCGCGATCCTGATTATCCTGCAAATCCCCGGCGTCGGCGATTTCTTCCGTGAGCGCGCGCGTCTCGAACAGAGCTATGACAGTGCAAGGCTTGGGCGTTTTGCGCGGCACTGGCTTGGAATGATCCTTGCGACACAGCATCCGCTTGGCATCGGACCGCTCGAGTTCGGGCCGATGTTCGGTGAGGATACACACAATGTCTGGCTCAAGGCCGTCCTTGACTATGGCTGGATCGGCTTCATCGCCTTTCTGGCGCTGACATTCCTGACACTCGGGATCGGTTTCAAGCTTCTGTTTCGCAATCGCCCCTGGCAGCCTTATCTTCTGGTTGCTTACGCAACCTATCTCGGGCATGTCCTGATCGGCAATGTCATCGACACCGATCACTGGCGCCACTTTTATCTGCTCTTCGGGATCATCTGGGGTTGCGCAGGGCTGGAATACAAGTATCAGCTTTCGCTGAAGCTCAGAGAACGCTCAGGAGAGCAGAAACTTGCAATTCGCGATATACGCCGCAGCAGCCCTCTTTGAAATCGCCGGATGCTTCGCCTTCTGGGCATGGCTGAAGCTCGACAAGTCACCGCTTTGGCTGGCACCCGGCATGGTATGCCTCGCATTGTTCGCCTATCTGCTCACCCTGATTGAAAGCAACGTGGCCGGTCGCGCTTATGCAGCCTATGGTGGCATCTATATCATCGCGTCGATTTTGTGGATCTGGTTTGCCGAAGGAGCGCGCCCCGATCGCTGGGATGTGGTCGGCGCATGCACGGCTTTTGCAGGCACATGCATCATACTTTTCGCACCGCGATCCTGATGCTCAGAACCATGCATGAATGTTATGTGCAATTTGCCAGTTTCGAGAAATTATCCCTTGCGTGCCAAGTCGTTATAATCTACGGCTTTCCCCGGCTCGGAGCGTAGCGCAGCCCGGTAGCGCACTTGACTGGGGGTCAAGGGGTCGTGGGTTCGAATCCCGCCGCTCCGACCATTTTTCTTCCCCAAACCTTTATTTTCATACGATCTTTCCTTTGCACACAACGTGCAAATCGGATTAGCTCTGCCATGATTGCATGGAGGAGAGCATGAAGAACGCCCTGATCACTGGTGGCAGTCGCGGCATTGGTCGCGCTACCGTTCTGCGCAGCGCAGCGCAAGGCTGGTCTGTGGCTCTGAACTATGCGGGGAACGAACAGGCTGCGCAGCAAACGGTGACTGAGGCAGCGAAGCTTGGTGCGAAGGCGCTTGCGATCCAGGGCGACATATCCAGAGAACAAGACGTGATCGCCATGTTCGACAAGGCGGAGGCCGATCTTGGTCCGCTGAAAGGCGTCGTCCTGAATGCCGGTATCGTTGCTCAGACCATGCCGCTTGCGGATATGAGTGCTGATCGTCTGAAAATGATGTTCGACGTGAATGTTTACGGCACCTATCTATGCGCCCGCGAAGCAGCCCGGCGCTTGCAGCCAGACAGTGCCATAGTCATCGTGTCATCGATGGCATCGCGACTTGGATCGCCGTTTGAATATGTAGATTATGCCGGAGCGAAAGGCGCACTTGATACGCTGACCACTGGCCTGTCGAAAGAGCTGGCGCCGAAAGGCATTCGCGTCAATGCCGTGCGTCCAGGCCTGATCGATACCGACATCCATGCCAGTGGCGGCAATCCGGATCGCGCGGCGAGGTTGGGCGCCGGTACCCCTATTGGACGCGCCGGCAAGGCAGAGGAAGTCGCGGAAGCCATTTTCTGGCTGCTCAACGACGCCCCCGCCTATGTAACCGGAACATTCATCGACGTTGCCGGTGGGCGTTAGTACTAAACCGCCTCAATCTATTTCTCACGCAGCTGATAGGTTTCCGCAACGTAGCGATAGCCCTCGCCTTCCCGCTTGAGATAGGCCAGTGCCGGAAACGGCATATGATAACCGATGAAAGGAAGCCTGTCGGTGGCGATCATGTCAAACATGCGCTTGCGGGTCTGGACGGCAGCATCCTTATCGATATCGAAGGAAACGTGCCATTCGGGCCGCTGCAACGTAATGACGAAATGGTTCGCCGTATCCGAGACCAACATCAACGATTTGCCGCCCGTTTCGACCCTGAAAGCCAGATGACCCGGCGTGTGGCCATAAGCTGCCACCGAATGAATACCGGAAATGACTTCGCTATCATCGCCCAGGAACGTCATCTTCTCCGCGAGAGGCTTGACGTTTTTGGCCACCATTTCAGCAACGGTCTTGGCGGGGCTGTCGAGCCGCGCGGGATCGGTCCAGAAGTCGAATTCCTTCTGTCCGGTGGCGTAGCGCGCATTGGCGAAGGCTGGCTTGCCGTCTTCCATCAGTCCACCAATATGATCAGGGTGGAAATGGCTCAATACGACCAGAGACACATCGTCCGTCTTGTAGCCCGAAGCTTCAAGCGCACTGGCCAGCTTGCCCAATCCCGCTCCGCGGGCACCTGCTCCCATGCCGGTGTCAAACAGAACAAGCTCCTTGCCTGTATTGATGAGCACTGGCGTGAAGCTGTTGACGAAGCGGTCGGCGGGCAGAAGATTTTCCTCAAGAAGTGCGGCAACCACTTTCGGGTCCTGATCGACCGCATATGTCTTTTCGGGCGCTTCGCCGACTCGGCGCCCATCGGAAAGCGTGGTGATCTCAAAATCACCAAACTGAAAGCGATGGAAGCCCGGATTTTCTACCTGTGAAGGGGTTAGCACTTTAGGACTGCCTGTTTCGGCTGCCGCCTTGTTGAGCTCCAAAGGCGTTAAAGCCAATCCGGCCCCGGCAGCAGATGCTGTAACAATGAAATTACGTCTTGAGATGGTCATCAATCGATCTCCCGGCATAATCTATGGATAAGAACGACAGGATACCCGAAAAAGCTCCCTGATCCATGGGATACGCGATCAAGTTTCTGTTGGCGCGATATGGACGACGCCCTCTTGCCTCTCCGCTCAAGAATCACTATTTACAGGGCCGCGCGGGACGACCCGCGCCAGTGTTCGCATCGGGGACGGCCCCATAGGAGGGTGTCCTATGGCAGGGCCGATCGAACAGTTCGCAATCAAGCCCATCGTTGAACTTGGCGAAATCGGCGGCCAGCCGGTTGCTTTCACCAATTCGGCACTCTTCATGGTGCTGACGGTGCTGGGCGCGGCTGCGTTCATGTTTCTGTCGTCCCGCAGGGGCACCGTTGTGCCAGGGCGCTGGCAGTCCTCAGCCGAGATCCTCTACGAATTCGTGTCGAAGACATTGCGCGAGAACGCCGGGGAAAAGGGTATGGCTTTCTTCCCCCTCGTCTTCTCGTTGTTTCTGTTCATCCTGTTTGCCAATCTGATCGGCATGTTCCCCTATGCCTTCACCGTGACAAGCCACATCATCGTAACGTTCGCGCTTGCGATGCTGGTCTTCCTGACGGTCACGATCTACGGTCTCGTTCGACACGGGTTCAGGTTCTTCCGACTGTTCATGCCTGCGGGCGTACCGGTTGTGCTGGCGCCGATCATCGTGCCGATCGAGATCATGTCCTATATCTCGCGTCCGGTCAGTCATTCGGTTCGTCTGTTCGCCGTCATGCTTGCAGGGCACATTACGCTGAAAGTCTTTGCGGGGTTTGTCATCGGGCTGGGCAGTCTAGGAACGCTCGGCATGCTAACCGCTGTGCTGCCACTTGCAATGACCGTTGCGCTGACCGCACTCGAATTGCTGATGGCAGTTATTCAGGCTTACGTATTTACTATGCTGACCTGCATGTATCTCAACGATGCACTGCATCCGTCGCACTGATTAGAGTGCCGTGCGCAGTGACTTCACGGGAAGGACGGCCTTCCCGCTTCTTCAACGAACGGGACGGCCCGTTCAGAACCCTTGTGAGGGAGCATTAGAATGGCATGGATTTATCTGGGACTGGCCGGAATTCTTGAGGTCATCTGGGCCTATTTCATGAAAAAGTCGGAAGGCTTTTCCCTTCTGACACCGAGCGCCATCACCATCGTGACGATGATCGGCAGCTTCATTCTGCTTTCCATCGCCATGCGCAGCCTGCCGCTAGGAACAGCCTATGCGATCTGGACCGGCATCGGTGCGGTGGGTGCGTTTCTGGTGGGCATTTTCATTCTCGGTGAGGCTGCAACCTTCTTCCGCGTTGCAAGCGTGACACTGATCCTCGCCGGCATCATCGGATTGAAACTCTCGTCCAGCTGATTCAATCCGCGTACAAAAGCAAAGGGAGGCGAAAGCCTCCCTTTTTCATGCGGTCAGAAATCGATCAGCGCACCTGATCGAGAAGACGCTTGCATTCGAGAAGATCGAACAACGCCTCCTGCAGAAGCGAGCGGTTGTCCTTTGAAGGCCGCTTTCCATCAGCTCCGATGGGGCCATCCTCCTCGCCCTTCAAGAGACCGAAGAGCTTGCGCGCCGGTTGCGGCGCCTTGATGCCGCTCGGCAGAGCCATTTCATTGTCAGCCGCCTCTTCGGCAGCCCGCTTATCAGCGGCAGCCTGCTTCTGGCGCGTAATCGCCTCAATCGCCTGAACGTCGCCATTGCCAAGCGCGATGATAAACTGTGCATTGTTTTCGCGAAGAAGACGCTGCACACCCTTGATCGTATAGCCCTGATCATAGAGCAGATGGCGAATGCCCTTGAGCAATTCGACATCGAGCGGCCGGTAATATCGGCGACCGCCGCCCCGCTTCATAGGCTTGATCTGGGTAAAGCGCGTTTCCCAGAAACGCAGCACATGCTGCGGAAGATCAAGATCATCCGCTACTTCACTGATCGTCCTGAATGCATCAGGGCTCTTGTCCATCCACTTGCCCTTTCCAGTGGTTCAGGTTTCGCCGTTGCGGCGCAACCTCGCCGATCCAGATAGTTCAACTCGCTGCCAACGCGAACGCGTCTGTAACACGAAAGGCGCTTGTTACCATCGGATTTTAGAAGACGGGAGTTAACAAACTCCAGCGTGCGGAAAGACACGGCGCAAACGTCATTCAAAACCGGACGGTGTGCAACACGAACTCTCTCTGAAAAGCCAGCCGCTTTCCAGATTTCAATATCAGCGAAGCGATTCGCTCCACTGAATCCATTATATAATATCAGAGCTTTATAAGCATCCCTTCATGCGAAGCCGAAAGCAGCATGGCCAGTTCGTGGCAAAGGACTATTATGACGGTTGCAACCAACACAAAAAACAGCCGTCCTGCACGCGACCATAAGTCAGGCGCAAAAGGGATGCCAGTTTTACAAGGATGGTGCCAAAACAAAATGCTGCCCGATGGGCAGCATGCTAGTGGTCTGATTCCGACATTTGCATCCCTCGGATATGAGCGCTGAGCAAATGTCGAGATCAAAAAGACCACTGGTAACTTTATGAATCTAGTAGATTTTTCGAGTTTGACGTTTGAAACGTGATCTATATCGGACGGGTATCAAACGTCAAACTCAATCCACTAGCAATTACTTCTGGCTTTTGGTTTCACGCTTCTGATGTTCCTGCAGAATACGCTGCTTGAGAACGTTGGAAGCTTTGAAAGTCATCACACGACGGGGAAGAATTGGAACCTCCTCGCCTGTTTTCGGATTACGGCCAATGCGCTCGTTCTTGTCGCGAACCTGAAATGTCGCAAAAGACGACAACTTCACGGTTTCACCGTTGACGATAGCGTCACAGACTTCATCGAGAATCATCTCGACAAGAGCCGCCGACTCCGTTCTGGAAAGGCCTACCTTCCGGTAAACAGCCTCTGCCAGATCAGCTCGCGTGACCGTCTTACCTCCCATGACCGAACCTGCCTGGTTAGCGTTTGAACAGATAATATCCTTACGTGACAGGACGTTACACAAATAAAAGCGCAACGGTCAAGCCGCGAGTTTCCTCACGGCAGATCAAATTTGTCGCTTACCAGCGCAACAGAACCGCGCCCCACGTGAATCCGCCACCCATTGCCTCCAGAAGAACGAGGTCGCCCTTCTTGATGCGGCCGTCCGCAACGGCGGTCGCGAGCGCCAGTGGAACCGACGCCGCAGACGTGTTGCCGTGGCGATCCACTGTGATGACAACCTTGCCTTCAGCGATATTCAGCTTCTTGGCGGAAGCATCGATAATGCGCTTGTTGGCCTGATGCGGGACGAACCAGTCGATATCCTCGGCTGTAAGGCCGGTTTCCTCGAAAGATGCCTCGATAACGTCCGTAATCATGCCGACTGCATGTTTGAAGACTTCGCGGCCTTCCATGCGGAGGTGACCAACAGTCTGGGTCGTTGACGGGCCGCCATCCACAAAAAGTTTTTCCTTGTGGTTGCCGTCCGAGCGCAGATTGGCGGCGAGAACGCCACGATCCGAGGTCAGCCCGTTACCTTCGGCAGCTTCGAGAACCAATGCGCCGGCACCATCGCCAAACAGAACGCAGGTCGTGCGGTCATTCCAGTCGAGGATGCGCGAGAAGGTTTCCGCGCCGATGACCAGAACGCGCTTCGCCATGCCGCCGCGAATATAGAGATCAGCCGTCGTGATGGCATAGATGAAGCCGCTGCACACGGCCTGCATATCGAAGGCAAAACCCTTGGTGATTCCCAGTTCGCGCTGGATTTCCACGGCACTTGCCGGAAAGGTATGGTTAGGCGTCGAGGTTGCCAGCAGAACAAGATCGATATCAGTCGGCTGCAAGCCGGCATTCTCGATTGCTGCGCGGGCCGCAGCCGTGCCAAGCGAAACCGTGGTTTCGTCATCGCCTGCAATGTGGCGCTCACGGATACCCGTGCGCTGCACGATCCACTCGTCGGAGGTTTCGATAATACCTTCGAAATCGGTATTCTTCATGACCCGCTTCGGCAAAGCCGAACCGATACCCCGCACGACAGATCTTATCATCTCTTATTTCCTGTCCTTACATGCGACCGGCGCGACGAACATTCACGCGCGCAGTCGAAAATTCTGGCCCTACACATACTCGGTAAAAGTTACTTCACCGCTTCGGCGCCGAAAAATAATCGGCAACCGCAAATCTTGTCCAATTCCGTCTTCCGGATGGCATTGCCGGAATTATGCCTTTGCAGCCTCGCCACCATCATTCGATACATGCGGATGACTGTGGTGGAAATGCGCCAGATCAGCCTCGATCTTTTCCAGAAGACGATTTCTCACCATGTCATAGCCGACTTCCACTGCCGAGCAGAAGCCTTCTGCATTGGCGCTGCCATGGCTTTTGATGACGATTCCACTGAGACCGAGGAAGACGCCACCATTGACCTTGTTCGGATCCATCTTTTCGCGCAGGCGATCAAACGCGCCCTTGGCGAAAACATAACCGATTTTGGCAAGCAGCGTCCGGCGCATGGCCTGACGCAGCAGTTCACCCATCTGGCGGGCCGTACCTTCCGCAGCCTTGAGCGCGATATTGCCGGTAAAGCCTTCGGTCACGACCACGTCCACCGTGCCCTTGCCGATATCATTGCCTTCAACAAAACCGGAATAGGCAAGTCCGTCGAGCGGTGTGTCGCGCAGAATCTGACCTGCTTCCTTGATCTCGTCGAGACCCTTTACCTCTTCCGTGCCGACATTCAGGAGCCCGACGGTCGGCTTGCGCACCTCGAACAGGGCCCGCGCCATACCAGCCCCCATAACTGCGTAATCGACGAGCTGGCGCGCATCGGCGCCAATAGTGGCTCCAACGTCAAGCACGATGCTTTCACCGCGCAGTGTTGGCCAGATGCCGGCAATCGCCGGGCGCTCGACATCCGACATCATACGCAGGCAAAATTTGGACATGGCCATCAATGCACCGGTATTACCGGCGGAAATACACGCCTGGGCGTCGCCGGTCTTCACTGCTTCGATGGCCTGCCACATGGAAGATTTACCGCGACCGGCCCGCAGCGCCTGGCTCGGCTTGTCATCCATGCTGATGGCAACCTGGCTCGCGCGGAACTCGGATGCGGCTTTCAGCTTCGGATAACGTGCCAGCACGGGCTCCACCTGTGCGGGGAGACCGAAGAATATGAAGCGGATGTCAGGATGGCGCTCAAGCGCCTTCGCTGCGCCGGGGATGACCACTTCAGGGCCAAAATCACCGCCCATCGCGTCAATCGAAATTTTGATCACTCTTGATTGTTCCTGTGCGATCCCTGCCCCTGCTCTGCTTTTTGCAGCAGACAGGTTTTCGGCGAAAATAGTGTTTTTGCGTTTCCGCACAACCAAATTCTGTCAAACCACTCTGAATTACGGCTTCTTTTGCCATTCTGAAAGCTTCGCAAACGGCGAAACGGGCTTCTCTTCACCGTCGTCGTCCCCGAAAACCTTAGGCTCACTCTCGTCCGGCAAACCCGGCTTGCGAGGATAAGGATCGATGGCGAGATCGAAGAATTCCTCGGCAATTGCGCCGACATCAATCCTGTCGCCGACAAAAACTTCCGGAATGTCCGCGCCTTCGGCATCGAGCAGCATTTCGCCGCTTTCATCAAGCTCAATCCGTGCAAGCCTCGAATTTTCCGGCACGAAAATCGTGTCGACGTCTTCGGCGATGCTGTTGGTCAGCGGCTCGAGCGTCACGATGCAGGACTGAACGATTTCCGCATCGATACGACCCCGCACCCGGATGCCATCCTTTTTCCAGGGCGTAATCAGAAATTCCACAGCAAAGGCATTTACACCCTCAAGCCCATGGGCTGCCGCGAGTGCTGCGCGCTCTTTCTCATCCGTGCCTATTTTCACCGTCACGCCCTTTTGCGGCAGGTGAAGAACCGGAACAGGATAGGTGAGCGCCGGTTTGTCAGTCATTCTCATTGGCCTTTTCAGCATTGTTTTTTGGCGCAAAGTCCATTTGATCCGCATCCATATAGGAAATGTCGCCTGCCGCCAAAGCATCGTCCGCAATTTTTTGCAGCCGGTCACGGCATCCCAGAACATATTCACTTAAATGGTGGGCATGCGGCCAGAATTCGAGGTCGGGGCGGATATTTCGCGTCAGCGCGGCAGCCAGCGCGTCCGCATCATTTGCATCCAACGCCTCCCCATAAGCCGCGACCCGACCGTAGAACATGCGGGCAAGCTTCTTCATGCGCTTCGGGACGCCCTGGTCGCCGATACCGAGTTCGCGCAGCGAATGATCGACATCCTTGAAAAACTCGTCGGCGATTTCCTGTGCCAGATCGGCAAGCGCCTTGTTTTCTCCCCTCATCCGATGCAGGGCAAGGAAAATATGCAGCGAAAGCATTTCATAGCGGCCAAGCGGCGTATCAGGCACCTGAAATTGTGCATAAAACCGTTTTTGCCGCGCCGCCGCCACGATCACCTCGTAAACGCGAAGCATAATTGCCTCGTTTGCTTTCGATTTGCGGCGGAATAGTTGGAGAATCATGTCCGTACGACCGTTCCAGTTGCATAAATAAGCAAGGTGGTTTACCGAAGTTCTCCCGACGGCGAAAGTGCCGCGCTGATTTAGAATGTATGGAGAGGTCTTTGTTGCAGCGAATTTTTCCAAGTGCATCCTCTGGCGTACGCAAGCAGGGTGCCCTTCTCGCAGGCACGGCAATTCTCGTCGCAGTAGCTCTTGCCGGATGTAACACTGCATCCACGCTCAATCCGTCCGAAACGCTGACAGAGGGTTACGTACTCGATCAGGGTGCGCTTGATTCGGTTCCTGTCGGCTCCAGCCGCGAGCAGGTGCTTCTGGCGCTCGGTACGCCGTCCACCACCGCGACCTTCGACAATGAAGTGTTCTACTACATTTCGCAGAAGCGTTATCGCGCCGCGCAGTTCATGAAGCCGAAGATCATCGAGCGGCAGATCCTCGCCATCTATTTCAACAAGGACGGCAAGGTCGAGCATATCGCCAATTACGGCCTGAAGGACGGCAAGCTGTTCGACTTCGTGTCGCGCACCACGCCGACAGGCGGCAAGGACCAGACCTTCCTCGGTCAGATCATTCAGGGCGTTTCCAAGGCCCCAACCTCGTTGCCGGGAGCCGCAGGCGGTGCCAGCAACTGATCCGGTCATATCCTGACAAAAAGAAAACCCGCCTTTACGGCGGGTTTTCTTTTTTCACAATGCATGTCCGTCAGGACATATGTGCCAACACAGCCAACAGAAGAAGGGCCACGATGTTGGTGATCTTGATCGCCGGATTGACAGCCGGACCGGCTGTATCCTTATAGGGATCACCAACCGTATCGCCGGTCACTGATGCTTTATGCGCTTCCGACCCTTTCAGGTGCTTCACGCCGTCGGCATCGGTAAATCCGTCCTCGAAGCTCTTCTTGGCATTGTCCCATGCGCCACCTCCGGACGTCATGGAAATCGCGACGAAGAGGCCGTTGACAATAACGCCCAGAAGCGATGCGCCGAGCGCTGCAAAGGCTGCAGCCTTCGAGCCTGAGATAAGCAGCACGCCGAAATAGACCACAATCGGCGCCAGCACAGGCAGGAGCGACGGGATGATCATCTCGCGAATGGCCGCCCTGGTCAGAAGATCGACCGCACGGGCATAGTCCGGGCGCTCCTTGCCGGTCATGATGCCTGGCTTTTCGCGGAACTGGCGGCGCACTTCCTGCACGACCGCGCCTCCGGCCCGGCCCACGGCGGTCATCGCCATGCCACCGAACAGATAAGGGATCAGGCCGCCAAAGATCAGCCCCGCAACCACATAAGGGTTGGAGAGATCGAAGGAAACCGGCCCCATATCGGCGAAATAAGGATAGGTCTGTCCGTTGGCGGCAAAGTAGGCCAGATCGTTGGAATAGGCCGCGAACAGCACCAGTGCGCCAAGCCCTGCCGAACCGATAGCATAGCCCTTCGTGACGGCCTTGGTAGTGTTGCCAACGGCATCGAGCGCATCGGTGGCCTTGCGGACTTCCGGGTCGAGACCGGCCATTTCCGCAATGCCACCCGCATTATCCGTGACCGGACCGAAGGCATCGAGCGCAACGATCATCCCGGCAATACCAAGCATGGCAGTGACGGCGATTGCCGTACCGAACAGACCAGCCAGCTGGTAGGTCGAAATAATACCGCCGACAATCACGATTGCTGGCAGAGCCGTGGATTCAAGCGAAACCGCCAGCCCCTGAATGACATTCGTGCCGTGCCCTGTTACCGAGGCCTGCGCGATGGAATTGACCGGACGTTTGTTGGTGCCGGTATAGTATTCCGTGATCACAACGATCAGACCGGTAACGATCAGACCGATCAGTCCGCAAAGGAAGAGATTGGTGCCGGTAATGCTTTTCCCGGCCACAGTTCCGATTTCACCCCAGCCAACGGTCAGCGTATTGGCAATAGCAAGACCAACGATGGAAAGCAGGCCCGTCGCTATCAGCCCCTTATAGAGGGCACCCATGATGGAGCCATTGACGCCGAGCTTGACGAAAAATGTGCCCACGATTGACGTGATGACACAGGCGCCGCAGATCATCAGCGGATAGAGCATGACGCTCGAAAGAATGTCCGATCCGTTGAAGAAGATTGCGCCTAGAACCATGGTTGCGACGACTGTCACCGCGTAGGTTTCGAAAAGGTCGGCAGCCATGCCTGCGCAGTCGCCGACATTGTCGCCGACATTATCCGCAATGGTCGCTGGGTTGCGCGGATCATCCTCTGGAATACCGGCCTCGACCTTGCCGACAAGATCGCCGCCGACGTCAGCGCCCTTGGTGAAGATACCACCGCCAAGACGCGCGAAGATCGAGATCAGCGAAGCACCGAAACCGAGCGACACCAGCGCATCGATAACCGTGCGGTCGGACGGCGAGTAACCAAGCCAGACAGTGAGAATGAAATAATAGACGGACACGCCGAGCAGCGCGAGCCCTGCTACCAGAAGGCCAGTGATGGCCCCGGACTTGAAGGCCAGTTCTAACCCTCCGGCGAGGCTGAGCGAAGCTGCCTGCGCAGTGCGCACATTGGCGCGAACCGAAACGTGCATTCCGATAAAGCCGGTGACGCCCGACAGAACCGCGCCAATCAGGAAACCGATTGCGGCACTGATCGACAACAAATACCAAGCTGCCAGAAAGACCACGACGCCGACAATGGCAATCGTCGAATATTGTCTTGTGAGATAGGCTGAGGCACCCTCGCGGATGGCTTCAGCAATTTCCTGCATGCGCTGCGTCCCCTGATCGGCTGCAAGAACCGAACGGATCGCCCATATGGCGAAAAGAACGGAAACCACGCCGCAGGCAATGACGAGAACTAAGACTGCCACTCCCATTTGCATAAAGGCCAACTCCCATTGAGCTCGCGCTGGCTACCGTCAGACCGCGAGCCGCGATTGTCGGCAGGCACATGCGCAGGTTAGGCCCGAAAACCCCTCCCCGGACCCGATTGAGCGGCATGGAAGTGCCTGAAGCCAATGCAAGATACCGGGCTTCTTCGGTATATTCACGTCTGGAACTTACGCCTAAAGCGGATCGCGATCTTTCAGATTCGCTCTCAGCGCTTTATGTCTCTGATTTCAGGCCTGTCGTTCTCGCAAAACTGCTACGCGGTTTTGCGCGACATGCCTGAGAAATCAACCTGTTGGCGCGATTCCTTGCATTTCAGCATTCTCAATGCCGCGTACCCAACATGCGAAACGGTTTAACAAACGTCAAGTCGTTCTTTGCCAGCGTACAATGAAAGAAGGGCTGCGATTTCTCACAGCCCTTCTTTCATGATTATTGTCAGGGAAGCCGGATCAGCGCGGTTTCACACCGCGGCTCTCACCACGAATGACAAATGCGAGGCGATCAAGCACGGCATTGACCAGTTTCGGCTCGTCTTCCGTGTAGAAAGCCTTGGCGATATCAACATATTCCGACACGATGACAGCCGTCGGTACGTCTTTGCGTGTCTGCAATTCCCAGGCGCCAGCACGGAGAATGGCGCGCAGGGTCGAATCGAGACGCGACAGCGGCCAGTCTTCCGTCAGCGCCTGATGGATCATCGGATCGAGCTTCAGCTGTTCATCGACGACACCGGCCACGATTGCACGGAACCATTGCGGATCGGCATCAAGATACTGCGTGCCATCCACTTCCTTGCCGAGACGGAAAGCTTCGTACTCAGCCACCACTTCCAGAACACCTGTTCCGGCAACATCCATCTGATAAAGCGCCTGGACTGCAGCAAGACGGGCAACACCGCGCTTGTTCGCCGTGCGTGGGAGATTGGGGGTTGGGCGGCCTTCGGTAGAAGAATTCATAATGATCAGACTCCGAACTTCTTGCGCAGGTCGATCATGGTCAGCGCAGCGCGGGCGGCAAAACCGCCCTTGTCCTTGTCTTCACGGCGGGCGCGTACCCATGCCTGCTCTTCGTTTTCGACCGTCAGAATGCCGTTGCCGATGGCGATGCTTTCCTCGACCGAAAGATCGGTGAGTGCGCGGCAGGATTCATTGGACACGATATCAAAATGATAGGTTTCGCCACGGATAACCGTGCCAAGCGCAACAAAGCCATCATATTCCTTGCCGCCATTGTCTTCACCATCGAGTGCGAAAGAAATGACCGCCGGAACTTCCAGCGCGCCAGGTACCGTCACCACGTCGTAGGTTGCCCCTGCCTCATCCAAGGCTGCCTTTGCGCCATCCAGAAGCGCGTCGGCGAGATCATCGTAGAAACGCGCTTCAACAATAAGCAAATGCGGCGCATGCGCCTCGTGCTTGGACATGAGAGACTCCATGACAAATTTTGCGGACCGCAACGATTGCGGTCAACGCTTAAAATCGGGATATGCTTTTACAGCCTGGGAATTTAGGCTGTAAGCCTATTTCTGATATTGCGCAAGCCTTGCTGCGTAACGTGCCAGCTGGTCGATCTCGATATTCACCTTGTCGCCTGCTTTCCGCTCGCCCCAGGTCGTGACTTCAAGCGAGTGGCGGATCAGAAGCACATCAAACTCGTTGCCATTGACGCCATTAACCGTCAGCGAGGTTCCATCGAGGGCGACCGAACCCTTCTGGGCGATAAATGGGGCCAGTTCTTCCGGCGCACGCAGGGTGAAGCGCACTGCATCGCCTTCTTCCTTGCGTTCGACGATTTCAGCCTGCCCATCGACATGGCCGGAAACGAGGTGGCCGCCCATTTCGTCGCCAAGTTTCAGAGAACGTTCCAGATTGATGTTCCGTCCGCTCTGCCATTTGGAGATTGTGGTCAGGCGCAGCGCTTCTTCCCATGCCTCAACCTCGAACCAGCGGGCATTCGTGCCCTTTTCGGGCAGCGCCACCACCGTGAGGCAGACGCCTGAACAGGCAATCGATGCGCCAAGCTCGATCGTCTCGGGATCATAGGCAGTTTCAATACGCAGAAGAACGCCTTCATTCAGCGGCTTGATCCGGTCAACCTTGCCGATATCGGTGATAATGCCTGTAAACATCAAGTCTTCCTTACATATTCCGTATAGGCATCGTCGCCATAGCGAGCCTGCCTTAAGATTTTGAACTTGTCTGCGATATGGGTTTCAAGCCCGTCCACGGCAACCCCAAGTTCTGAGCCGATTTCAACCGGCGAACGGAAGATGGCAAGCCGGTCCACCAGCCCCTCGTCCAGAAAGCTCTTCGCAACACCTGCTCCGCCTTCAACGAGAACCGAGGAAATGCCTTGCGCAGCGAGATCGTCCATCAGTTCGGGCAGAGCGATGCGGCAATCATAAGCTTCGGTCGCGAGAATCCGGCAACCGGCCGCCTGCAACTCGTAGCGCCGCTCCGGCAACGCTTCTTCACCACAGGCAATCCACAAGGGCTGGGCATCAGCGGTCTGTACAAGTTTCGAGGAAAGCGGCAAACGCAATCCGCTATCGAGCACCACCCGAACAGGCGAACGCTGTTCCAGCCCCGGCAGGCGGCAGTTCAACACCGGATCGTCGGCCAGTGCGGTTTCGATGCCAATCAGGATAATATCGGTCTGGGCCCGCAGGATATGCGACTGGGCGCGCGCAACCGGCCCCGTTATTGCAAGCTGTCCCTCGCCCCGACGGCCGATCATGCCATCGGCGGAAAGTGCAAGTTTCAGAATCACTTCCGGGCGCTTCTTCGCAGATCGATTCAGATAGCCCGCAAGATCATCGGCAGCCTGTTCGGCAAGAATGCCTGGCACAACCTCAATCCCTGCCTCGCGCAGAATGGCAAAGCCTCTTCCGCTGACCCGTTCGTCCGGATCGGTCGCGGCAACCACGACACGCGCCACCCCTGCCCGCACCAGCGCTTCCGCGCAAGGGGGTGTGCGTCCGTGATGCGCACAAGGTTCCAGCGTCACATAAGCCGTCGCGCCACGCGCCACTTCTCCCGCGTCTGCAAGCGCCTGCGGCTCGGCATGGGGCCTGCCGCCAATTGCAGTCACGCCACGTCCGACGATGACACCATCCTTGACGATGATCGTGCCAACGGACGGATTGGTTCCCGTCAGCCCCTTGTGACGCCGTGCATAACGGATCGTCGCTTCCATGAAGCGGACGTCATCCGCAGTTGCATTCGAAGGCGGAAACTTGCTGCCACTCATGCCTAAGCGTCCAGATCGTCCTCAGTTTCAGCAACTGTCAGTTCATCAATGACATTGTGGAAATCGACGGCCTTGCTGAAATTGCGATAGACCGAAGCAAAGCGGATATAGGCGATATCATCGATGCCTTTCAGCGCATCCATGGCCAGCCGCCCGATTTCGTCGGACGTCACCTCCGCCTCACCCGAACTTTCAAGCTGGCGGACAATGCCGGAAATGGCGCGTTCCACCCGGTCATTATCGACGTCGCGCTTGCGCAACGCCACTTCGATAGACCGCGTAAGCTTGTCGCGATCGAAAGGAACTCGGCGCCCGCTTTTCTTCACGACCATCAGGTCACGCAACTGTACGCGCTCAAAGGTCGTGAAACGGCCTCCACACACCGAACAGACACGACGCCTGCGAATGACCGCACCGTCTTCCGCCGGACGGGAATCCTTCACTTGCGTATCTTCAGACTGGCAATAGGGACAACGCATGGAACACTTTCGATTTCATTATCGGCAATTTCAATATCGGCAGCTTTAGCACTGGCGACGAACAGCTCATATGTGGGGACACGCCCGCCAAAAACTCAAGAGCTTTGCCATCGTCAACCGATTCCCGGCGATCATAGCCCATAAGCGGTAAGCTACCTACCAGATGCGTCAATGAAAAAGCCCCGCTCAACAGAGTTGAACGGGGCTTCATCTCAATCATGGAAGCAGACTTAGCCCTGATAGCCATACATCGGGAAACGGTCGGTCAAGGCCATGACCTTTTCCTTCACGGCCTGTTCGACAGCGGCATTGCCTTCGTCAGAATTGGCAACCTTCAGACCGTCCAGCACTTCGGCGATCAGCGAACCAATTTCCTTGAACTCGGTTACGCCGAAACCGCGCGTGGTGCCAGCGGGCGTGCCAAGGCGAACGCCGGAGGTGACGAACGGCTTTTCAGGGTCGAACGGAATGCCATTCTTGTTGCAGGTGATGTTGGCGCGGCCAAGAGCAGCTTCTGCACGCTTGCCGGTTGCGTTCTTGGGACGCAGATCGACCAGCATCAGGTGATTGTCGGTGCCGCCCGAAACGATGTCGAGGCCATTGGACTTCAGTTCTTCGGCCAGCGCGCGCGCATTGTCGACGACGTTCTTGGCATAAAGCTTGAACTCCGGCTTCAGCGCTTCGGCAAAAGCAACAGCCTTACCGGCGATAACGTGCATCAGCGGACCGCCCTGAAGACCCGGGAACACAGCCGAATTGATCTTCTTGGCGATGTCGGCGTCGTTGGTGAGGATCATGCCACCGCGTGGACCGCGAAGCGACTTGTGCGTCGTCGTGGTGCAGACATGCGCATGCGGAACCGGCGAAGGATGGACGCCACCGGCAACGAGACCGGCAATATGCGCCATATCGACCATGAGATAGGCACCGACTTCATCGGCGATCTCGCGGAAACGCTTCCAGTCCCAGACGCGCGAGTAAGCAGTACCGCCTGCGAGGATGAGCTTCGGCTTGTTCTCGCGTGCGAGGCGGGCAACTTCATCCATATCGAGCAGATGGTCGTCCTTGCGAACGCCATAGGACACGACATTGAACCACTTGCCGGACATGTTGACCGGCGAGCCGTGGGTCAGGTGACCACCCGAATTGAGGTCGAGGCCCATGAACGTGTCGCCCGGCTGAAGAAGCGCGAGGAACACGGCCTGGTTCATCTGGCTGCCGGAGTTCGGCTGAACGTTGGCAAATTCGCACCCAAAGAGCTTCTTGGCGCGTTCGATGGCCAGTTCTTCCACGACGTCGACATACTGGCAGCCGCCATAATAGCGCTTGCCCGGATAGCCTTCGGCATATTTGTTGGTGAGGATGGAACCCTGCGCTTCGAGAACAGCGCGCGAAACGATGTTTTCCGAGGCAATCAGCTCGATTTCATGGCGCTGACGACCGAGTTCGTTGCGGATTGCTCCGAAAATCTCGGAATCGATGTCCTCGAGGCTTGCATTGAAGAAAACGTCGGACGACGCGTTCTTGGCGGCGGCGTTGGCTTGAGACATGTTTCACACCCTCCGGGTTAGCCGGTAAAAGCTATATGGATGAGGCGCATTATCACACTTGAATGCACAAGGCCAATGGTCGCAAAGCGAAAAGCTTATTCCAAAATGCGGCAAACCGATTTGATAAATGCCTTGCAACTAAAAAGCCGCCCGGAACGGGTCCGGACGGCTTTGGAAAATCAAACTCAAGATGAGAATCAGGTGTCGGTGCCAAGAGCGAGTTCGGTTGCGCCGTCCATCTTGTAGATGTCGTCGCGGAACTGCACCACGCCGTCGCCGGTAGACCATGCAGTAATGTAAACAAAATGCAGCGGAACCGGATCGGCGAGCTGGATCGGCGTGTTCGTGCCCGACTTGATCGTGCTTTCGATGTTCTGACGATCCCAGCCTGCGGTGTTCTTCAGCAGCCACACATCGAGGTCGCGCACGTTCTGGACGCGGACGCAGCCCGACGAGTCGAAACGCATGAGCTTGTTGAAATAGCTCTTCTGCGGCGTGTCGTGCATGTAAACGGCGTACTGGTTGTGGAAGTTGATCTTGGTCGAGGACATGGCGTTGATCTTGCCCGGATCCTGACGGAACATCAGCTTTACCGCATCGTCCGTATTCCAGTCGATGCTTTCCGGCGCCACTTCCTGACCGGACTGGTCGTAAAGGCGGATCTTGTTCTTCGCCAGATATTGCGGGTCCTTCCGCATCAGCGGAATGATATCCTTCTGGATGATCGACTTCGGCGCAGTCCAGTAAGGATTGAGAATGACTTCGTGAATCTTCGAATTGAGGATCGGCGTCTGGCGGTCGATCTTACCGACAACTGCCGTATGGCGCTGCATGACGCTGCCGCCTTCAACGGCCTCGATACGCGCAGCCGGGATGTTGACCATCACGAAACGCTGTTCCTGCAGGCCCTGATTGGCGAGAGGCGAGAGACGCTGCAGATTGGTCTGGAGCTGGCCGAGGCGCGTATTCGCGTCCACATTCATGGCCGCATAGGTGAACTGTCCCATGACGCCGTCGGCCGGCAGACCATGACGGGACTGGAAGCGCTTCACGGCAGCATCGACATAGGTGTCGAAAGAACTGGAAAGCCCGGCTTCCTGTGGCAGATCGCCAGAAATCATGAGGCGCTTGCGCAGTGCCTGAACGGACGGATCCGTGACGCCGATCTGGAGTTTTGTATTACCCGGAACGCTCGGCCAGCCACCGCGACCGGCAATGTCGGTATATTGAGCGATAGCGGTCTGGAGATTGCCAACCGTCTGCGGGCTCAAAACCGGCTGGTTGGTTGCGACCCGCTGGCCACCCGTCGCGCGGGCATCGAACTGGTCAGCCCAGTTGCCGCGACGCGACGATGAGATAACATCGGTCAGAGCTTGTTGAGCGTAAGCCGAGGAAACCATGGCGGAGGCTGCCACGGAAAGGCCGGCGGTTGCCGCGCCGCGCAGGAAACTGCGGCGGTCTACTCTTAAAGTATCGGCTGGTCTGTCGGTCTTGGTCATTTTGCTTAGTCCCAAAAGGCTAACCGCTCGCGCGGAATCTTCCCAGAGAATATCAGCAATAGGTCAACAAGGCGATATCCGGACTGCAGGCGATGCAAAGCTGCTCGCTCATCCGAAATTCGATTTCGAGCCCATTCCTGACTGAAGGTGGCACAATATTGCCCGTGCCGCTCTAAAACGCTTATGTCGTTTTTTATGGCTTAATCATGTCGCATGGCCCGAATTTCAAGCCATGCGCCTTACGATTGGGAGCTTCACAGCGCTTTATTCTTCTCAATGGCAGCCTGTTGTGACAGTTCTGCAACAAAGCAGTCAGTCAGATAACACCGACCCGCTTTCTTTAGAGCCGGTAAGCGATGCTGTCGTTCCAGAAACGGTCGAGACGCTGCAGCGACTTGTTCATCGCCGTGAATTCTTCGACCTGAATACCGCCAACCTGTTCGATCGAGGAGATATGGCGTTCGTAGAGCGAAGCCACCTGATCGGCAATAGCATTGCCCTTATCCGTCAAGCTGACGCGCACCGAACGACGGTCAACGCGCGAGCGCTGATGATGAATGAAGCCCATTTCGACCAGCTTCTTCAGGTTGTACGAAACGTTCGAGCCGAGATAGTAACCGCGCGAGCGCAGTTCACCGGCGGTCAGTTCCGAATTGCCGATGTTAAAGAGCAGAAGCGCCTGCGTCGCATTGATGTCGCTCTGGCCATTGCGGTCGAACTCGTCCTTGACGACGTCGAGCAGGCGGCGATGCAAGCGCTCGACCAGCTGGAGCGCTTCCAGATAAAGCGAACGAAGTGCGGTTTCCGGTGTCGTGAGCGGAGCGGATATGTCCGTCTTGCGCTGTGCGTTGATCATTTCTTTTGCCTCTCTGTCGGAGCCGCATTCCATGAAACCATGATGCAGCTCTCTGTCTTGTTTTATGCGGTGTATTGTTTCTCACCGTGTCTTGAGAGGAATTTAGGGGAGATGCATAAAATTCGACTTAAAAGTCAGCCTTAACAGTAACTTACCGGACAGATTGACCATTCAGGCTTAATGTTTGCTTACTCCGCGCCATTTGCGGGACCGCGCCCGGATACATTGCTACAGCGCAAGAATGCCGGTTTTCCGGGCGTTAGAAAGGCCTGCTACATTAAACTTTCGTCATTTGAGAAGTGTTTGGATAGCGGCTAAATACGAGCCATCTACAATCCATTGGAGGGACCATGGCGCTTCGTCTTGCACATTATTTCGTGGTCGGCGGGCTGTTAAGCTTTACCGGCTTTGTGAGTTTCGCTCATGCTGAACCGGTTACCGCAGCTCCGCAAATGACCATGTATAAAGATCCCTATTGCGGCTGCTGCGAGGGCTGGGCTGAACATATGAAAGCTGCTGGCTTCAATGTGACGGTTAAAGTCGAGGAAGCGATGGACACCGTAAAAGCAAAGTATGGCGTTGGTGCCAATCTCGCCTCATGCCACACGGCAGTCGTCGATGGATATGTCATCGAGGGACATGTTCCCGCCGGTGCAGTCAAGCGGCTGCTGGCAGAACGTCCGCAGGCAACGGGGCTGACTGCACCCGGCATGCCGATGGGATCGCCGGGCATGGAAATGCCGGGCAGCAAAGCCGATACCTATGATGTTCTGCTTTTCAAAGGCCAGATGACGAAGCCCTTTGCCCGCTATGAGGGTACGCAAGCGCTCTAGAAGCTAGATCGGCAGGCTCGCACGGGCCTGCCGTCTCTTTTCGAAGAAGAGCAGAATACGAAAAGCAATAAAAATGACGATGCAGGCCGCGTTGAACCCAACTGTCAACGGCTTGTATTCGAAATGCCGGGAAAAAACGGAATAGATAGCGATTTCGCCGAGCGCTGCTACGAACCAAAGCACAGGCCCCCACGGTGCGCGCATCCACAGACCTGTCGCAGCAACGGGCATCAGAACGGCCAGAGCCACAACCGCAGTCTGCCAGGGCCACGGCATCAGATCGAAACGCCATAGAAGTCCCGGTTGAATACCGATCAGCCTGATCCAGTAGAAAACACCACTTGCCAGCGCCACAAGGGCGAGTATCCGAACGAACCATGTGAAGGCCCATTCGGTTCCGCTCGGCTGGGTATGCTGGCGCAGCTCGTTCATATGCATCAGCCGATCCTCACCACAAGGTCAGTTCCTTGTCACCCAGATTTGCAAAATAGACATTGACCTGTTCGGGCTTCACTTCGTCGAGCGTTGCGGGTTTCCAGTTCGGCGCACCGTCCTTGTCTATGAGCAATGCGCGAACGCCTTCATAGAAATCGTGCGCTTCCAGCATCCGGTTGGCAATGCGGTATTCCATGCGCATGCAATCATCGAGATCGAGCGGACGACCATCGGCAATCTGGCGGAAAGTAACCGCGACACTGGTTGGTGAACGCGTGGCGATCACCTTCACGATGTCCATTGCGGCCTTGCTGCCCGCTTCGGCTTCCTTTTCCAGCGAAGCCATGCAGTCGGCAAGCGTCGCGCCGGAAAAGCATTCCGCAATGATCTGGCGCGTTTCAACAGCGGTTTCAAAATCGGGATACTGGCTGCGCGTCAGAGCCGCATCAATGTCGGCGGTTGCAATGATGTCGTCCCGCAAATCATGCAGATCGCTTGCAGCGACGGCGTGTGTTGCAATTCCGCTTTGCAGGCAGTCGCCCCAGCGAATACGGTTGCCGGTCAGCGCAAGATAATATCCGAAATTGTCGTGCAGATGCGGCAGAAAAGCGCTGCCACCCACATCCGGGAAGAAGCCGATGCCGGTTTCCGGCATGGCGAACATGGTGTTTTCCGTCACGATGCGGTGCGAACCGTGAACGGAAATGCCCGCACCACCGCCCATGACGATCCCGTTGATCAGCGAGATATAGGGTTTTGGAAAACGGCCAATGCGCGCATTGAGCCGATATTCGTCGCGGAAGAATTCGTAAGCAGGTGTTCCGGCCTGACCGGCCTTGTAGGCGGCAACCACATCACCGCCCGCGCAGAATGCGCGCCCTTCGCCTTCGAGAATCACACAGGCCACTTCAGGATCGTCTTCCCAGGCCTGCAATGCGCGATCCAGCGCCAGAATCATTTTATGCGTGAGCGCATTGAGGGCCTCGGTCCGCGTAAGCTTCACAAGCCCCGCTTTTCCCTTGCGTTCAAAGCTGATTTCGCTGCCGCCGCCGAAGTCAATCTGCATATCGTGTCTCCCGTTCCATCAAATGGGTAGAAAGTGAGACGCCCCGCGTCAATCCTGCACAGGTCAATGTTCTTGGTTTCATCACTTTTCCCATGATAAACGGTGCGCATCCGATATCAGCCTCCAAAATTTGGGAATTAAGGCTTCACTTCTCGGGATTATTCAAATGACCGACCGCCAATCCAAATATCTGCCCACCAATATCAGCCAGCATGTCGATGACGTTACCGGCAGCAGACGTCTGCGCCGTATGCGCAAGGCCGACTGGTCGCGCAGGCTGGTGCAGGAAACCCGGCTGACGGTCGATGATCTCATCCTGCCGTTCTTCCTGACCTATGGAACCGGTGTGGCAGAACCTGTGGAAGCAATGCCCGGTGTCGAACGCTATTCGGTCGACATGGCTGTTCGCATGGCGGAAAAAGCCGCCAGGCTCGGCATTCCCGCCATTGCCCCCTTCCCGCGCGAAAAGCTGGAAGTGAAGACTGAGGACGGCGCTTTCGTCGCAAGCCCGGACAATCTGATCAATCGCGCCGTGCGCGCAATCAAGAAGGAAGTGCCTGAAATCGGCATCATCACCGACGCGGCGCTCGATCCCTTCACCACGCACGGCCATGACGGCATTTTGCGGAACGGCGAGATCGTCAACGACGAATCGGTCGCCATGGTGGTTCGTGGTGCGCTTTCGCAAGCTGAAGCCGGTGCGGATATCATTGCCCCGTCCGATATGATGGACGGTCGCGTCGGCGCCGTGCGTCAGGCGCTGGACGAACATGGGTTCTGCCATCTGCCGATCATGTCTTATGCCACCAAATTCGCTTCCGCCTTTTATGGTCCTTATCGCGATGCCATCGGCACGCAGGGGCTGCTGAAGGGCGACAAGAAGACCTATTATCTCGACCCGGCCAATCCGGAAGAAGCCGTGCGCGAAGCCGAGCAGGATATTGCCGAAGGCGCAGATATGCTGATGGTCAAGCCGGGCTTGCCCTATCTCGACATCATCCATCGCCTGAAAAGCGAATTCCGCCTTCCCACCTATGCCTATCAGGTGTCGGGCGAATACGCGATGATCAAGGCCGCCGGGATCAATGGCTGGATCGACGAAGAAAAGGTGATGATGGAGAGCCTTATGGCGTTCAAGCGCGCCGGTTGTGACGGAATTCTTACTTACTTCGCAATCGAAGTGGCTGAAAAGCTTAAGCAACAGGGCTAAACGGCAAGTCCTTTCGGCAGGAAATCTTCAAATTTCCTTGAAACCGCCGGTTTTGGTTACCATGTTGATGACTGTTCCGCTGAGGTAGCGGGACAGCGCCGGTTGTCACACTCCCCCGGACGCTTCCTTGGAAACGACTGGAAGGAAAAATGTCCGACCATATTCTGCACGGCGAAGTCATGGGCCCGCGTTATGAAAGCCGCGCATTCTTTGAAGGCGTGCGCACGCGCCGTATTATGGCTTTTCTTATCGACTACCTGATTGTCTTTCTGCTCTGCATCCCGGCAGCAATCGTCATTGCAATCCTCGGCATCATTACGCTCAGCCTTGGCTGGATGCTCTATGGCATCATGTTTCCAATGGTGGCGTTGTTTTACATTGCACGCACTCTGGGTGGACCGCAGCAAGCCACCAAAGGCATGCAGATGATGAACATCAAGCTCGTCCGGCTCGAAGGCGGTACGGTCGATCCGATGCTCGCAATCGTGCACACGGTTCTGTTCTGGGGTCTCAACGTGGTGCTGACACCGCTGATCCTGCTCGCTTCGCTGGTTCTCGACCGCAAGCGCACGGTGCACGATCTTCTGCTTGGCACGGCTGTGATCCGTTCAGATCGATAAACGCATAGAGTTGAATCAACGCATCGACCCCAAAGTCTATTCGGATTTTCGGGTCGATGCTTCAGATCAAAAAAAATCAGAGCCGGCTGCGCAAAATGCCTATTGACGTTTTGTGCCGTCGGCTCAATCTTTAGAGATAGTATCGTGATGGTTTTGCCAGAGCATTTCCAACAAAAGTGCGAAGCGGTTTTGTGTAGGAAAATGCGTCAAAGCGAATAAGTTAAGCCATTTCGTGGATATTGAATGACCCATCAACCGCAACAGTCTCCGCAGTTCTTTCTGACAGCTCCGTCGCCTTGTCCCTATCTTGAGGGTCAGATGGAGCGAAAAGTCTTTACGCATCTGGTCGGCGACAAAGCGAACGAGATCAACGATCTTCTGACCCAAGGCGGTTTCCGCCGTTCCCAGAACATTGCCTATCGTCCGGCTTGCGAACTGTGCAGGGCCTGCATATCCGTTCGCATCCTTGCCGGAGAGTTCAAGATGACGCGCAACATGCGCCGCGTCTGGACGCAGAATAATGACCTGATCGGGCGCGTGCACAAAGCCCAGCCCAGCACCGAACAATATGCACTTTTTCGCGATTATCTCGACGCGCGCCATCGTTCCGGCGGCATGTCGGACATGACTGTCCTCGACTATGCGATGATGATCGAGGATACGCATGTAAACACGCAGATCATCGAATATCGCAAGCGCGGCCCGGAAAGCTTCATCAGCGCCAAAGGCGACGGCGAGCTGATCGCCGTAGCGCTCACCGACGTGATGGCCGACGGCCTGTCAATGGTTTATTCGTTCTTCTCACCGCATATGCATGACCGGTCGCTTGGAACCTACATGATCCTCGATCATATCCAGCGCGCACACGCCGCCGGTCTGCCGCATGTCTATCTCGGCTATTGGGTCGAGGGATCACGCAAGATGCAATACAAGATCCGCTTTACCCCGCAGGAGCATCTGGGCCCCCGCGGCTGGCAGAGGTTTGAAGGGTAAAAGTCCCTCACAAATCCCGTATAGAGTGCCTTTTTTGAATCTCCGAAGCCAATGCCTCCAGAACATCTGGTGCGGTTACGGGATAATCCATTATGCTAAAATTCCCATCTCGCGCTGAACCAGAAAAGAAATAAAGCTCATAATGGTCATCATGAACCTCAACTTCTATTTTTCCGTCCTTCCATAATAGGCGTACAGTCGGCCAATATCCTCTGCTTGCTACTTCGGGTGGGAAGCCAGCAGCGCGGGTGGCAGTAATAAGGCTGGCAGCGTGTTTGAGAGCAACTTCGGTCGGGCGCTCGTCCACCTGCCAAAAGCACCTGATGCCGCTCCAAATATTATCCATCCGATCAGCCTAAGCCTGCGAACCCATCCTCACAACGCCCAATTCAGAATCTACCCGAACGCGGGAAGCCCTTCGGCACCAGACGGCCCGCAGAGGCGCGCGCGCCGATCCATTCCACAAGCTCTTCCTTGCTGCGATTGAAGGTGCGCTCTGCCGAATCCTGCCAGGAAAGCCCGTCGGCAATTGCAAAGGTGCGGACGTCGGACACACCGCCATCCTTGTATTTTTGCAGGCGCACGCCCTTGCCGCGGGTCATTTCCGGAATGTCGGAAAGCGGGAAGACCACCATCTTGCGGTTCTCGCCCACCACCGCGATATGGTCGCCGGAAACGCGCTGGCAAAGTTTCGCCTCGTCCGGCGCCTTGACGTTCATCACCTGCTTGCCCTTGCGGGTGTTGGCCACAGCCTCGCTTTCGGGAACGATGAAACCGTTACCCTCGTGGCTGACGAGAAGCAGTTTCGCCGCCGGATCGTGCACGAAGGCTGTCAGAATGTCCTGATCGTTTTCCATATCGACAAGGATGCGGATCGGCTCTCCATGGCCGCGACCGCCCGGAAGCGTGTTCGCGCCGATGGTGAAGAACTTGCCGCCTGTCGTGAAGAACAGCAGCTTGTCGGTCGTCTCGGCATGGAAAGCGAGTTTGAGCTTGTCGCCCTCCTTGAAGGCGAGCGTCGAGAAATCGGCCAGATGCCCCTTCATCGCGCGCAGCCAGCCCTTTTCGGATACAACGATCGTGACCGGCTCGCGCTCGATCATTGCCTGATGAATGTCTTCCAGATCGTGGGTTGGCGCGTCGGCGAAGGTCGTGCGGCGCGCACCAAGCTCGGTCTTCGGGCCGAACTTTTCGCGTACCGACTTGATTTCGGCGCTGATCTTCTTCCACTGGCGTGTGCCCGAAGCGAGCAACCCTTCGAGATCGGTCTTCTCGACGGTGAGATCGTCGAACTCCTTGCGGATTTCGAATTCCTCGAGCTTGCGCAACGAACGCAGGCGCATATTGAGGATCGACTCGGCCTGAACGTCGGTCAGCTCGAAGGTCCGCATCAGGTCCTGCTTCGGCTCATCCTCCTCGCGGATGATGCGGATCACTTCATCCAGATTAAGATAGGCGATCAGGAAGCCGCCAAGGATTTCCAGGCGTCTTTCGATTTCCGCCAGACGGAATTGCGAACGGCGGACAAGCACTTCCTTGCGATGGTCGAGCCACTCGCGCAGAACGCTGCCCAACGACAGAACATTCGGCACCTTGCCATGTGACAGCACGTTCATGTTCAGCGAAACGCGGCTTTCCAGCTCGGTCAGCTTGAAAAGCGATTCCATCAGCAGTTCAGGATCGACCGTCCTGTTCTTCGGCTCCAGAACGATACGGATGTCTTCCGCCGACTCGTCACGAATGTCGTCGAGCAATGGCAGCTTCTTTGCCAGCAGCAGCTCGGCAATCTTTTCGATCAGGCGCGATTTCTGAACCTGATAGGGAATTTCGGTGACGACGATCACCCAGGTGCCGCGATTGCCCTCTTCCTTCTCCCAGCGCGCACGGACGCGAAATGCGCCGCGGCCCGTGCGATAGGCTTCCAGGATATTGCCATGCTCTTCGACAAGGATGCCGCCGGTCGGGAAATCCGGGCCACGCACCTTGCACTTCAACAGAGCAGCCGGGTCGGTCTCGGCTTCGCGCTTCAGTTCTTCCCATTGCTCCGGCGAGGTAACGAGTTCCTCAACCGGCGCGTCAGGATGATTGATGATATAGAGCGCCGACGAGCAAAGCTCCGCCACGTTATGTGGCGGAATATTGGTCGCCATGCCGACCGCAATGCCCGCCGAACCGTTTGCAAGCAGGTTCGGGAAAGCGCCCGGCAGAACGATCGGCTCTTCGTCCTCTTCATTATAGGTCGGGCGGAAATCGATGGCGTTTTCGTTGATGCCTTCCAGCAGCAACGTCGCCACTTCCGTCATACGCGCTTCGGTGTAACGCATGGCAGCCGCGTTATCGCCGTCGATATTGCCGAAGTTGCCCTGCCCGTCCACGAGCGGATAACGCACCGCGAAATCCTGCGCCAGACGCACCAGCGCATCGTAGATCGACGCATCGCCATGCGGATGGAACTTACCCATCACATCACCGACGATACGGGCGCATTTTGCATAGGCCTGATCGGGATTGAGACGCAGCAGACGCATGGCGTGCATGATGCGACGATGCACCGGCTTCAAGCCGTCGCGCACGTCCGGCAGCGCACGATGCATGATCGTCGACAGCGCATAAGCGAGGTAACGTTCCTCGAGAGCCGATTTGAGATCGACCCGTTCGATGTGTTCTTCGCCGTCATCCGGCGGAATCAGACTTTTTCCCATGTCTCTCAGTACCAACTGCGCGATTCGCCAGCAAGACTTCAGGAGAACCAATCCAGTACATTAGTGTGTAATAGTCGCAATCCTGCCGCCATTTGTGTCCTATAGAGCTATTGGGGGCAAGTTTCCCCGGCTGCAATCGCAGGATGAGGAAATCATGTTGTTATTGCGAGTGATTTCCGCCTATGAATGCCGCGCTATATTAGAGATTAGGCAGGAGCTTCGAATGCAGGTTTTCGTCAATATCAAGCCAGCGGCACGTGTTTTGGCTGCAGGTACAGCGCTTTCGCTGATTTTCGGCAGCGCGGCCATGGCAGCTGACGCCAATGCAGTCGCCGAGCGTATCAAGGCACTTTATGCGAAACAGGGCGGCGAACTGAGCTTCGCCAATGTTCAGGCGAACGGCTCCGACATCGTGCTCCAGGGCACCAAGATCAAGCTGCCGACAGTGGGCGAAAAAGAAACCGCCCTCGGCGACGTGACGCTCCAGAACGTTCAGGATGCGCCGGACGGCGGCTACAGCATCGAACAGGTCACCGTGCCCGATCTTGCCTTTGCTGGCGAGGAAGACAAGAACGACAAGGCCGAGATCAAGGGCCTTGCCATGCAGAACGTGCATATTCCGTCGGAAACCGCCAAGGGTCCGCTCAACAGCATGGTCATGTACGACAAGCTGAAGATTGACGAAATCCAGTTCGGCACCCCCGGCACGGATGGCGCCACCGTAAAGGGGTTCGACCTGTCGCTCGACACCTCCAACAAGGCCGAGAAGATCGGCTATGTCTGGACCATCGCCAATATCGACGCGACCTTTGAGAAGGGCGGCAAGAACCCGCTTGCACCGCTCGACATGAACACCTTCAACGGCTCGCTGAACTCCAAGGGCAGCTGGTCGCCGACTTCGGGCGACACATCGCTGGACCAGCTGGAACTTCAGGCCGAGGAACTCGGCAAGATCAACATCACCGGCAGCCTCGGTGGCTATGATCTGGCCTTCCTCGAAGCCGTCCAGAAGACACAGGAAAACATGAGCAAGGCCGATGCAGACAAGGATGCTGCCGGACTTGCAATTCTGGGTCTGGCGGAACAGCTGAACCTGAAGAACCTGTCGATCCGCTTCGACAACGAAACCCTGACCCAGAAGCTTCTCGACTATTACGGCAAGCAGCAGGGCGCCGATGGCAAGCAGCTTGGCGAGCAGATGAAGATGATGGTTCCGCTGATGGCGACACAGCTCAAGAACCCGGATTTTGCCCAGCAGCTCAAGGCTGCATCCGACAAGTTCTTCGACGATCCGAAGTCACTGACCATCAGCGCATCGCCGGACCAGCCGGTGACTTTCGCTTCCATCGTTGCCACCGCATCGCTGGACCCGACAAAGATCATCCAGCTTCTCAAAGTCAGCGTCGACGCCAATAATTAAAACGAACAAGCCCGGTGAGGAAATTCACCGGGCTTTTCTTCAACTAACAAAAACCCGGCTCAAGGCCGGGTTTTTACTTTTTTATAAAGGTCGTTTAGCTCTTCTGAACCGGAGCCAGACGAATATGCAGGTCGCGCAGCTGCGCGGGCGACACATCCGAAGGCGCGTTCATCAGAAGATCGAGCGCCTGCTGGTTCATCGGGAACAGCGAGATTTCGCGCAGGTTCTTTGCACCGACCAGAAGCATGATGACGCGGTCGATACCGGCAGCCATGCCGCCATGCGGAGGTGCACCGTACTGGAACGCACGATAAAGACCGCCGAAACGCTCTTCCACGTCCTGCTGGCTCAAGCCAACCTTTTCAAATGCCTTGACCATGACGTCCGGCAGCTGGTTACGGATCGAACCCGAGGCAATTTCGAAGCCGTTGCAGACGAGATCGTACTGGTAAGCCTTGATCGCAAGCGGGTCCTGGTTTTCCAGAGCGTCCATACCGCCCTGCGGCATGGAGAACGGATTGTGTGCGAAGTCGAGCTTCTTGTTGTCTTCGTCCCATTCGTAGAACGGGAAGTCGATGATCCATGCCAGTTCGAAACGATCACGATCGACGAGGTTCAACTCTTCGCCAGCGCGCGTGCGGGCATCGCCAGCGAACTTGTAGAACTTGGACGGCAGACCGGCAACGAAGAAGCAGGCATCGCCGTCTTCGAGACCCATCTGCGTGCGGATCGCTTCCGTGCGCTCTTCACCGATGTTCTTGGCAATCGGACCAGCGCCTTCAAGCTTGTCACCTTCCTTGCGCCAGAAGATATAGCCGAGACCCGGCTGGCCTTCGCTTTGCGCCCAGGAATTCATGCGGTCACAGAATGCGCGCGAACCGCCGGTCTTGGCCGGAATTGCCCAGACTTCGACCTTCGGATCGTTGGCGATCATGTTTGCGAAGACCTTGAAGCCCGAACCGGCGAAATGCTCGGTCACAGCCTGCATTTCAATCGGGTTACGCAAATCCGGCTTGTCCGAACCATAGGTGCGGATCGCATCGTCATAGGCAATGCGACGGAACTGCTGCGTCACCGGCTTGCCTTCGGCAAACTCTTCGAAGATGCCGCGCATGACTGGTTCCATCGTTTCCCATACTTCTTCTTGGGTTACGAAGCTCATTTCGAGGTCGAGCTGGTAGAACTCGCCCGGCAGACGGTCTGCCCGCGGGTCTTCGTCGCGGAAGCACGGCGCGATCTGGAAGTAGCGGTCGAAACCGGCAACCATCAGAAGCTGTTTGTACTGCTGCGGCGCCTGCGGCAACGCGTAGAACTTGCCTTCATGAATACGGCTCGGCACGAGGAAGTCGCGCGCGCCTTCCGGCGAGGAAGCTGTCAGGATCGGCGTGGTGAACTCATTGAAGCCGATTTCGGTCATGCGGCGACGCATCGCGGCAATGATCTTGGTGCGGCTCATGATGTTCTTGTGCAGCGTTTCACGGCGAAGGTCGAGGAAACGGTACTTCAGGCGGATATCTTCCGGGTAGTCCGGCTCGCCGAATACAGGCAGCGGCAATTCCTTGGCAGCGGCCAGCACTTCGATTTCGGTTGCGAAGATTTCGACTTCGCCAGTTGGCAGATTCGTATTGACCGCATCGCCTGCGCGGGCCTTCACTTCACCATCGACACGGATAACCCATTCGCCGCGAACGGTTTCGGCAACCTTGAAGGCGGGCGAATCGGGATCGGCCACGATCTGGGTAATGCCATAATGATCGCGAAGATCGATGAAGAGAATGCCGCCATGGTCACGGACGCGGTGAACCCATCCGGAAAGGCGAACGTTCGAACCAACGTCCGTCTTGCGAAGGGCTGCGCAGGTATGGCTGCGGTAACGGTGCATGATTTCTGCCTTTGGAATAATAAGTCAGTCCTTGCTGACGGAAACGCTTTAAATTCTCGCGGAAAAGCGCATTTTGACCGGGTTTTGTCAAGTCTGCATTCCCTGCGGGTTTTGGTGTTAAACCACCTTGACGTAACGTGTCGACAAAAAACACTATGTGCGTATTAAGTGGAGCGCCAGTTCCTGATTATTTCGCGACAAGCGGCAAAGCTCTGTCTCTTTGTTTTGTCGCATTATCCGACGCAAAACCGCTTCGCACTTTTGCTGGAAATGCTCTAAAAGGTAGACATGCATCTGATTACGACAACACAGGCTCTCGAAGAGGCCGTATCCGCCCTCGCCAAATCCGATTTTGTTACAGTCGACACGGAGTTCATCCGTGAAACGACGTTCTGGCCGGAATTGTGCCTTATCCAGATGGCCTCGCCTGACCATACGGCGCTTGTGGATGCGCTTGCGCCGGGGCTGGACCTCGCGCCGTTCTTCCGCCTGATGGCCGACGAGACGATCGTCAAGGTTTTCCACGCAGCACGGCAGGACATCGAAATCGTCTTCCATCTCGGCGATCTCATCCCTTCACCTGTCTTCGACAGTCAGGTAGCGGCAATGGTTTGCGGGTTTGGCGATGCCATTTCCTATGACCAGCTTGTGCAGAAGGTCACCGGCAAGCAGATCGACAAGTCGTCCCGGTTTACCGACTGGCGCCGTCGCCCGCTTTCAGACAAGCAGCTCGACTATGCACTGGCCGACGTTACCTATCTGCGCGATATCTATCTCTATCTGAAGGAAGAACTGGAGAAAGAAGGTCGCAGCGAGTGGGTGAACGAGGAAATGGCGGTGCTGACTTCCCGCGAAACCTATGACATGCACCCTGACGATGCGTGGCGCCGGGTCAAGGCACGCGTCCGCAAACCGCTGGAACTTGCGATTGTGCAAGCTGTAGCCGCCTGGCGCGAACGCGAAGCGCGCGAGCGCAATGTGCCGCGTGGGCGTATCATCAAGGACGACACCATAGCCGAAATCGCACAGCAGCAGCCGCGTGACGCGGAAGCACTGGGCCGTCTCCGCTCGATCCCGAAGGGTTGGGAGCGTTCGGCACAGGCTGCAGGACTTGTCGCAGCGATCCAGTCCGCGCTTGAAATCCCGAAGGAAGATTTACCAAAATTGCCGAAGCCGTCGCATTCGCCGGAAGGCAGCGCCGCCGCCGCCGATATCCTCAAGGTTCTGCTCAAGCTTGTGACGGAAGAGCACGGCGTCGCGGCAAAGATCGTGGCGAATTCCGACGACATCGACAAGATCGCCTCGGAAGGCGACAAGGCCAATGTGCCTGCCCTGCATGGCTGGCGTCGCGAGGTTTTCGGTCAGAAAGCCCTCGATCTTATCGACGGCAAGATCGTCATCAAGTTCGAGAACCGGCGGATCAGGGCAGTTGAGTTAGGGGAATAAGGTAATAGGGCAGTAAGGTAGTATGTCTAACGCGAGCATTAACATATTGCCTTACTGCCCTACTCACTTACTGCCTCATTCCCGCGTCCCCTCGATGGCTGCATCACCAACCGCGAAATAGATGTTCTTTCCGGTCAGCTTGGAGAGCTGCTGCAAGCGGCCTTCGGGACGATCCGAAATCAGATCGGCCAGGTCTCCCGGTACGACAAGCGCAATGCCGCTTTCTTCCTCACGCCAGACAAGGCGTGGGATGACGCCCGGCATCGAAGCCGACAGAAGGTAGACCACCCGCAGCAAGGCTCCAAGCAGCTTTGCCCGTTCACGCAGGCGCGGCGTGGCGAGCTGCATGATCTCCGGCGCAATCTCGTCTTCGATCAGTCCTTCGTGACGATAATAATTGGCAAGCGCCATGAAGGAACGTCCGGCGTGGTCGATACCGCCGAACGAGCCGTGAGCGATGATGTTCAGCGCCTGCGACCCGCGATAGTCGGGATGCGCGCGCCAGCTTATGTCGGCCACGAGGCAGGCAGCCTGTCGGTAGCGCGCTTCGTCCTCGGTTTCGTCAAACCCGAGGACCGGCAAGGACAATGTTGTCCAGGTTGCCAGTTCGCGGGCATGACGCGGAGAGCGCGAGCGCAGAATGGACAGTTCGTCTGCCGAGGCCAGCAGCGGATCGAGCCGCTGCTCGTTCTTCGGCAGAAGCGAATAAAGATAGCCTTCACGCACGCCGAGCGCCGAGAAAACGATCTTGGAGGGTCTCATCAGACGGATCGTCTCGAGCAGCACCGTGGCGCCATAAGACAAAAGCTGACGGCGGTTTTTCGAAACCGCTTCAATGCCGCGCATCGTGTCGAGATTGCCCTTGGCAACGCGCTTGAGGAAGCTCTGCGCGTCCACCGGATTCATCTCGTAGCCGTGCATGACGTGCAGCGGATAGTTCTTCGCCGTCATATGCAGCTTGGCAAGGTTACGCCAGGTGCCGCCGACCGCATAGAAAACCTGGCCCTGATGGGCTTGCAGAAGCGTCGCCTTTGCGAGTTCCGTGCGCGCAATCTTGGTTGCCTCTGGCAGCCGTCCATCGGACATATCCTGCAAGCGCAGACCACCGAGCGGCAAGGTGATCCCCTCGCCTACCTCGTGGTCGTCCACCGCGATCAGCTCAAGGCTGCCGCCGCCGAGATCGCCCGTAACACCCTTCGGCTGGAAGAAACCGGAAATAATGCCGAGCGCCGAGTAATAGGCTTCTTCCTTGCCGGACAGCACTTCGATGTGCCGGCCGAGAATGGCTTCCGCCTGTGCGATGAAATCCGGACCGTTTTTCGCTTCGCGTGCAGCCGCAGTCGCCAGCGCGTGAATGGAAACCGCGCCGGCCTGTTCGGCCAGAGCGCGAAAACGCTTCAGCGCACGAAGCGCCGCTTCAACGGATTTCTCGTTGAGCTTGCCGGTTTTCGCGAGGCCCTTTCCGAGGCCGCAAAGTATCTTTTCATTGAAAAGCACCGTCGGCGAACGGACGATGCCTTCATAGATGACGACACGGATCGAGTTCGAGCCAATGTCGATGACCGCGACGGGCTTGAGTCCCTTGAGGCGGCCTTGTGCTACAGCTGGACTCATGCAGTCGTTTTTCTTTCCGCCTGCGCGCGCTTGCGATGCGCGATAAGGCGGGGGGCCGAAGACTTCAGCGACTTTCCGCGACCCGACAGGCTAGGATTGGTCATGAAATATTCCTGCGCGTTGAAAGCTTCCTCTCCTGCTTCTTTTTCTATCCGGCGAGAGGTGCCGTCCGCAAGTAGCTGATAGCTCTGTTGGTTATCAATTATGTTGGCAAACATGATTTGCGACAGGATTTGCTGATGCACTGTTGCATTTGTGATCGGAACAAGCGTCTCCACGCGGCGATCAAGATTGCGCGGCATCATGTCGGCGGAACCGATATAGACGATTGCCTTGTCGGAAGGCAGATCATTGCCATTTCCGAAGCAGAAAATGCGGCTGTGCTCGAGAAAACGTCCGACAATCGACTTGGCGCGAATATTGTCGGAAAGCCCCGGAACGCCCGGACGCAAGCAGCAGATGCCACGCACGACCAGATCAATCTGCACGCCCGCCTGGCTCGCCACGTAGAGCGCGTCAATAATCTGTGGATCAACCAGCGAATTCATCTTCATCCAGATCGCAGCCGGACGCCCCGCCTTCACATGCGCAACCTCGTCCTCGATGTGCTTGAGGATTCGCGCACGGAGCGTGAAAGGTGAAATCGCTATCTTCATCTCTTCGGCAGGCTGTGCATAGCCCGTGATGAAATTGAAGATATGCGCCACGTCGCGAGCAATATCCGCGTCCGACGTAAAGAACGACAGGTCGGTATAGATCCGCGCCGTGATCGGGTGATAGTTGCCCGTGCCCAGATGCACATAGGAGCGCAGCTTCTGATCTTCACGGCGTACCACGAGCGACATTTTCGCGTGGGTTTTCAATTCGATGAAGCCGAACACAACCTGAACGCCCGCGCGCTCCAGATCGCGTGCCCAACGAATATTCGCTTCCTCATCGAAGCGTGCCTTCAGCTCGACCAGCGCCGTTACCGACTTGCCCGCTTCTGCAGCATCGACCAATGCGCGCACGATCGGGCTGTCATTGGAAGTGCGATACAGCGTCTGCTTGATCGCCAGCACATCCGGGTCGGCTGCAGCCTGCCGCAGGAACTGGACCACCACGTCGAACGATTCATAGGGGTGGTGGACCACAATGTCCTTTTCACGAATCGCTGCGAAGCAATCGCCGCCATGCTCGCGAATACGCTCCGGGAAACGCGGATTGTAGGATACGAATTTGAGGTCATCCCGCGGGATCGAAACGATCTCCGAAATCATGTTGAGCGCCAGAAGACCTTCATGCACGCTGATGCGGTTTTCCGAAACGCCAAGTTCCGTCGCCACGAAGACGCGCAGGGCTTCTGGCATTTCGCCATCAAACTCGATGCGGATCACCTGACCGCGACGGCGACGTTTCAGTGCTGTCTCGAAGAGACGAACGAGATCTTCCGCCTCTTCTTCCACTTCGATATCGCTGTCACGGATGATGCGGAACGTACCGGCGCCGCGCACTTCATAACCGGGGAACAGTCGCCCGATGAACAGGCTCACCGCGTCCTCGATAGTAATGAAGCGGTAGGTGTTTTGCTGGTCTGTCGGCAGCTGAATGAAGCGCTTGAGCGCGACCGGAATACGCAGAAGGGCCGTCATCGGATGATTGTCGGCGCGGCGCGCAAGCTGCAGGGCGATGGAAAAGCCGAGGTTCGGAATGAACGGGAACGGATGCGCCGGATCGATGGAGAGTGGCGTCAGGACAGGGAAAATCGTTTCGAGGAAGTGGTTTTCAAGCCATTCCTTTTCGGGCTTTGAAAGCGCCGACGGGCGAACAATCTCGATGCTGTCCTGTTCCAGTTCCTCGCGCAGCATACGCAGGCGTTCCTGCTGTTCTTCCTGCAAGCGCCCTACTTCGTCCAGAACGAAGTCGAGCTGTTCCTGCGGCGTGCGTCCATCGGCGCTGCGCATCGCCACACCGGCGCGCACCTGAGCGGCGAGACCGGCAATGCGGACCATGAAAAATTCATCGAGATTGGCGGCGGAGATAGACAGGAAGCGCAGGCGTTCAAGCAGAGGCTGCCGCATATTCGCGGCTTCTTCGAGAACACGCCGGTTGAATTGCAGCCAGGAAAACTCGCGATTCACAAAGCGGTCGGAACTTTGCATCAATTCGCCGTTCAAAGCTTTGTGAACGTCAGGGGCTACGTCCGCATCGGGAACGACGGTTGGGTTGGGGGCTAGTCCGGCTGTCATTTCGTGTGTCCCGCCTTCAATCGCGTTGGGGGTTTCGCTCGCCATAACGCTGTTTTCGCTCATTTTTCCTGTCCCGACTTCCACCGGAACATTCCGGCTCTGCCTTAAGCCTATGGCTGTCATATGACAGTTTGATAGCAATTAGCTTGAAATGTCCTCAGAATTGATGAAAACGCTTCCGGAAACAAGACTTTCGCGGTACACGCATGCCAATGTCTATGCATGATCCTGTCCGGGACCCGGTTCAGGATCATGCTCATACCGCCCATCGACCAGAACCGGAGCATATTATGTCCGATCACATTATTCCTCACTTTCAGAACGACGCCGGCCATGCGGCCATCGAAATCGGCGTGAAGGAATTCATGTGCGTCGGTGCAAACCCACCTTTCGATCATCCGCACGTGTTTCTCGACATGGGTGATGAAAGTGAAGTCGTTTGCCCGTATTGCTCGACCCTCTATCGCTACAACGCCAAGCTCCATGCCGACGAAACCGTTCCGGCTGGCTGCGTTTACGAAGCACCCGCCGACAAAGCTGCCTGATCTGGGCAGCCTCACGGGGCTGAATGCCGGATGATCTCATCGACATGAGCAAAGGGCGCATATTGATTGCCGGGGCCGGAGTTGCCGGTCTGTCGGCAGCATTGGAGCTGGCAGCGCGCGGCTGGAATGTCCGGCTTGTCGAAAAGGCCGAGACCCTTTCGGAAGTCGGTGCTGGCCTGCAACTTGCACCCAATGCGATGCGTCATCTGGAACGGCTCGGCGTTGCCGGCCGTCTTTCTGCACAAGCCATAACGCCGGAAGCGCTCTACCTCATGGATGGGCGCAAAGCGCGTCCGCTGATGGAAATGAAGCTTGGCGACAAGGCTTCTCAGCGCTGGCACCATCCCTATGTCGTTTGCCATCGCGCCGATCTGCAATCCGCTTTGCTCGACGCCTGCCGTGAAGAGCCCGGCATCGACATCAGCCTCGGCGCTGAAATCACAAATCATCGCGTCGAAAACGGCGCTGTTGCAGCCACTATCCGCCGGGGCAATTCCGAAGAATCTGTCGACGCTGCATATCTGATCGCCTGCGATGGCGTCTGGTCGGCGGAGCGCTCGAAGGCAGGTTTCAGCAAGGCAAGGTTCAGCGGCCATATTGCCTGGCGCACTACGCTCGCGGCGGATGCCCTCCCCGCATCGTTTTTATCCGCCATGAAAACGAGTAACGCCGTTTCAGCATGGCTCGGCAGGCAAGCGCATTTCATCGCCTATCCGGTCAAGGGCGGCAGTTTCTTCAATTTCGTCGCCATCACGACGGGCGAAAACCCCGGCGAAGTCTGGTCCAGAACCGGCGATCCGGCGCGCTTGCGCTCCATCTACGCGGAGTGGGGCGCGCCCGTTCGCGATGTGCTGGCGGCTGCCGATGAGTGGACCTATTGGCCGCTTTTCGAAATGGCAGATGCTCAATTCGTCGGGCCTGACCGGACGATTTTTCTCGGCGACGCTTCGCATGCGGTCACACCTTTTGCTGCGCAAGGTGCCGCCATGGCGATCGAGGATGCAGCGGCCCTTGCCGAGGCGCTGGACAGTGGCGAACATGAAGCAGGACTGAAGCGCTTCGATACCGTCCGCAAGGAGCGGATCGCTGCGGTTGCCAAGCGCGGCCAGTTGAACAGGTTCGCCTATCACGCCACCGGCATTTTCGCGCTTGGCCGCAACACGCTCTTCGCCATGCGCAGTCCGGATAGTTTCCTGAAGGATCTGGACTGGCTCTATGGCTATGATGCCATTGCGGCCGTGCGGAATTAAGCTGCGTCGCGCGCAGCTTCGAGCGTCGCAACGTCGAGCTTGACCATCTTCATCACGGCATCGGCCACGCGCTGGCGCTGTTCGGCTGTGCCGTTCTGCAGGACATCCAGCAACATCTGCGGCACGACCTGCCACGAGAAGCCATACTTGTCCGTCAGCCAGCCGCATTCCATCGGCGCGCCGCCCTCCATCAGTTTCTCCCAGAACATATCCAGTTCCACCTGATCCTTGCATTGGACGAAAAGCGAAACCGCCGGGGAAAACTTGAAGGTCGGCCCGCCGTTGAGGCCGGATATCGCCTGCCCGTCGAGCGTGAAGTTCGCCACAACCACATCCGTGCCTTCGGGCTGGTGTGCATGCTCAAATCGAATGAAGCCATCGACGGAAGCCGATCTTCCGCAAGCGCGGAAGATCGAGACATAGTGGTTCGCCGCTTCTTCGGCCTGCTTGTCGAACCAGAGACAGATTGTCAGACCTGACATTGTTTCCTCCTCAGCCCATAACCTTCTTGGCTTCTTCCATATCCATCCACATTATCTCCCAGATATGGCCGTCAAGATCTTCAAAGCTGCGTCCATACATGAATCCATAGTCCTGTTTCGGACCCGGATCCGCCTTACCGCCAGCGTTTACCGCTTTCTCAACGGTGGTATCGACTTCAGCCTTGTTTTCCGCGGACAAACAGACCAGCACTTCGCTGACCGTGTTGGCATCTGCGATCTTTTTCGGCGTAAACTGGCTGAACTTTTCGTGGTCAAGGATCATCACGTGGATCGTATCCGAAAAGACCATGCCGGAAGCCGTTTCGTCCGAGAACATTGGATTCTTGGTAGCCCCGATGGCTTCGTAGAAGCTGGTCGACTGCGCAACATTCTTCACTGGCAGGTTCACGAATATCATTTTCGGCATAAGATTTCCTCCGTTGGAAGGCCAAGTGGCCTGATTTTATTTTACGATTATCTATCGCCTGCCCGGCTCCCCCGGCGATAAGATCGAGCCATGAGTCTGAGGCCCGACATGCAATCGATGCTTGAGCCTTCCGGGCGTAAAACAATTCACGCAATTGGCATCGGAAGAACTCAAAGTTCGCTTGTACATAATGGCATATAAGTTATAATTAGCAACCATGAAGTTAGAAAAAATAACCAAACCGGAAAAACCAACCGCCAAACGCAGTTATGACGATGCTTGCGCTGCGGCCCATGCCCTTGATTTGATTGGGGAACGCTGGTCGCTTCTGGTTATGCGCGAATTGATGTTCGGTCCCAAACGCTTCAGCGATCTGCGGGCTGATCTGCCGGGTGTGAGTGCAAATGTCCTCAGCCAGAGGCTTGAAGGGCTGGAAGAAGCAGGCATTCTTCGCAAGACAAAACTTCCACCTCCCGCATCGGTGCAGGTCTACGAACTGACTGAATGGGGTTATGAGAGCGAACCCATCCTTCAGACGTTGGGTCGTTGGGCCGCGCGTTCACCAAAGCATGATCCCAACCTGCCGATTTCGACCGCTTCATTCCTGCTGTCGCTCAGAACCATGATGGATCATGATAGGGCTCTCGGTATGCGCGCCGTGATCGGTCTCCGTCTGGACGGAGAAGATTTTACCGCACAGCTGAACGATGAAGGGATTCGGATAGAGCGCGGCACAGCGCAGAAATACGATCTCCATTTCGAAAGTTCACCGCGTATGCTGGCTGCCGCCATCTATGGCGGGCAGCCTCTTTCAGTGCTGGAAAGCGCCAATATTCTCAAGGTTATAGGCGACCGTACCCTTGCGGAAAAATTCGTGACGTTGTTCCCGCTTCCCGACAAGGCGCCCGCACCCGAATAATATATGCAACTTTTTAGTTGCGTATTTCGTTAAGTACCCTATATTGGCAACCATTAAGTTGCCAATTACGGAGGATGCATATCATGACCATTGCAAACAATACTGACCGCATCGCGAAAACCGTCGATATTCATGCAGGGATCGACCGCGTATGGCGCGCCCTCACCGATCATGAAGAGTTTGGGAGCTGGTTTCAGGTCAAGATCGACGGGCCGTTCATCGTCGGCACCCGTTCGACCGGCCACATCACCTATCCCGGTTTCGAGCACGAGCCTTGGGAATCACTCATCAAGGAAATGAAGGCACCAAGCTACTTTGCCTTCACTTGGCATCCCTATGCGGTGGACCGCAGTATCGACTATTCCAAGGAGCCGCCGACGCTGGTGGAATTCAAACTGGAACCGATCGAGACCGGAACGCGGCTGACGGTGGTCGAAAGTGGTTTCGATGCCTTGCCTGCCGAACGCCGGCCGCTGGCGTTGCGGATGAACGAGGGCGGCTGGGAGGAACAGGTCGGCAACATCAAAAGACACGTCGAAAATGTATGATAAGCCAGAGATGACCGGTATGGACATGTCCATGGTTTTCGCAGCGCTCGCCGATCCGACCCGGCTGGCGCTCATCGAAACCCTGAGTGATGGCGAAAGCCGTTCGATTGTGGTGCTGTCGCAAAACGGCAGCATCACCCGGCAGGCCGTCACCAAGCATCTGTCCGTGCTGGAACAGGCAAATCTGGTCGAACGGGAAAAGGTCGGACGGGAGAGCAGGTTTCGCCTGCATCCTGCGCCATTGATTGACGCCCGCGCCTATCTCGCAACCGTTTCCAACCAGTGGGACGACGCACTCCAGCGCCTGCGCCGGTTTGTCGAAGATTAGAGCATTTCCAGCAAAAGTGCGCAGCGGTTTTGCGTGAGGCAAATGCGACGAAACAAATACTCAGAACACCGACCTGATTCAGTCAGATCGGTGTTCTAACGCTGGTTGAAAAGTAACGAGGATGTGCCCTTCACGAAGCCAAGCTTCTCGTAGAAGGGCACAAGCCGTTCCGGGCAGTAGAGCTCAAAACTTTTCACACGCTTCAACTTTTCTTGGTTGAGAATGCGTTCAACAAGGGCTTGTCCGAGCCCTTGTCCACGATGCTTCTCCGACACGATCACATCGAAGACCATCGCCTTGAAGGTGAAGTCCGTGAGAACGCGGGCGAAACCTGCGATCCGGCTTTCTGCGTCGAGGCAGAACAGAAGCAAATCACAATGGGCCAGCATGTGCGTGACGTCATCAAGCGTCCGCTCGCTCGTCCACCATTCTTTACTGTAAAACTCATGAAATTCGCTGTATTGCTCAGGCGCGAGTTTCTCCACCCATTGAAAATCAGTCACTGCTTCCCTCTCCCGTGTCACGGAATAATCAGTCGCAAAGGCGTTTCAGAATGGCAATCCAGTTTGAGCAAACCTGTCCGATCTTTCGCATTTTCGACATAGAGAAAGCTCGTGAATTTTATCTCGGCTTTCTCGGCTTCAATCTGGATTGGGAGCATCGATTTGCCGAAGGAATGCCGCTTTATATGCAGGTTTCCCGCGGTGCGCTTGCCTTGCATCTTAGCGAACATCATGGCGACGGAAGCCCCGGCGCGAATATTTTCGTGCGCATGCAGGGTGTCGAGGAACTGCATAAGGAGATTAACGCACGCGGTTACCGCTTCATGCGACCGGGAATCGAAAATGAGCCGTGGGGCCGCGTAATGGCGGTCATCGACCCTTTCGGCAATCGCATCCAGTTCTGCGAAGGCCCACACGACGAATAAACAAAAACACCCGCCGGCGAACCGGCGGGTGTTTCGATTTCAGGCCACTAATCTGATTAGTGCAGAATCTGGCTCAGGAACAGCTTGGTGCGTTCGTGCTGCGGATTGTCGAAGAACTGGTCCGGCGAGTTCTGCTCGACGATCTGGCCCTGATCCATGAAGATCACGCGGTTGGCAACCTGACGGGCAAAGCCCATTTCGTGCGTCACGCAGATCATGGTCATGCCTTCGGCAGCGAGGCTCACCATCGTGTCCAGAACTTCCTTCACCATTTCCGGATCGAGAGCCGATGTCGGTTCGTCGAACAGCATGACTTTCGGGTTCATGCACAGTGCACGAGCAATCGCCACACGCTGCTGCTGACCACCGGAAAGCTGGCCCGGATATTTGTTGGCCTGTTCCGGAATCTTCACGCGGGCCAGATAGTGCATGGCGATTTCTTCCGCCTGCTTCTTCGGCATCTTGCGCACCCAGATCGGCGCGAGCGTGCAGTTTTCCAGAATGGTCAGATGCGGGAAGAGGTTGAAGTGCTGGAACACCATGCCGACTTCGCGGCGCACTTCATCGATCTTCTTGAGATCGTTGGTCAGCTCGATATTGTCGACGACGATCTTGCCCTTCTGGTGTTCTTCCAGACGGTTGATACAGCGGATCATGGTCGATTTGCCCGAGCCCGACGGTCCGGCAACAACGATGCGCTCCCCGCGCATGACCTTCAGATTGATGTCGCGCAGGACGTGAAACTCACCATACCACTTATGCATATTGGTGATTTCGATGGCGACATCGGTTGTGGAAACCTGCATCTTCGAACGGTCAACATCCATTCCCAGCTCGGATTGCGGGAGGGCGTTTTGTGCACTCATTTCCATTATTCCCTTTATTCTTATCGTTTATGACCCGTGTCGAGCCGTCGTTCCATGAATATAGAGTATCGCGACATTGCGAAACAGAAAATCCAGAAAACGAAGCCCGCAAAGATGAGACCGGTGGCAGGCGTCTGTGGAGAAGCCCAATTGGCATCGGAAAAATTCTGACGGACGATGCCCAACAGATCGAACATGCCGATGATGTAGACAAGGCTCGTATCCTTGAACAGACCGATGAAGGTGTTGACGATACCCGGAATGACAAGCTTCAGCGCCTGCGGCAGAACGATCAGTCCCGTTTTCTGCCAGTAGCTGAGACCCAGCGCATCCGCACCTTCATACTGCCCGCGCGGGATAGCCTGAAGACCACCGCGCACCACTTCCGCCATATAGGCCGAAGCGAACAGCGCCACGCCGATGAGCGCACGCAGGAGCTTGTCGAAAGTCACGCCCGGCGGCAGGAACAAAGGCAGCATGACGCTGGCCATGAACAGCACCGTCACCAGCGGAACGCCGCGCACCATTTCGATGAAGATGATCGAGAAGGTCTTGATGACCGGCAGCTTTGAACGGCGTCCGAGCGCGAGCACGATACCAAGCGGCAGCGATACGGCGATACCGACAAAGGACAGCACAAGCGTGACCAGAAGCCCACCCCAAAGCGGCGTTTCCACATAAGGAAGGCCGAACCAGCCGCCGACCAGCAGGAAGAAGGCGACGATCGGGAACACGAAGAAGAACAGGATCGCATTGAGAGCCTTCTTCGGGGCCTTCGGAATCAGCAGCGGCACCAGCAGGACGACGAAGATCAGCGCCGTCAGATTGACGCGCCAGCGTTCCGAAATCGGATAACGGCCATAGATGAACTGCTCGTATTTCGCGTTCACGAATGCCCAGCAGGCGCCCGACCAGCCTTCCGGTTGCGTGCCGCCCTGCGCGACAGTCAGGCAGGCCGTGCGATCCGCACCCGTCCAAACGGCCTTGAAGAACAGCCACTCGATGATTGGCGGGAGGAACCACGCCACGGCCAGCAGGCCGAGAATGGTCAGCGCCGCATCGACAGGCGTTGCGAACAGATTGACGCGCAACCAGTGCGAAATGCCCTGCACGGAGCGTGGCGGCGCTTCGCCATCCACCATCTGCGAGCGGACATATTGGAGATCTGCGTTTTCCATTGTCACCTCTCCACCAGCGCCATCTTGGCATTGAACCAGTTCATCAGGCCGGACACAATCAGGCTGATGCCCAGGTAGATCACCATCCAGATCGCCACGACTTCGACCGATTGACCGGTCTGGTTGAGGATCGTGCCACCTACGGCGACAAGATCGGGATAGCCGATGGCAATGGCGAGCGACGAGTTCTTGATAAGATTGAGATACTGGCTCGAGAGCGGTGGAATGATGATGCGCAGCGCCTGCGGCACGATGATGAGACGCATCGTCTGGCCGGGACGAAGCCCGACTGCATAAGCAGCTTCGGTCTGCCCCTTGTTGACGCCCAGAACGCCGGCGCGAACCGTTTCAGCGATAAAGGACGCCGTATAGAAGGAAAGCGCCAGAAACAGAGCCAGAAACTCCGGCTTGATCTGTGCGCCGCCGGTCAGATTGAACGTTCCGAGCTTCGGCGAGTCGAACGAAACCGGAAAACCGGTCGCGATCAGCGCCAGTATCGGCAGGCCGATAATCAGGGCGGCGGACACGCGTATCGTGTGAAAGGACTGGCCGGTTGCCATCTGGCGGCGTTTTGCCCAACGCGCGACGATGATCGAAGCGACGATGCCGATGAGAAGCGCCACCGGCAGAAGCCACGCCCCCTCACCCCATATGGGAGATGGCATGAAGAAGCCGCGATTGTTCAGGTAAGTGCCCAGCGGGAGCGAGAAGCTGTCGCGGGCCTGCGGCAGGACCGACAGAACGCCGAAATACCAGAAGAAGATGACGAGCAGCGGCGGAATATTGCGGAATATCTCCACATAGACCGTGCAGATCTTGCGGATCAGCCAGTTGCGCGAAAGACGGCCGATACCAACCAGAAACCCGATGATCGATGCCGTAATGACACCCAGCGCGGCAACGTAAAGCGTATTCACGAGGCCAACCAGAAAGGCCCGGCCATAGTTCGAATCGCTGTTGTACTGAATAAGCGTCTGGCTGATATCAAACCCGGCACGCCCATTGAGGAAGGCGAAACCGGACGCAATGTTTGCGCGCTGCAGATTGGTGATCGTGTTGCCGACAATCCAGTAGATCGCGCCAATGACCGCACCAAAGACAATGACCTGATAGAAGATGCCGCGAATCCGCGGATCGTACAGGAGCGAAGTTCCGCCGCTGTCCTGGCGACGTTCAGTTGCAGAATAGGAAGCCATATGTTTCCTGTGCCTCTCGGCTGGCTGCATCGACCTCAAACAGAAAAGGCTGACCGCATCTGCGGAGCAATTCCTGAAATCGAGACATCGAATGCCGAACCGTTCGGTCTTGCCATTCCCAATTCAGGCTCATCTCGAGCTTGCGGGCCTGCAAGACGCGGTTGAATTCCAAAAAGCAGCTTATCAGCGTTCAAATGCCCTCACGATGCGAGGCCAGTAGCAAACGGACAAACTGCAGAGCCGACAAATCCGGCGGGCGCTGCTGCACCCGCCGATGATCAGTCTGGAAAGAAGGGCCCGTTAGCGCACAGGGACGCCGTATTGCAGGCCGCCCTTGTTCCACTGGGCGTTGATGCCACGTGCAATCTTGAGCGGGCTGCTGGCGCCGATATTGCGCTCGAAGATTTCACCGTAATTGCCGACGCCCTTGACGATCTTCACCACCCAGTCATTGTCGAGACCGAGATCGGTACCGATCTTCGTGTCTGCTTCCACACCGAGAAGACGCTTGATGTCCGGATTGTCGGACTTCTTCATCTCTTCGACATTGGCCTGCGTAATGCCGTATTCCTCGGCGTTGAGCAGCGCATTATGGGTCCAGCGAACGACGTCCGCCCACTTGGAATCGCCCTGACGAACGGTCAGACCGAATGGCTCCTTGGAGATGATTTCCGGCAAGATGACGTGATCATCCGGATTGGCAAGCGCCAGACGAACCCCGTAGAGGCTGGACTGGTCGGTCGTATAGGCGTCGCAACGACCGGAATCGTAAGCGGCGTTGGCTTCTTCGATCTTCTCGAAGACAACCGGGTTATATTCCATCTTGTTGGCGCGGAAATAGTCGGCCATGTTCAGCTCGGTCGTCGTACCGGCCTGAACGCAGATGGAAGCGCCGGAAAGCTGCAATGCGGAATTGATGCCCGACAGCTTCTTTGAATTGATCATGAAGCCCTGGCCGTCAAAGTAGTTGATGCCAGCAAAATCAAGGCCAAGCGCAGTGTCGCGGCTGATCGTCCAGGTCGTGTTACGGATCAGGACGTCCACTTCACCCGACTGCAGGGCTGTAAAACGCTCCTTGGCGTTCAGCGGCGTGAACTTCACCTTGGTTGGATCGCCGAAAATCGCAGAAGCCACAGCGCGGCAATAGTCTACGTCAAAGCCGGACCACTCACCCTTGTCGTTGGGCGAAGCAAAGCCAAGCAGACCCGTATTAACGCCGCACTGCAGAAAACCTTTCGCCTTCACATCGGAAAGCGTATCCGCGGATGCTCCCGAAGCTACGCTAAACAGCGCCGCCGCACCCAATACACCCGTCATAAGAGTTTTTTTCATCTGGCCTGCAACCTTTTGTTCCCTGGAGAGCGCTGAACCCTTGGCTCAAGCGTCTCTTGTTGCTTTATTTTTGCATAAACCCGTCGGAAAAGCCGTGTGACCTCCCAAGCCCATGCCCATACAGCAGGCTGCCCCTCGCCCGAGACCGCTTTCCGGTCTTCGATTCTTGTTTTTGAGCGCAGTGACAAACCTGCCGCCTTCACGGGTCTTATCGAAGGCGAAAAATTGCCTTTGGTCAAGGCAATAACGCAGCCCGGCGAGCTGGCCTCCAAAAAAGATGAGGGGGAAATATTTGAAAATTTACACGATTTCCCGATTTCTGGGTAGAAACCTTCTCCAGAGAAGATCATGCCGCAACCAGTTGGAATACGGCATTATAACTCAATTAATTCAATTGGTTAAATTTGACTACCACCCTAGATGGGCAATGCCGAGAGCAACTCCTGATAGAAATCAGACGCGTGGCATCGCGCTTTCACCATCCAAAGAAAAAATAATATTTCGCGTCGCCATATAGCGGGCAACCCACCATGTCGCCACGAATCCGATCGTCAGACCGGCCACGATGTCGGTCGGATAGTGCGCGCCCGCGGCAAGCCTGCTGATCCCGAAGAGAAAACATGCCGGGGCTGTAAGGACGCGCCAGCGCGGCAGGAATATCCAAAGCGAGACCATCATGATGCCAGCCATCATGGAATGGCCTGACGGGAAGCTTTCATAAAGAAACTGGCCTTTGAACGGTGAGAAATAGGCTGCGCCCACGTCATCGAGCAGGAACGGGCGCGCCCGACCGATGGCGAGTTTACCGATTTCAGTCGGGATGCTCCCCACAACAATCGACGTCAGCACCAGCGTTGCCCAGCTATGGAGTTTCACGAACCATGGTCTGGCACTATCACGCAGTTTTGGCGAAAGCAGTATCGCTGTGACGAGCCAGACGACAATGCCGATTGCCAGCCAGACGATAGTGCGAATCGCATCCGTAACCGCACGCAGGAATTCCATGATGAAATTGGTGCTCTGCACCGTGACGCGAACGATGTCAGCATCCCACAGATGCAGCACGAGGATAATGAACGGCAGAAGCACCACAATTGCGGTCATCTCAAGCGTCCATGAGGATGGCGCCCCCTTGTAAGCCGGGCGCAGAAGAGCTCGAAGGAGTTCCAGCGCCGCGCGAAAGGGATATAGAAAAATGCTTCCCGTGCCTGACGCCATCATAATAGAAATACCCTTTCAAAAGCTTCTTACGCAATAAATTGCACGCGAGGTTGCATCCGGAACGCGCGCATCCTATCCAAGTATTCAAAGTTTCCGCCGCAAACGGAATCGCAGATCTTTTTGCCGCAGCCGACCTTGATGCGACCCGGCAGAATCCTCTTGTTCGAGAATCGGTGGGCGAGAATCAGTGGGATAGCATGCAACATGGTCTGGAGGCATTTTCGTGACTAAGCAGCAGGGCAAGACAGAGAAGCTGGGTATAAACACACGGCTGGCTCACGATGGTTATCAGCCGCGCGATTATCATGGCTTCGTCAATCCGCCCGTTGTCCGCGCCTCCACCGTGCTTTTCCCGGATGCAGAGACGATGGCAACCGGTGGCCAGAAATACACTTATGGCACGCGTGGCACACCGACCAGCGATGCGCTTTGCGCTGCCATTGATGCGCTGGAAGGTTCGGCAGGTACGGTCTGCGTCCCGTCCGGTCTTGCCGCTGTTACCGTTCCGCTTCTCGCCTTCCTGTCGCCCGGCGATCACGTGCTGTTTGTCGATTCGATCTACAATCCGACCCGGCATTTTGCCGATACGATCCTGAAGCGCATGGGCGTGGAAGTCGAATATTACGATCCGGAGATCGGTTCCGGCATTGCAAAGCTGATGCGCCCGAACACCAAGGTCGTGTTCACGGAATCACCCGCGTCGAACACGTTTGAAATGCAGGATATTCCGGCCATCGTTGAAGAAGCGCACAAGGGCGGCGCCATCGTCATGATGGACAATACCTGGGCCACCCCGCTTTACTTCAAGGCGCTCGATTTCGGCGTGGACATTACCATCCATGCCTCGACCAAATATCCGTCCGGCCACTCCGATATTCTGTTTGGCACGATTTCGGCCAATGAAAAATGCTGGCCGCAGCTTCTGGAAACGCACGGAACGCTTGGACTGTGCACATCAGCTGACGACACCTACCAGATCCTGCGCGGCATGCGCACGATGGGCGTGCGGCTGGAACATCACCGCAAGAGCGCACTGGACGTCGCCCGTTGGCTTGAAAGCCACCCGGCTGTCGACCGGGTTCTGCATCCGGCACTGGAAAGCCATCCGGGTCATGAAATCTGGAAGCGGGACTTCTCCGGTTCAGCCGGTATTTTCTCCATCGTGCTCGCCAGCGGCGGGCAGAAGGAAGCCCATGCTTTCCTCGATGCGCTTGAGATTTTCGGCCTCGGTTATTCCTGGGGCGGCTATGAAAGCCTCGCAGTTCATGTCCGCCTCGATGACCGCACCGTGGCCAAGGGCGACTATCCGGGCCCGGTGATCCGCCTGCAGATTGGTCTGGAAGACGTGCCGGACCTCATTGCAGACCTCGAAAAGGGGTTTGCGGCGATCTAAGCCGGTTTTGCAGCGGCCATCTTGCGTGACCGCGCGCGGACCGTTTTCTTTGCCGCCTTCAAGGGCTTCGGTTCGATTTCAGAGAGGCCTTCCACGACGGCCTCTATCATGGTGCAGGCGACGAAATCCGCCTGCATTTCTTCCCGCAACGCCTCCCGGTCAACGGATCGTGCTTCGCTCGGATCGTGCCACAGCACCACGCCAATGCGCAGAGAGGGCCGCAGCCGTCGCAGACGACGTACGGCAAACCGGGCGTGACGCGCCGCCTGCTGATCCAGAAAGCAGATTATCAGCGTATCCCTGCCGGAAAGATCCAGCGCCCTGAGATTGGCGGGCTTGAGCGCATCATGCACGACGGCTTCTGCCGACGCGCCCTGCACGGCAAGCACCTGCGCCAGCATGATCGCAGCCGTGTCGTCGAGCCCCTTCCGTCCCCCGAATGTCAGCAGCGACCGGCCTTCGCCGGAAGGAAGTTCCAGATCGGATGCGCTGCCATCGCCATCGGGATTCTCAATCGCGATCTCTTCGTCGTCACCCTCCTCCTCGCTCGCAATCTGTTCCAGATTGGCCACCAGCGTCTTCGTGCTTTCGTCAACGATCTGCAATTGCGGCTCGGTCAGAACACCGCGCAGACGGTCCCGCTCCGCCATCAGGAGCGCCGGGATCGCGACCGAACCGTAAAACTCAACCAGATATTTCCGTTCCAGCATTTCCTCGGCATTATCCGTGGCCTCATCCGGGTCTCCGGCCAGGAGGCGCTGATAGAGACGTTCCTTCGGATCGAGCACGGGCTCATTGCCGAACAGGATTTCCAGAAACTCGAATTGCGGCACATGACGCCCCAGCACCACGAGACAGACCGTCAGAGGCGTCGACAAGACCAGCCCGACCGGGCCCCAGAGCCAAGTCCAGAAAATGGCCGAAACGATGATTGCAAGCGGCGAAAGGCCGGTGCGCGAACCATAGAGCCAAGGTTCGATCACATTGTTTATAAGAAGCTCGATGATGACGAAGAGCCCGATTGTCCAGAGGAGCAGGCTCCAGCCGGGTGCAACGGCAAAGGCAAGGAACAGCGGCAGGATCGCCGCGATAACCGGGCCAATATAGGGAACGAACCGCAAAACGATTGCCAGCATTCCCCATAGAGCTGCATTCGGAATACCCAAAATCCAAAGTCCGAAAGCGAGTGGCACTCCATAGGTAATATTCACCACAAGCTGCGTCAGCAGATATTGTCCAACCCGCTTTCCCGCATCCTGCAACGCTTCGGTCGTGCGGTGAAGATCGCCATAGCCGACCAGCCTTATGAAGCGATCCCGCAGCTCCTCCCGTTCGAGCAGCATGAAAATCACCACAACCACGACGAGACCTGTCGTCGCCAGCGGACCGACGAGCGGTTCGATTATGCTCCGGAGCGTTTCAACCGGATGGCGCGGCGCGAATATCTGGACGAGTAGCGGCTTTTCCTCCGGCTGATCCGAAGGCAGCGCCTGTGTTTTCTGTTCCGGCCTGTTGATTTCCGTGCCTATGCGCTCGGCAAAGCGGTTGAGCCTGTCAAAGAAACTGTTGTCTGAGCTCGCTTCCTTGAGTGTCCTGATCTTCTCGATGATGTTGTACTGATAGATTGAGATATTCTGCCCGACCTCAGAAACCTGAAAGGCAACGACCGCGCTGAAGACTGCGACGATCAGAAAGCCACCGGCCACACTCGTAATCACCGCGAACAGCCGTGGAAGACCAGCCCTACGCAGAAAGGCGACAATCGGCGCAAGCGCAAATGTCAGCAGCACCGCTATGGCAAGAGGCAGAAAAACGTCTTTTGCAAAATAGAGAATGGCAACGGCGACAGCCATTGCCGCCAGGGTCGGCAGACGTGGCGGCGCCGACGTGATCGGACGCACCGCAGAATCCGGATTGTCGATAATCTCCATAAACCCCTCTTTAGCCGTGTTGTGACCTTCGGCTTGTTAGCCGCAATAACTGAACAGGAGGGCGTTCGGTTCCATATTCCACCGGACCAGAGAACAAATTAAATTAGTAAGTACTAATAATAATATTGCTCGGAACATAAGGGTGTCCATTGAAGTAAATATAATATAATTAAAATATCGATCTTATCCAGACTACCGCAAGTACTGGAAATTTTGGGGACGTGCCTTGTCGTTGACGCCAATGAATAGCTTCTTCAACCGCAGTTTATACAAATATCTTCTAATTCTACTCTTGGTGGCATTCTCGTCAGCGTCTTATGCGCAGCAAGCACCCAAGCCGGTACAGGTTGGCGTTTATGTGAGTGAGCCTTTCGTCAACAAGCAGGGCAATGCCTATTCCGGCATGGCTATCGATATATGGCAGGATATTGCCGCACGCATGAACCTTGCTTCGCAATATGTGGAGTATCCGAACTACACCGAACTCGTAAAAGCCGTGTCAGAAGGTAAAGTCGAAGCCGCCGTAACCAATCTGACAATCACGGAACAGCGTGCCGAGATCGTGGATTTCACCCATCCATGGTTCAATGCTGGCTTGCGCATCATGGTGCATACCCAGGCAGGAAGCGGCTGGGACGATCTCATCAGCCGCCTTGATGATGCGGGGCATCTGGCGACCTATGCCTGGATCCTCGGCATTCTCGTTGCGGCCACGGTATTGCTGACGATCTTCGACAGGCGTTTTGATGAAGGCTTTCCGAAACGCTGGCGCGAGGGACTGGCAGAGAGTTTCTATCACGTGGTTTCCATTGCGACGTCTGGCAAAACTTCACGCAAAAACCTGTTCGGTTGGATGGGACGCATCTGGCAGACATTCTGGATGGTATTTGGCATAGCGATAATCGCCTACATGACCTCGTCAATTACGAGTGTCATGACCGTCGCCCATATCGATAACAGCATTGCGAGCCTTTCCGACCTGCAGGGAAAATCCGTCGGCGTTCGTGCAGGCAGTGTCGCTGAACAGTTTCTGAAGTCCCGCTCCATCGCGACAGTGCCTTTCGATCACATGCCCGAAGCGGTAAACGCACTGGTCAGCGATGAAATTGCGGCAATCGTCGGTGACGGGCCGGTTCTGGAATATTACGCCCACCAGCACGCCGACCAGCCTGTCGATCTGGTAGGCACTGTATTCAGCCCGGACAAGTATGGTTTTGCCTTTCCGCGCCATAGTGAACTCGTCAAACCCGCCAGCGTGGCAATCATCAGTGCTCACGAGAGTGAAGAGGTCGCCAAGCTGAAAGCCAAATATTTTGGCCCCGAGAACTGACATTGCAGACATGGAAAAGGCGGCCAATGGCCGCCTTTCTTGTGCAGATTATTTACCGGCCCGCCACGATGGACGAAATGATACCGGTTGCGATGCTGATCAACATATAATCGTTGTTGACCTTGACCCAGTGATAGCCGCGTGGCGGCTTGCGCAGCTTGTAGCCAGAATAGTTGTTCACGACGTGGCCGCGGTAGTTTGGTGGCAGACGGTTGCCCTTCTTCCAGCTCTGGTGACGGCGATTGTCATATTTACGCGCATCATATTTCGGACCGCCTTTGTGCATCTGGCTGTAAGACGGCTTGCCATGTTGCGACGGATAAGGCTGAGCCATCGCAGCAGGAGCAGCGAGAAAGGAAAAGGCAGTAAGAGCAATAACGATCGGCTTCATATCGGCTTCCTTTGTTTATTCGATGTAAGGAAAATGCGCTCGCCAACGTGAACGCCAAGTGAATACTCCCATTAAATAAATTTAATGATTTCATACGATTAGTTTTTATCAAAGCGTACCATGTCCAATCGAAACAGGATCAGAAATCAGTCCAGCGAACTGATTTCCTTGTGTAGGCGCGTCGCACTTTTCGGGATGCGCTCCAGCTTAAAGCCATTATCTTGCGTTTCCCATCCGACTAAAATGCGCTAGGTAGAACCCAAATTCGTACGCGCCTCTCAATGAGGTAAGTGTCAAAGGACTACATCATGATGAACTGGGTTTTCATTCTGCAAGGCGTTATCGCGTTCGGACTGGCTGGGTTGGCGATTGCGGTCATCCTTCGCCATCGTCGCCACTGACGCTGTTTCGATCTGTGATATTTTTCGTCCGGGCCTGCAGGTTCGAACGCAACCGATCATGAAATCAATCGTTTAAGCTTAGTCTGGTATTTCTCAGGAGGAGACAGTGATGCGGAAAGTGGCGCTTGGATTGGTGGCCCTGCTCGCAATAACGGGCTGCACGACCACCGAAAAGGATATCTCCATCGGCACCGGCGCAGGTGCCATCATTGGCGGCATTGCTGGCGGCGGACGTGGCGCGCTGATCGGCGCAGGTGCGGGCGCATTGGGTGGTCTTCTGGTGCGCGAACTGCGCAACGGCAACTGCCAATATCGCGACCGTCATGGCCGCATGTATGTGGCTCGCTGCAGACGATAGTTCCAGCAATCCGCAAAGATCCTCGAAAGCGCCGGTTTTCCGGCGCTTTTGTTATTCGGCACGCACGACCTGTCTGCCCTGATTGGAACCTTCGCTCATCGATGTCGTTTTATAGACAATAGAGACAGTTCAGGGAGAACTCCGATGAAGCTTGCTCTCAAAGCCGCGCTTGTTGCCTTGGGCGTATTTGCGGCGGGCGCAGCGCAGGCGGCGAACGCCATATCCACCACCAACCTCAATATTCGAACAGGCCCCGGCACGCGCTATGCGACGCTGGGTTCCATACCCAGTGGAGCGCCTTTGACCGTGCGTGGCTGTACATCCGGTTATGGCTGGTGTCAGGTCAGCTACGGCCCGACCTATGGCTGGGCATCGTCGCGCTATCTGGCATTTCGCGAGGGAACATCTGGTGGTTACTCCGATGATTTCGGTCGAACAGCTGCGCTCATCGGCATTCCGCTTATCGCTGGCGTCGCCATAGGCTCTGCTCTCAATGACCGGGATGACTATTGGTATCGCGATCGTCGCTACTACCGCGACAGACATTGGGATCGCCGTGGATGGCGTGATCGTCCAGGTTGGCACGGGAATGACCGGCCACGTGTCTATATGAGGCACCGCGTTCCCGACGGTCCACACGGACAATAACGGACATCCGAACAGAAATTGAAACGCCGCGAAGTGCTCGCGGCGTTCTGTCTTTGCTGGAAGCCTCGTACCGCGCCCTATTGTGTTTTCAGGTAAACTTCGTGCCAGAGAGTGACAAGGTCAGCTTCATCGAATTTCAAAAGCAGCATCGCTTCGAATTGATCCGTCGTTTCATCAAGACGCACAACTGTAGCGGTCATTGCCAGAACGGCTGAGTTTCCTTCCGCCACAACGTCTTGCACATCGTAGTCGATGGAATGGATGGTGCTGCGGAAACCATTCAGAAAGGCCAGATAATTGGCATGATTGGCAGGATGGACGCGTCCATTGGCCTTGACGACGAACTGGTCTGCGAATTTCTCCGCTATGATTACCTCGGTAAGTGCTCCGCCTTGAGCCAGATGCTTTCGATTCCAATCCAAAAGGCCCAAGGCCAGTTGTGCCGTGGTTTGCTTGTGCAAGATGGCCTCCATGTCGGTTGCAATAACGCGCTCCTCTGTCAGGCCTTTGCAATATGCTCAAGACCGAGCCTGTGCTTTTGGCCTTCTTGCAGCTTAAATTGGCCCGATATCGATATTCATTGCCTTTGTCGCTTCGTGAAGATCGTCAGTGCCAGGCCGATTAAAACAAGTGTGACACCGGCAGCGAAATACCACCCCATCGTATCGCCAAACATGATCGACGAAGCCATGACCCCGAAGACAGGCTGCAGATACTGAACACTGGCAGCCGTTCTGGCCGGAACCGTCCGCAGGAGATGAAGCCAGAGGAAAAAACCAGCAACGCTCACAATGAAGCCGAGATAGATCGCTGAAACGATTGCAACATAATTGAGCTGAAAATCGACGGTCGAGATTTCCCATCCGGCAAACGGCAAGAGTGCCAGCAAGCCGAACAAAGTGCTCCATGCGACAACTGTGGCTGTCCCGTACTGAACCGTGAGCTGAACGCTCCACACATAATAGAAGGCGATAGCGACTGCCGACAGCAGCAGGAAGCTTGCACCGACGAGACTGTTTTGCGTTCCAACCGCAGACGGATCGCCCTTTTCCAGAGCGACCAGACCGATTCCCACAAAGGCGGCAAACAGTCCGAGCATCTGCACGCCTGAAACGGCCTGCTTCAGGCGAAGGGCTGCAAAAACGACGACAAACAGCGGAATGGTAGCGGAAATAATCGTTCCGACTGATGCCGATGTGCCGGCAACACCCAATGTCTGTGAAACCTGACCAATGCCGATGCCCAGAACACCCAACCCTGCCAGTCTGGGAAAAGCCTTGAGTGGAAGTCTTTGTTTGCCCAGAACGAAGAGCAGCAGAAGCGGAACAGCTATGCCAAACCGCAATGCGGTCAGCGTCAGCGGCGGCATTGTCTGGAGTCCGAGCTTGGTCACCGGAATGGACAAGCCCCACATCACCGCGAGGCCGAGCATGGCGGAAAGGCTTTTGAACGAGGAGGCAACACCCGGTTGCATTGTGGCTTCTGATTGCATCGCTGTTTCAGTCTAGACGAGGAAGGGAACCGTTGCGCCAATGGCAGATGAAGGACCTTTCGCAAATGGCATGGGGCATCCTGACCAGCCTTTCAGCACGCCATGCGTGATCTTTGCGACTCCATTCAGACCGAATACCAAAGGCATGTCGATTGATGTCTTAGGGAATAAGAACCACGTTTTGAGTCGCATTCTCCTGCTTTTCAATGTGCGCAGGCTTCAATTATCGGCTTTCATAATCTGACGACAATCGATTTGTTTTCACTCGATGCGTGATTTATATTCACATATATGTTGCAGCAATTACCGCCTCTACAAACACTCAAAGCTTTTGAAGCCACAGCGCGCAGATTAAGCATGACGCTGGCTGCGGAAGAACTATGCCTCACTCACGGAGCCGTCAGCCGTCAGATCAAAACACTGGAAGACGATCTCGGCATCCGTCTGTTCCACCGGATGACCCGAAAGATCGAGCTGACCGAAGAGGGTTCCTTGTTCTTCAGCGCGGTAACCCGCCTGCTGGCTGAATTATCGAGAGAAGCCGAAACCCTGAGACAGAAATCCGACGACACACAGCTGGTGGTAAGCACGGGCGTATCATTTGCCAGCAAGTGGCTTACCCAGCGGCTTCATCGTCTGGTTGCGCGCTATCCGGAATTCGATATCCAGCTGGAGGTGACCGACGCCGACCTCGACTTCACGCGCGGGAAAGTTGATGCCGCCATACGCTACGGGACCGGGCATTATGCGGGCGCCTCCTCCGAACGGATCATGAATGAGACCGTATCGCCGGTATGCTCGCCCTTGTATCTGGAACGTGTCGCCGTCATATCCTCGCCTCGCGACCTGTTGCAGTGCCAGCTTCTTCACGAAAACGGTTTGAAAGCGAATTGGCAGAACTGGTTCGCTTTGGCGGGAATGCCTGCGATCCAGACACGAGGGCAAGGTTTCAGCCATGGGAGCATGGCCATTGATGCCGCCATCAGGGGAGAAGGCATAGCCCTTGGCCGGAGCGTCCTGATTTCCGAGGACCTCGCAGCGAGCCGCTTGGTTGAGCTCTTCCCGGAATACCAGCTCGACGTCGAGTATGGCTACGATCTCGTATTCGCCCCAAGCAAAGAAGCGCACCCCAAAGTGCAGGCAGTCCGCGCCTGGTTGGCGGATGAAATGCGTTGATACAGCTAGCGCCAGAACAGCAATCTGGCGAAATAATCGATAAGCGTGGGGGGGTGGCGATCCCGACAGGATTCGAACCTGTGACATTCAGCTTAGAAGGCTGACGCTCTATCCAACTGAGCTACGGGACCTCGCCTTTCGAAAAAGATCGAAGATATTTCAATGTGCACAGGGCTTTGCCAGCAAAGCCCTGCCGAATTATCGCATTGCCCGGCCTGAAACAAGTGTCAGGCTAAACAGGCAATCAATGCGTCTCAATGCGTCCAGGGCATCGTCCGGTCGAAGCGGAAATTGTCCGAGTAGGAAACCTTGCGGCGCTTCGGCTCATTCGGTTCCGTAATGCGATAGGCGATGCCATTGCGCTTTGCATAATCGACTGCTTCTTCCTGCGTGGCGAAGAACAGACGAATCTGGCTCTTCATATCACCTGAAGAAGTGTAGCCCATCAAAGGCTCGACCATACGCGGGCTTTCCGGTTCATATTCCAGAAGCCATTGGTCTGTCTTAGCCTGACCGGACTGCATTGCAGTCTTAGCTGGACGGTAAATACGTGCAACCATTTGAAGAACCCTGAACTACTCTCTTGCCCCGCTGGGGGAGCTGAAAATCCACCAAGCCAATAGTTTACACGGGAATGCATGTCAACGCGATAAAGACGCACGCCACAGCCTGTGCCGGGGCGTTCATATATCGACCATTTCAAATCTTGGGGAAGATGGTCGGAGCGGCAGGATTCGAACCTGCGACCCCCTGATCCCAAATCAGGTGCGCTACCAGACTGCGCTACGCTCCGTCGCTTTCAAGCGGTGCGGCTTCACTAGATAATCCAAAGAGATAAAGCAAGAGGCAAATTTGCCAGTTTGTGTTTTTTCCATTCAATAAAAACAGGATGGCGCATTTTTGTGGTCATCATGTTCTGCGGAACCAAATCACGCGCGCGAACGTTCCCACTTCACCATCAACCAGCTGGAGACTGAATGTGAATAGAAACGGGCTTTATCTGATTATTGGCGCGCTGATTGTCGTGGCTGCAGGTCTTGCGGTTTATGTCTATCGCGAAGAGACCAAACCCGCAGGGATTGAGATGAAAATCGGAGAAGGTGGTGTTTCCATTCAGGAAAACTGAAATCGGCAAGACGTTATAAACATATAAACCGATTAAGATTTCAAACGCTTACGCTTTGTGATGCAACGTTTCGGACTTCGCCATGTTATTTGGGGCACCAGATAAAACGGAGGACCGAAATGGGTATCCAGACTGTTTCCGACGAGCTTTATCGTCGTCATGAACGCGAATGGGCAGAGTTGCGCAACGCAGTTGAAGCAAGCGAAGCCAACCAACGGCAGCAGGAGAAGGCTTCAGGCCAGACCTCTTGCGATGACAAGACGTCTGGGCACCAGTAAGTCTTCACCAATCCACCTTGAAACGCCGCGAAAGCGGCGTTTTTTGTTTCCGATTCGTCGTTCCAGCCGTTCGCGCCCGATGCTGCGGTAACCAAATGCGAAGGAACAATTGGTAGCGTCTCCCCATCGCGATTCGAACAGGAGACAGACGATGGCTGCACGGAAACGCACCACCCGCACGCCCAAGCGCTCCACAAAGCGCTCGGCCAGGTCGTCGGGCAAGTCGTCCGGCTCGTCCACTCCCATGCTCGCGCTTGCCGCAATCCTCGGCCTTGGTGCTTTCAGCCTGTGGGCAACCTCGCAGCACAAGAGCCCGCAAGCCGCGATCACAGCCCTGTTCCAGCGCCCCGCTTCCAAGCCGAACACACAGTCATCTGCGAGAACCGAGCCAAAGGCGACCGTCACCAGCAAAGCACCCGAAAGCAAGGCCCCCGAGAACAAGGCGTGGTCGAAGGATTATGGCGCTGCCGTCGGCCCTGTGCCGCGTCCATCGGCGCCCGTTATGGCACCCGCACCGCAAAAGCCGGTACAGCAGGCAGCAATCCAGACCGCCACCCCGCCCCGCCCCACAAATCAGGTTGTCGTGTCCCCACCAGCCGCTGCACTGCGCTCCATGCCGCCGCGTGGCGTCAACACTCCCGCAAGCTCGCCTTCGGTGATTTATGCCAAGGCGCGACTCACCATCCATAAGAATGCGTGGGACAAGTCGCCATCCATCGGCGTCGTGGAAAAAGGCCGTGAGATGCGCTCCTATGGAAAGACCGGACGCTGGCATCGCGTGATCGTCCCGAAGACGAACATGATCGGCTGGGTGCATGAAGATCAGCTTATCGGTGGACGCAACAAGCCTGACAGCGCAAGCCTGATCACCGGCTCGGTTACCAGGAAGACGCAAACTGCAACGGCAGCCGCACCGAAACAGGCTCCAAATCCAGCGCATTCGCGCATGGAGCCGCCCAAAGCTATCGGCCAGAAAAACTAGAGCGGTTCCGGTTAAAACGGAGTCGCTGGAACCGCTCTATCTCTTTGTTTTTACGCATGTCTTTATCCCAAAACCGGTTCCCACTTTTGGGAGACATGCTCTAATCCAGACCACGCGCCATTGCTTCGAGTTGCTGGTCACCGGGCAAATAGTCGAATCCTGCTTCAATCAGCGACGAACTGTCCGCGACCAGATCGCCATAAAGCTGGTCGTAGAGACCGCTTTTGCCCACTGCCGAAAGCAATACCCGCATAAAGACCGGTGGAACGGGTACAAGACGCACAGGCTTTCCCAAGGCAGCACGCAGCTTCGTCACGAGCTCTTTTGTGGAGCGGGGTTGCGGCTCCGCAAGATGAAACACCCGCCCTGCAACTTTTTCTGCAGGCGCAACGCTTAAGAATGTCAGCGCATGTGCGACGTTTTCAAGCGAGACGAAACTGCGCCTGTTGTCCGCCAGACCGAACGGCAGCGGCAACCCGCTATCGCAGAGCTTTATCAAGGCTTTCAGGTTCGCCCGCGCTCCGGGACCATAAACGAGAACCGGGCGTGCAATGACGACCTCGATACCGTTGAGTTCACGCAGATCGGCTTCCGCCTTTGCCTTGGCACGGCCGTAATCATCACGCGGCCTCAGCGGCATGTCTGGCGTCAGCGGCGATGGGTTTCCCGCAATCGTATAGATCGTAGATACAAACACGAAGCGTCTTACACCGGCGGCTTTTGCCTTGGCAGCAAGTTCCACGGCCAGTCGATGATTGACCGCATCGAATGTATCTGCATCCGGTCGTTCCGCGCCGGTGCGGTGAGCAAGTGCTGCACAATGAACAACCGTTTCCACACCTGAAAAATCCGGATCAGACAGTTCATTCCGGGACAGAGGCAGGACATCATGCCCTTCCCCGGTTAGCACTTGAGTGAGTGCGCTTCCGATAAAACCACCCGCTCCGGTGACCGCTATCTTCATCCTCAGCGTTCCGGCTGTTCGCTGCCCGCCAGAACCTGAGCGGCAAGCGTGCGCGTGATACGGCTTTTCTGCTCAAGTGCCGCCCGGTCAAGCTTGTCGACGATCTGGATCGCAGACAGAAGCGAGCGCTCGATCCGGCTCACCAGATAGGCGACGACATGCGGCTCGACGCTTACCTGCCGGTCCGCGAAGAGTTTGTGAATGACGCCGGAAAGCAGCAGATCGTCCGGTTCTGAAATTTCCACGACGGTTGCGGCCTTGAGACGCGAGGCAAGATCAGGGAGCTTGACGTTCCAGTTGGCTGGCCACAGACGGGAGGTCATCAGCAGGGAAGGCCCAAGACCCTGAGCCGCATTCTGCCGGACGCTGTTGATGAGATGGAAAAGTCCGGTTTCATCGAAAGGAGCAGCACCAATATCATCGATCAGCACCGGATATTCGGCAGCGCCGTTTACAGCTTCCTCGGTAATGTTCGTGGGGTCTACCAGAAGCGCACCTGTTCCGGCGCGCCAGATTTCCGCCAGATGCGTCTTGCCTGACCCCGTCGGCCCGGCAAGGATCGTGACAGGCGACAGCCAGTTCGGCCAGCGATCGATAAGATCGACAGCGGCACGGTTGGAGCCCGTGACGATCATGTCTTCCCGATGATAACCGGGCTGATGCTCAAGATTCAACGGAATCTGGCGCGGTGCCTCACGCATCGCGGCCTCCTGCAAATCCCGTTTCAAACCTTGCCCGGTTACGACCCAATCTCATTTCTCTTTGCCTGCATTCTCGCCTGCCTCTATCAGCGGCCCGGCGTCGGGGTTCGGCTGATGGTAGGCAGGATCATACATCGGTGAGTGGAGATAGCTATTCAATGCGAACCGCACAAGCACCCCGACTGCAGCCGCTGCGGGCACTGCCACCAGCATTCCTGTAAATCCGAACAGCGAACCGAAGGCAAAAAGAGCGAACATAAGCCAGACCGGATGAAGCCCCACGGACGAGCCGACGAGCTTCGGCTGGAGGATGTTTCCTTCCACAAACTGACCAAGGAAAAACACACCCGCGACGGCACAGATCATGATCCAATCAGGCCAGAACTGCACCAGCGCCACACCGATGGCAAGCGCCAGGCCGACAAAGGAACCGATATAGGGAATAAAGCTGATGAGACCGGCAAAAAAGCCGATCAACAGGCCGAAATTAAGCCCGGTCAGCGTGAGACCGATGGCGTAATAGGTTCCCAGAATGAGACAGAGCGTTCCCTGCCCGCGAATGAAACCGGCGACGGCAGCATTCATCTCAGCGGCAATGCGGCGCACGGTGTGAAGCTGGCGGCGCGGCACCCATGAATCGATGCTCGAGACCATGCGGTCCCAGTCCAACAGCATATAGAAAGCGACCACCGGCGTGACGACGAAAAGGCCCGCAATATCGATCAGCGATTTCCCCGAATTCCACAGGGATTGAAGCAAGGTCGACATGAACCCGGCGCCCTGCTGGAGCAGAGAACTCAGATTCTGCTGAATGACCGAACTGTCAATACCGATATATTTCTTCAGCCATTGCGAATCTTCGTTTGCCAGAAGCGACTGAAGTTGTGTGATGTAGTCTGGAATTTTAGAAATGAAGTCGGCTAGCTGGGTTGCCAAGATCGGCACAATAATCATCAGGCCGACTACCAGCGCCATCAGGAAGATGAGCAGGATGACGATTGTGGCCGTAAGCCGGGACAAGCCGAAACGTTCCAGCCTGTCTGCGACAGGGTCGAGGAAATAGGCCAGCGCCATGCCCGCAACAAAAGGCAACAGCACTGAACTGAATACGATCAGGAACAGAACGAAGACCGCGACGGTCCCCACCCAGAACATCGCCTGACGGCGCACCGAAGAGCCGGTCAGCGCGCCGACTTCCACATTGACGTGAATGTCGCCATCACGAACTGTCGCTTCCGACTGACGGATCGTTCGGCTGGCGCTCGTGCGCGTGGGTGTCGGTTTCTTGACCATGTGCATCTATTTCCAGGAAACGTATTGGATAGAGCCAGTCCTGATAGCAGAATGGCGTTACGGATATCTTAGTGCGAACGGGAACAAGTTAGAACGGTTACTGAGGATTGCAATGTCTGTGCGAAAAGCCTGACGAAACACAACCTTCTATCGAGTTATGGACAGTGCTTTACGATTTCAGGCAGAATCCTGCACTGTTTCGCTCTTTTCGAGCTTTGTGGCCTTGCAGGCAGCGCCGTCTCGTGCCATTGCGCGCACATTCTCTGTTTATCGCATTTTTCTTGAGCAAAACCGTTACACGCTTTTGCCGAAAATGCATTAAACAGCTGCGTGGATAAGCACCCAATTTCAGGAGCAGGCCATGACCATGGAAAATAAGCCCGCCGATAAGCCTGTTGGCCAGAACGGCCTGACCTATGCGCAGGCTGGTGTCGACATCGATGCTGGTAATCTGATGGTCGAGAAGATCAAGCCGCTCGTGCGCTCCACGCGCCGCCCCGGTGCGGATGGCGAGATTGGCGGCTTTGGCGGGCTGTTCGACCTCAAGGCTGCTGGCTTCAAGGATCCGGTACTCGTTGCCGCCAATGACGGTGTCGGCACCAAGCTGAAGATCGCCATCGATGCCGACAAGCACGACACGGTGGGCATTGATCTTGTTGCCATGTGCGTCAACGATCTCGTCGTTCAGGGTGCTGAACCGCTTTTCTTCCTCGACTATTTTGCGACGGGCAAGCTTTCGCCGGATCAGGGTGTCGATATCGTTGCGGGTATCGCAGAAGGATGCCGACAAGCCGGTAGCGCACTGATCGGCGGTGAAACCGCTGAAATGCCCGGCATGTATCGCGACGGCGATTATGATCTTGCCGGTTTCGCGGTTGGTGCGGCTGAACGCGACCGTCTGCTGCCGCGTGGCGACATTGCCGAAGGTGATGTCATACTCGGCCTTGCTTCGTCCGGTGTGCATTCCAACGGATTTTCTCTGGTGCGCCGCATCGTCGAACTCTCCGGCCTTGGCTGGAAGTCCGATGCCCCGTTCCAGCCGGGCGCGACGCTCGGCGAAGCGCTGCTGACCCCGACACGCATTTATGTGAAGCCTCTTCTTGCCGCGATCCGCGCTTCGGACGGCATCAAGGCGCTGGCCCACATCACCGGCGGCGGTTTTCCCGACAATATTCCGCGCGTCCTGCCGGAAGGTCTCGCTGCCGAAATCGATCTTGAGTCGATTTCCGTTCCGGCGGTCTTCTCCTGGCTTGCCAAGACGGGCGGCGTCGAGCCGAACGAAATGCTGCGCACATTCAATTGCGGCATCGGCATGATTGCCGTCGTGAAGCCTGAAAAGGTCGAGGAAGTCGTGGCTGCCCTTGCCGCTGAAGGCGAAAAGGTTGTCACGCTCGGCCAGATGGTGAAGCGTGACAAGGACGGCGTCGTCTATAAGGGTACGCTTTCCCTATGAGCCGCAAGCGGGTCGTCATCTTCATTTCGGGCGGCGGCTCCAATATGGAGGCGTTGATCCGCGCTGCGCAAGCCGCCGATTTTCCGGCGGAAGTGGTGGCGGTCTTTTCCGACAAGGAAGAAGCTGGCGGCCTTGCCAAGGCAAAGGCTGCCGGTATCGCCACACAGGTTTTCAAGCGCAAGGACTTTGCCTCGAAGGATGAGCATGAAGATGCCATTCTGGACGCGCTCGCCGCGTTGAAACCGGATATGATCTGCCTTGCCGGCTATATGCGCCTCTTGTCGGGCCGCTTTATTGTTCCCTATGAAGGCCGCATCCTCAATATTCATCCCTCCCTGCTCCCGCTTTTCCCTGGGCTACACACCCATCAGCGGGCATTGGATGCAGGCATGAAAGTCGCAGGCTGCACCGTTCATCTGGTCACGGAAGGAATGGATGAAGGTCCGATTCTCGCACAAGCGGCAGTTCCGGTGCTCGCTGGTGACGATGCCGAAGCGCTCGCAGCCCGCGTTCTCAAAGCCGAACATCAACTTTATGCGCTGGCCCTACGTAAATTTGCCGATGAGCAAAACGGCCAGCCGGATATGGCCGATGCGATGGTTTTGAGCGCCTGATGGCGCTCTTTCCATGTTCAACCGCGGCAAATTAATCACAGACGAAGTTTTTTGTTAATAAAACTTTAATTTCCCGCAAAAAGCTCTAATTCCCCTTCGTAACGGAACTTGCTTCGGCAAATCTCGTTAAGGGACGTGTAAGCGTCTCTTTCAATGTGTGTTTTAGAAGAGGACAAGGACATGTCTCTCCGTTTTTCGACTTCCTTCCTTTCGGCAATGGCCGTCATTTCAGGCATTGCGGTCACGGCTCCAGCCATTGCTGCCGACTACGTAGCTCCTCCCGCTTCGGGTCGCACCCAGCCGCGCTCGGAAGTCGGCACGCTGTCCTGCGATATCTCCCCTGCCATCGGCGTCATCATCGGCAGCCAGCAGGATGTGGACTGCGTATTCAGCCCAGCCCGTGGACGTGGTCCAGCTGAACGTTATACAGGGACGATTACCAAGCTCGGCATCGATGTCGGCTTCATCAATGGCGGTCGTGTCGCCTGGGCCGTCTGGGCTCCCACCGTTCGTCCCGAGGGCGCTCTTCAGGGCCGTTATGTCGGCGCATCTGCCAATGCAGCGATCGGCGTCGGCTTCGGCACCAACATCCTGACCGGCGGTTCGTGGAAGACGATTTCGCTTCAGCCGATCTCGCTTCAGGGCCAGCGCGGCCTGAATGCAGCTGTGGGTGTTTCCAAGCTGAAACTGCGTTACGCTGGCTAACGAGCAGCGCGAATAAACAACAACGCCGGGGCGCATATATAGTTTATATATGCGCCCCGGCGTTGTTGGATAAATATTTATGAGTTTATTTTTCGAATCCAGATCTTGGTATCATGCACCGCCAGCCCGCCATAGGGTGCGGCAGGTTCAGCGCCGATCAATATATTGATCCCCTCGCCGCGCTCGAATGTCGAGTTCGGGAAAATGCCCTCCGACACCACAACACCACGCTTTTGCCCGGCACGCAGCACGGCATGAAGCACCAGCTCGCCGCGATGATTGCCTATCTCGATCCGCTCGCCATTCTCGATGCCAAGCTCAGCCGCATCGTCGGGATGGATAAGCAGTTCAGGCCGGATTTCCTTGGCAAGCGACGTGGGCGTCTCGGCAAAGGTCGAATTCAGGAAATTATGCGCCGGTGAGGTCGTCATCCGGAATGGATGCTCGGCATCCGCCGTTTCGATCACTTCCCAATGGTCCGGAAATTCCGGTATCGACTGGAAGGGGCCCTGCAGCCCCATGACTTCCGGCGGCTTGTTCGGCGACGGGCTTCCGGTCCAGTCAGGACGAAAGCGGAATTTGCCATCCGGCCATTTGAAGCCATTGATATAATGCGCTTCTTCGAAGGGTGGCTGCAGATCGACAAAGCGCTTTTCCTTCAATTCGTCGAATTGCGGCAGGTCGCTATTGGCGTTCATATTGTCGATCAGCGTGCGTTCATCCAAATCGAAGCCCGGCAGATCGCCAACGCCGAGGCGCTTTGCCAGTTCGTTGATAACGAAGATATTCGGACGCGCATCGGCGAGAGGCTCGATCAGCTTCGGCCCCAGAACCACATGCTGCTGCCCACCGCCGCGATAGATATCGTCATGCTCAAGGAATGTCGTCGCAGGCAGGACGACATCGGCCATCTTCGCCGTATCGGTCATGAACTGTTCGTGCACTGCAACGAAAAGATCCTCGCGCGCGAAACCTTTGCGAACCAGCCTCTGTTCCGGTGTCACATTCATCGGGTTGGTGTTCTGGATCAGCATCGCCATGACGGGTGGGCCGCCATAAAGAGCCTCACTGTCACCGGTGAGAATACGACCGATCTTCGACTGATCGAGAAAACGAAGACCTACATCCTGCATGGCGCGACCTTCGATCTCGCGCTTGTCCATCTTGAAGATGCCGGAGTTCGAGTGGAATGCACCACCGCCTTCATAAAGGAAAGCGCCTGTCACACAGGCAATCGAAGAAGCTGCGTGCATGTTCACCGCGCCGTTGCGCTGGCGGGTGAAACCATAGCCGAGACGGAAATAGGTGCGCTTGGTCTTGCCGACGAGATGGGCGAATGCCTCGATCTCTTCGACGGACAGGCCGGTAATAGCGGCTGCCCATTCCGGTGTGCGGGTCTGAAGATGCGCTTCCAGTCCTTTCGGATCATCGGTGTAGCGCTCCAGATAATCCCAGTCTGCAAGGCCATCACGGAACAGCACATGCATGACCGCGCAGGCAAAGGCGCCATCCGTACCCGGTTTCAGCACAATGCCCATATCCGCCTGCCGGACGGTCGCATTGGCGTAAACATCGATGACGACGATCTTTGCGCCGCGTTCCTTTCGCGCCCGAACCGCGTGGGTCATCACATTGACCTGCGTGGCGGCGGCATTGGTGCCCCAGATCACCACCACATCTGCCTTTGCCATTTCACGCGGATCGGGACCGGTCAGGCTTCCTGTTCCCGCAAAATAGCCAGTCCAGGCCATATTGGTGCAGAAACTATCAAACTGATTGGAATAGCGCTTGGCAAAGCGCAGGCGATTGATCGAGTCGCGCTGTACCAGCCCCATGGTGCCCGCATAGTAATAGGGCCAGACGCTCTCGCTGCCATAATCGCGCTCGGCTTTCAGGAACCGTTCGGCAATGAGATCAAGTGCGGCTTCCCATGAAGCTTCCTTCCATTGCCCCTCACCTTTCGCACCGGCACGGACCAGCGGATGCTTGAGGCGGTCAGGATGATGAACCCGCTCGGCATAGCGCGCCACCTTGGCGCAGATGACGCCAGCCGTGTAGCTATTGTCCTTTGCGCCGCGCACGCGCCCAATCGTGCGCTCATCGAGAATTTCGACATCGAGTGCGCAAGTTGACGGGCAGTCGTGCGGGCAAGCCGAATGACCTGTTTTGATGTTCGAGATGGGAGCGTGCTGGTTCATGTTACTTTATTATCTCAAGCCACTTCGCGCAGAAACGAATTTCTGCCGGAAGATTGTCACTGTGACGAAATAAATTTTCACGACAGGCGGAGCGAAATCGCACCAAGAACAATAAGACCGGCAGCGATGAAACGCGGCAAGCCAACCTTTTCCTTCAACACCACAGCCGAGATGAGTACGCCGAAGAGGATAGCCGTTTCGCGAAGCGCCGCCACAACGGCAATCGGAGCCATGGTCATCGCCCAAAGTGCCAATCCGTAAGAACCGAGGGTTCCGACACCGCCAATCATGGCCGGTCGCCAGTGATTGCGCAGATATTGGATAAACCTGTTCGGTTCACGATAAAGAGCCCAACCTGCCAGCGGCATGGCGTTCATCAGGAATAGCCACAGCGTATAGGAAATCGGTGCGCCCGAGACACGAACACCGAGGCCATCAATGATCGTATAGCTTGCGATGAAGCCCGCATTCGCGAGCGCAAGCAACGCCGTGCGACTTGAGGCGCCACGATTTCTGCGGCGGGCATCCAGCGCCATCGCAAGAACACCGGAACAGATCAGCACGATCCCAAGCCAGCTTTGCCAGCCCATAACCTCGCCGACCAAGGGGGCGCTCACCAACGCCACCAGCAAGGGCGGCGTGCCGCGCATAATCGGATAGGCTTCGCTCATGTCTCCCGATTTATAAGCCGCGGCCACGAGCGACATGTAGAATACCTGTGTGACGGTTGAAGCAACTATGTAGCCCCAGCTTGCCGGGTTCGGCAGTGGCAAGAATGGCAGGATAAAAAGAGCAATCAAACCGGCTGCACCGGTTACACTGGCTGCGCCGAAGAACTTGTCTCCGCTTCCCTTTACAATTGCGTTCCAGCTCGCGTGGAGAAACGCGCCAAAGAGGACGATCAGAAGGACGCCACCAGACATTTCGGGACTCGACTCAAAGCTACGGAGCGGATGATGAAAGTTGTATGTCACATTTGTGACAGGAGAGATATTGCAGGAACGACGCAGACCGGGGTCTTTTTGGATATCACTGCCTCTTGCCGAAAACTGGCCGACATGAAACAAGCGCAACCATGAATTATCGTCACGCCTATCACGCCGGAAATTTTGCGGATGTCGTCAAGCACGTCATCCTGACGCGCCTCGTCGAGTATCTGAAACGCAAGGATCAAGCCTTTCGCGTCATCGACACCCATGCAGGCATTGGCCTCTACGACCTGAAGGGTATCGAAGCAGGCAAAACCGGCGAGTGGACGGGCGGTATCGACCGCATCATGGACGCGGTGAAGAAAGGGCAGATCGAGCAGCCCGCGCTTGAACTTCTGGAGCCCTATCTCGCCGCTGTCCGTGCGGTCAACAACGGTGAAAAGCTTCGCCATTATCCGGGTTCGCCGCTTGTCGTCCGGCATTTGCTGCGCAAGCAGGATCGCCTGTCCGCACTGGAACTGCATCCGCAGGACTCCACCAAGCTGGCGAAACTTTTTGACGGTGATTATCAGGTCCGCGTGACGGAGCTCGACGGCTGGCTTGCGCTGGGCGCCCACCTTCCGCCCAAAGAAAAACGCGGCATGGTTCTGGTCGACCCGCCTTTTGAAAAGGATGGCGAATTCGATCGTCTGGTCGACGGTCTGGCCAAGGCCTACAAGCGCTTCGGCGGCGGCATCTATGCACTGTGGTATCCGGTGAAAGATCGCAAGGACACAGAACAGTTCACCCGGCAGCTGCGGGAAACCGGCATTCCAAAGATCATGCAGATTGAGCTTGCGATTCGTGCACCGTCCGCTGAACCACGCCTGGATGGCACCGGCATGATTGTCGTTAATCCGCCCTATACACTCGAAAGTGAGATGCAAACCCTGCTTCCCTGCCTTACCAAGCTTCTAGCCGAGGAAAAAGGGAGCAATTTCAGCATCAAGTGGGTGCGCAGCGAGACGGATCGCACTTGACCCGCGCGAATTGCTGACAGAAACTGCGCCTCAACGCTTCGGCTATCACAGATTAGAGCGGGTGCGAGCTCGCAATTTGGGACAGGACAGAGATATGCAACGAACCCTGGAACGTATCGGACAGTATTCACGCGCAGCCCTGTTTGCTGCGTCTGTCCTTCCCCTGACGCTTGTGTCTCTGCCGGCCAGTGCCGCAGACTATCTCACTCCTGCTCCAGCAGGCGTTGCCGATGCAGGCGCTTGCAGCCAGCAGAGCGTTTTGCGCTCGGTGGTTTCCGATTTTGGCTATCAGGTACGTCATGTCCCGAACCTGCCGCAGGTCGGTATTTCGGCGATGAGCGATGTTCAGCTGACACGCTATGAGCCGAAGACCAATCCGGCCCAGATCGAACGTACCTATTGCAAGGCAACCGCCGTTCTGACCGACGGTCAGTACCGTTCGGTCTGGTATATGGTCGAAGAAGGTCAGGGCTTTGCCTCGATGGGCCGCAACGTCGAATTCTGCGTCGATGGTTTCGACCGCTGGTATGTGTACGACGCGAGCTGCCGCGTTCTTCGCTAGTGGTCTGATTCCGACATTTGCATCCCTCGGATATGAGCACTGAGCAAATGTCGGAATCAAAAGACCACTAGTAACTTTATGAATCTAGTGGATTTTTCGAATTTGACGTTTGAAACGAGATTTATATCGGACGGGTATCAAACGTCAAATTCAATCCACTAGTGTCTGCTCCAAAAGTCGCCATGCCGGTCTGCAAATGGCAATTTGTCTGCGTTCCGGTGCTCACGTACCTTTAAGTACGCTCCGCTCCGGTACTCGAAAATCACCATTTTCGCCTCGGCCTGTCGCTTTTTGATTCAGACACTGAAGCCTTGAGCAACGATTGAGTGGAGGGCATATGCTGCGGAATTTTGGTGCAGCTGCGTTTACGTTGCTCGCAGCGGCAGTTGCGAGTGTTTTGGCAGTCGCACCAAGCCATGCTGATGACGTTGCGGGCGAGTTCGACTTCTACGTCCTCGCCCTCTCCTGGTCGCCGAGCTATTGTGCCTCCGAAGGCCCCCGCGCCAACAAGCAGCAATGTGGAACCAACCGTCCTTTCGGTTTCGTGGTGCACGGTCTCTGGCCACAGAACGAATGGGGCTATCCGGCGAACTGCCAGTTCGACAATGCCCGCAGTCGGGGCAGCTATGTGCCTCGTCCAATCATTTCCCGCCTGTCGGATATCATGCCTTCTGCCGGTCTTGTCGCTTATCAATGGCGCAAACACGGCAGTTGTTCGGGCCTGTCGCAGGACGAATATTTCTCAACGCTGCGTAACGCTTTCGATCAGGTCAACATTCCGCCCAGCCTGCGCAATCTGGCGAGTGGCCGGCGTGTTGATCCCCTTCTCGTCGAAAAAGCCTTTATCGCAGCCAATCCCGGCATGAAGCCGGACGGAATTTCGATAAGCTGCAAGCGGAACTATCTTCAGGAAGTTCGCATCTGCATGACAAAAGACCTGCAATACCGCGCTTGCGGTCAGGTCGATGCCAATGCTTGCCGAAGCCGTTCCGTCATGATGCCCGCCACGCAATAAACTTTACATATCCGGTTTAGGAACGAACGATGACACAGATACTCTATTCGCCTGCTTCGCCCTACAGCGCGAAGGTGCGCATGGCCGCCCACTATGCTGGCATTCCGTTTGAAAGCGTCGTCGTCAACACCTCGGCGGAACCCGAGAACCTCATCCATGCCAATCCACTCGGAAAAATTCCGACGCTGGTGACGGATGATGGCAAATCGGTTTTCGACAGCCGTGCAATCATCCAATATCTGAACCGGGTTTCGGGTAACAAGCTCTTCCCGCGTAATGCCGAAAAGCGCACCGATGCAGAGCGCTATGAAGCCATCGCCGACGGTCTCTGCGACGTGCTTCTGGCACATGTCTATGAACGCCGTATGCGTCCCGAAGAAAAGATTCATCAGCCCTGGCTCGACCTGCAATGGCGCAAGGCTGAACGTGCACTCGATCTTCTGAACGAAGCACCGCCACGTCTGGCGGGCAAGCTGCATGGCGGTCATATCGCTGTCGCCGCCACGCTGGGCTATCTGGCGTTGCGCTTCGAGGGCAAATGGGAACGTAACCGTCCCAAGCTCAAGCGCTGGATGAAGCGCTTTCAGGAAGTGCATCCGGAATTGACGGAACTGCTGCCGCGCGGTTGATCGGTCTGGAAAGAAAAAACCCCGGATTTTCCGGGGTTCTTTTTTGCGGTCTATTGCTTCTTGTCGAGCGCCTGCAATATCCGATAGGCAGCCTTTACGCGCTCATCAATCGGATAGTTCCGGTTGGCAAGCAGAACAATTCCGATCTTCTTCGCAGGAATAAAGGCCGCATAAGCGCCAAAGCCGTTGGTTGAGCCTGTCTTGTTGAGCCACACATCAGCTGACGGTTGGCTAGGTGTATCGAATTTCTCGATTTTGTGCGACTTCAGCGCCATGTCCGACGAGTTGCCCTCAAGAAGCGTCTTGAGCGCGGTCGGATAGTTGTAGAACTCCCAGCCAAGCCCCTGATTGTTCGCATCGACACGGTAGTAACCGGTATGCGTTGCGGCGACGGCTTTCTGGAAATCAGGCTCCAGAGATGAGCTGTCGATGTTCAGTTCGACGAAGCGGGCAAGATCAAGCGCGGTGGTCTTGATGCCATAGGCTTGTGCATCCAGCGCCCCGCCCGATACCCGGATCGGCTTGTTGGCTTTGGAATAGCCGTAGGCGTAGTTCTTCATCTGGCTTTCCGGCACATTGATGAAGGTGTTCTTCAGGCCGAATGCAGGCAGAAGCTTTTGCTCCATCAAAACGTCGAACGGCTTGTCCATGCTTCGTGCCGCCAGATAGCCGAACAGGCCGATGCTGGGATTCGAATAGCGACGCTGCGTGCCTGCCGGATAGTCCGGCTTCCATTTCTTGAAATATGCCAGCATCGAACTGTCATCGGAGACAGCATCGGGAAACTGGAGGGGCAATCCGCCCGGCGTGTAGGTCCCAAGATCAAGCATGGTGATCTTGTCGAAGCTGCTGTCTGCCAGTTCGGGGGCCCATTTGGTCGCGGGATCGGACAGAGTGAACGCGCCTGTCGCCAGCCCGTAGCCGCCGAGCATTGCAGTGAAGGTCTTGCTGACCGAGCCGATCTCGAAAATCGTGTCTTCGGTGACTTTTTGCCCGCTTTCCTTCGATGCCACACCATAACCGAAGAAGTGGCTCTTGCCGTCGATGGTTATAGCGACGGCCATGCCGGGGATTTTCTGCTCGGCCATGAGCGGGCGCACCGTTTCATCGACAATACGGCGCAAGTCGCCATCATTCGCCTTGCTCGCAGCCAGCGCGCCATTATTCGGGATAATAGCGGCAGTGGTGAGGAAACCGATCAAAAGTGTCGTAGATTTTCTCATGACAGATAAATAAACCTCATGATTATGCGTTCCGCTGCATCTTTCTCAAGACATAGCCGGTATTGCGCGGTCCATTACATTGAAGCCCGCTTTGCGGGATATAAGCCTTTCAGGCCCAGCTTATATACGATGCTTGCACTGGCGCGACAAACGACGTTATCTAGCACTTGGCATTAGAAAAATTGGGGGCAACATGGTTCGACCGCATCTCCCGCTCAATTCCCTGCGCGCCTTCGAGGCATCGGCGCGCCATCTGAGCTTTACGAAGGCCGCGATTGAACTTTGCGTCACGCAGGCAGCTGTCAGCCATCAGGTCAAGAGCCTCGAAACCCGTCTGAACGTGACATTGTTCGAGCGCCTGCCCCGCGGGCTGATGCTGACGAGCGAAGGAGAAACGCTGCTTCCCACATTAAAGGACGCATTCGACAGGATTGCCGGAACGCTAGAACGTTTCGAAGCGGGGCATTATCGGGAAATCTTGCGTGTGGGTGCTGTCGGCACCTTGGCCGTCGGATGGCTACTGCCACGTTTGCGCGATTTTCAGAATCGCTACCCGTTCATCGACCTGCGGCTTTCGACCAACAACAACCGGGTGGACATTGCGGCGGAGGGACTGGATTACGCGATCCGTTTCGGGAGCGGCGCCTGGCACGGCATCGACGCAACCCGATTACTGGAAGCGCCCCTGTCGCCACTTTGCATCCCGGAACTGGCGCGCGAATTGCGAACACCGGCCGATCTCGCACGACATACTTTGCTGCGCTCCTATCGTGCCGATGAATGGACACAATGGTTTCAGGCAGCAGGCGTCACGGGCGACATGCCCCTGCCGCGAAGCATCATGTTCGATTCGTCGCTCGCGATGATGGAAGCCGCCATGCAGGGAGCGGGTATTGCGCTTGCCCCGCCACTGATGTTTTCCCGGCAATTGCTGTCGGAAACCATTGTCCAGCCGTTCGAGACGACGGTGACGATGGGCAGCTACTGGCTGACAAGGCTACAGTCGCGGACGGAAACGCAAGCGATGGCCGCATTTCGCGACTGGCTGACAGATGCCGCGAACAACTGAGCTAAACAGCGCAACAAAAAACCGGGCAGTTGCCTGCCCGGTTTTCCGTGTTCAATTATCAGATAATTAGAACTTGTAGCCAACGCCGACGCGGATGTCGTGGGTGTCGAGCTTGTTACGAACCGATTCGTTGCCGAGGTCGTAGGTCTTGTTACCGAACTGGGTGTAGCGGTATTCAACGCGGCCCAGGATGTTGTCCGTGAGCTTAGCTTCCAGACCGGCACCAGCAGTCCAACCAACGCGGAACTTGCTTTCGTCGTCAAAGCCGTTGTCGAGCTTGACCTGCGAACCGGCAACACCAGCCGTGATGTACGGCATAACCGGGTTCAGGTCGTAGCCGAGACGTGCACGCAGCGAGCCTTCGAAGCCCTGCTTAACTTCCAGACCATCCTTGGTCTTCTTGGCCCAGGAGTAGCCGGCGTCGCCTTCAACACCGTATACGAACTGGTCCTGCTGGAAGTTCCAGCCAGCGTAAGCGCCAGCCTTCATATCGTCAGGCTTAACGGTGCCTACGGTGTCGGTCTTGGCCTTGTTCCAGCCGTAGCCGAGGTACAGACCGGTGTAGCCACCAGCCCAGCTGTACTGCGGAGCCATTTCGACCGGAGCCGGAACAGGAGGCTGTTCCTGAATGGCATCAGCAGCGAAAGCAGTCGCAGAGAACGGCAGCAGCGCAGCCGAGGCGATTACGAGAGACTTAAGAGTGCGCATAGCATTCTCCTTACACAAATTACCTTTAGCGCGGTCCCTTATCGGGCGGGCGATGTTGGGAGCAAATCGTCCATGCCGCGCTGACAGGATCGACATATCGGCGGTAATTGCGGCACGAAATGCCCGCTTCTGTGGAGAGAACCTGACGAGAACATGGCAAAAATACGATGTTGCATTATCGCAACGCCGAATTCAGCCACCTATATAGTGGGATAACGTCGATTGCAGTGACGGCAACGCGCGGCGAAGTGACACGAAGCCGCTGAAATCTCTACAAATTTGTCAGTTGTGAACATTGCAGGCGCTGTTTTTAGCTGCAATCTTCCGACCGAAATGGCATGAAATCGATTGAAGAATCTCGATAAGAAAGTGTTTACCGTGTTGAACGATCAAGAGCCTCGCCTGCTTGCTAAATGCCCGGTTCTGGTCACCGGCGGCGCACGGCGCATTGGGAAGGCAATTGTCGAAGACCTTGCCGCCCATGGCTTCCCGGTCGCCATACACTATAATCACTCCATCGATGAAGGCGCCGCCCTTGCAGCGTCCATAAATGAACAAGGCGGCAAAGCCTGTGTCGTGCGCGCGGACCTTTCGTCCGAATCCGATATTCGCAATCTTGTGCAAGATGCGTCGCGCCAGATCGGGCCGATCCAGCTCCTCGTCAATAATGCATCGCTCTTTGAAGATGACCGCATCGGCCAACTGGACATGACGCTGTGGGACAAGCACTTTGCCATCCACCTCAAGGCGCCTGTCCTGCTGGCTGAAGAAATGGCAAAAGCCCTGCCCGATGGTGAAGAAGCGCTTGTCGTCAATGTCATCGACCAGCGCGTCTGGAAGCTCAATCCGAACTTCTTTTCCTACACGCTTTCAAAGACGGCCCTCTGGAACGCCACCCGAACGATGGCACAAGCGCTTGCTCCGCAGATTCGGGTCAATGCAATCGCACCTGGTCCAACATTGCCGAGCGAACGGCAGAAGCCAGGCGATTTCGAACGGCAGGTCGAGAAACTTCTTTTGCAGCGTGCGCCGGAATTGTCGGAATTTGGGCGTACTGTTCGCTATTTCTGGGAAAGCCGCTCAGTCACCGGCCAGATGATCGCACTTGATGGCGGACAGCATCTGGCATGGGAAACCCCGGATATTGCAGGAATCACCGAATGACCGGAAACCGCAAGAACAATGAGGATGCCGTTGCAAACCTGCCGTCAGATGACGAGCAGGATGTGGCCGGTATAATCATTGGTGATGCGGAAACCGACGATGATGACGAGACGGACGATATAGTCGACGTCCCTGCCTCGCCGTCCGCTGCCGATTCCATTCAATGGGATTCTTCGGATGGCCTGCCGGACATTGAAGGCCTGAGCGGTCAGGACATCATCAATGCTTTCGTGAAGCGCCTGCCGAACAATCCGGGCGTCTATCGCATGTTCAACAGCGATGGTGACGTGCTCTATGTCGGCAAGGCACGCAATCTCAAGAAGCGCGTCTCCAATTATGCGCGCGGGATCGGCCATTCTAACCGCATAACAAGGATGATCCGCGAAACGGTGACGATGGAATTCGTCGTCACCCGGACGGAAACCGAGGCCTTGCTGCTGGAAGCAAATCTCATCAAGAGATTGCGTCCGCGCTTCAACGTGCTGATGCGCGATGACAAGTCGTTTCCCTATATTCTCCTGACTGGCGACCATCGGGCACCCGGCATTTTCAAGCATCGCGGTGCACGGTCCCGCAAGGGAGACTACTTCGGCCCATTCGCCTCTGCCGGTGCTGTCGGTCGCACGATCAACGCGCTTCAGCGCGCCTTTCTGTTGCGGACATGCACGGATTCGGTTTTTGAGACACGCACCCGTCCCTGCCTTCTCTTTCAGATCAAGCGTTGTTCCGGCCCCTGCACGCACGAGATCAGCGATGAGGACTATGCCGAACTCGTCAACGAGGCCAAGGCGTTTCTGTCCGGCAAGAGCCAGTCGGTAAAAGACCACCTTGCAACGGCAATGCAAGCCGCATCGGCTGATCTCGATTTCGAACATGCAGCGGTTTACCGGGATCGTCTGGCGGCGCTTTCTCACGTCCAGTCACATCAGGGTATCAATCCACAGACGGTCGAAGAGGCTGACGTTTTCGCCATCCATCAGGAAGGCGGCATGACCTGCATTCAGGTCTTCTTCTTCCGTACCGGCCAGAACTGGGGCAATCGCGCCTATTTCCCCAAAGCGGACAGTTCGCTCGGCCCGGCAGAGGTTCTGGGGGCATTCCTGTCCCAGTTCTATGACGACAAGCCATGTCCGCGTCTGGTTCTCTTGTCCGAAACGGTTGAGGAGCAATCGCTTATTGCCGAAGCGCTCTCGACGCGAGCGGGCCATAAGGTGCAGGTCAACGTTCCACAGCGCGGCGAGAAGAAAGACCTTGTCGATCACGCCCTGACCAATGCGCGCGAAGCGCTTGGACGGCGGCTTGCCGAAACATCGTCACAGGCGCGCCTGTTGCAAGGCATGGCTGAGACCTTCGGCCTGTCCCAGCCCCCGCGCCGCATCGAGGTCTACGATAACTCGCATATCATGGGCACGAATGCCGTCGGTGGCATGATCGTCGCCGGGCCGGAAGGCTTTGTCAAAAACCAGTACCGGAAGTTTAATATCCGCTCGACCGACATTACGCCGGGCGACGACTTCGGCATGATGCGCGAGGTTATCGAGCGGCGCTTCTCACGGCTGGTCAAGGAGCATGGCACGCCGGAAGAGCCCGCTGACGCAGAAGTAACCGATACATTTCCCGCATGGCCCGATGTCATTTTGATCGACGGCGGTCAAGGCCAGGTCGGTGCGGTAAGGCAAATTCTCGGGGAGCTTGGAATCAGCCATCTCGTCAATGCAATCGGTATTGCCAAGGGCGTCGACCGTGAAGCGGGGCGCGAGCGTTTCTTCGTGGAAGGCAAACAGGCCTTCACGCTGCCGCCGCGCGATCCTGTACTTTATTTCATCCAGCGCCTGCGCGACGAAGCGCACCGGTTTGCCATCGGCACACACCGCGCCCGTCGCAAGAAGGAAATGGTCAAGAATCCGCTCGATGAAATTGCGGGAATCGGCCCATCGCGCAAGCGTGCCCTGCTGCACCATTTCGGGACTGCAAAAGCGGTTTCCAGAGCCGCGGTTGCCGATCTGATGCAGATCGAAGGTATCTCGGAAGCCATGGCCAAGACGATTCACGATCATTTTCGTGACAGATGACGCAATTTTGTCCGGGATTTATGCACAAGCGTCATTAGGTCCCGGCAGAACATATTCGCAGGTGTTGATTTTATCGGTCATCCCTGTTGATGTGCGCTAACAACGACGTGGCGGAACAATGCAGAAAAATCATACCCTCTCCTTGCCCAATATCCTCACTTACGGCCGGATCATCGCCGTTCCCCTTGTGGTATTGTGCTTCTTTGTCGAGGGGCGGCTGGAATCAAGCGATTTCGCCCGATGGACAGCTCTGGGATTGTTTATCGTCGCCAGCATTACAGACTTTTTCGACGGTTACCTCGCCCGCATCTGGAAGCAGACATCGACCATCGGTCGCATGTTGGACCCGATTGCCGACAAGCTGCTCGTATCCGCCATCCTGCTGCTTCTGGCAGCTGATGGCACGATCGCCGGCTGGACGCTGTGGGCCGCAATCATCATCCTTTGCCGCGAAATCCTTGTTTCGGGGTTGCGTGAGTATCTTGCCGAACTGAAGGTCAGCGTTCCCGTCTCCCGTCTCGCCAAATGGAAGACGACAGCACAAATGGTTGCTCTCGCTTTTCTGCTCGCAGGCCCTGCTGGTGACAAAGTCGTGCCCTATGTAACCGAAATGGGTATTGTCCTGCTTTGGATATCGGCTCTTCTGACGCTTTATACGGGCTGGGACTATTTCAAGGCGGGCCTCAAACACGTAATGGATTGATCCAGTGACGGTAAAACTCGTCTATTTTGCATGGGTGCGCGAGAAAATCGGCAAGGGTGAAGAGTTAATCGAACTTCCCTCGCCCAAAACGACAGTGGCTGACCTGATCAGCCACCTGAAATCGCGCGGTGATGAATATGAAGCCGCCTTCGAGCACGAACATGTCATCCGTGCCGCGATCAATCAGGAACATGCCGAGCACGTTGAACTCGTGAATGACGGCGATGAAGTTGCGCTCTTTCCGCCCATGACGGGAGGATGAAGTGAGCGGGCAAGAGCATTTCCGGCAAAAGTGCGGAGCGGTTTTGCGTAGGATAATGCGTAAAAGAAAAACATAGGGCGTTTTCAATGATTCAAGCAAAACTGGAAATGCCCTAATGACATGCCCACTTTTCGTCGGCATAAGAAGTGAAGACTTCGACACGGCAGCGGAACTGCGCAAGCTTGAGCATGGGCGCACGGATATCGGCGCTATCGTCACCTTTACCGGGCTGTGTCGCGATGAAAGCGGCACGCTTTCCGCTCTGGAACTGGAGCATTATCCGGGCATGGCCGAAGCGGAAATCACCCGCATCGCCCGACAGGCCATCGAGCGCTGGCCGATAACAGCCCTCACGATCATTCACCGTTACGGACTCATCAAACCGGGCGAAAACATCGTTCTGGTTGCAGCAGCGTCGTCGCATCGACATGCGGCTTTCGAGGCCGCCTCATTCCTGATGGACTACATGAAAACCGACGCCCCATTCTGGAAGCGGGAACATCTCGCAGATGGTTCGGTTGGTGGCTGGGTGTCGTCCAAAGAGGAAGACGAAAAGATCCGTGAACGCTGGAAACAGTCGTAATCTTTCGATTGCCAGCTATTCTGTTGATCTCTATTTCTCATTTTAATCGTGAATTAACTATTTAACCCCCTAGAATAATGGCTGATTTAGGTGGTGTGTTCTTGCGCTGCCACAATTTTCACATGAAGATTTCGCTAATGTCGGCATGATGAATCAGACGCTGACAAGCGATAATGAAAGACAGATTGGAAACCGCATCAGCGCCATCTGTCTTGCAACAGATGACGCGTGCGGGAACGGAAGTTTCGGGCTTTGACGATGCGAAATGGACTGGCAAAAACCCTTTCAATTGCTGCGGCACTCGTGGTCGGCATTGGCGCGCTTGGTGGCGCTGCCTTATTCCTGACCACGTCGATGCCGACGAGCAGCATTGCCGCGGAAAAAACCGTCAGCGGCAAGGTGATGTATCGTGAGCGTATCGCGCTGCCACCGGAGGCAAACCTGACGGTTCAGCTTTCCGATGTCTCGCTGGCCGACGCTCCTTCCAAAGTCATTGGCGAAACGCGGATTGAATCCGTTCAGGGATCGCCGATCCCGTTTGCCATCAATTTTGATACGGACCAGATTCAGCCCGGTCATACCTATGCCCTGCAGGCGCGCATTTCGGCAGGCGATACGCTATGGTTCGTCAATGACGAGCGCTATACCATCGATCCGGAGAACCCCGGCGAACCGGCAGAAATCAAGGTTGTGATGGTTCGCAAGAGCGGTGATGAAGGCGTTACCATCGGCATCGAGGGCAAGGACTGGCTCGCGGAAGACATTCAGGGCGGCGGCGTGATCGACAATGCTCAGACGACGCTGACGGTTTCGAGCGACGGTGCCGTCAGTGGCTCAGGCGGCTGCAACCGTTATTTCAGCAAGGCGGTCGTGACCGGGGAAAACATTTCCTTTGCCGATATCGGATCGACCTATGTCCAGTGCCCGCCTGCCCTCATGAACCAGGAACGCAAGTTCCTCGATGTGCTCGGCAAAACCAAGTCCTACAAGATCGACATGGGCAAGCTTGTTCTCTTCGATGACGAAGGAAAAGAAATGGCAAGGCTCGCACAGAGCCTCTGAGATTTGCTTCTGCGCGTCATCTCACCCAACAAAAAAAGCCCGGCAATGCCGGGCTTTTTCTCTGAATTCCGGGTGGGATTAGCCGACGATTTCGGTGCCCGAGAACCAGTAAGCGATTTCTTCTGCAGCGGTTTCTGGAGCGTCCGAACCGTGCACGGAGTTTTCGCCGATCGACAGGGCGAATTCCTTGCGGATGGTGCCTTCGTCAGCGTTGGCCGGGTTGGTTGCACCCATGACTTCGCGGTTCTTGGCGATGGCGTTTTCGCCTTCCAGAACCTGAACGATCGTCGGGCCGGAAGACATGAATTCGGTCAGTTCGCCGAAGAACGGGCGATCCTTGTGAACAGCATAGAAGCCTTCAGCTTCACGCAGGCTCATCCAGACGCGCTTCGAAGCGACGACGCGCAGGCCAGCTGCTTCAAGCTTGGCAGTGATTGCGCCGGTCAGGTTGCGGCGGGTCGCATCGGGCTTGATCATGGAGAAGGTACGTTCGATTGCCATTATGACACCTTGTTCGCTGGAATTTTTAGAAAAGTGAGGCTCTATACCGTCGATAGGCCGAATTGCCAAGAGGCCGTTCAATTTAGAACACATCGCATACCGCCTAGCAGCTTGAGACGACGGAAATTTGAAGGCATAGATAATGCCACTCTGATTCAGGCTATCGGGTAGCGGGGAACTTGTATGGAACAGCATTTTCAAATGTTTGCGTGGTACAATCGCTGGGCCAACGAACTGCTCTATGCCGCTGCCGCCGATCTGAGCGACGAGGAATACCGGCTCGATCTTGGGCTGTTCTTCGGTTCGATCCATCGCACGCTCAACCATCTTCTGGTCACCGACCGCATCTGGATGAAGCGGTTTACCGGCGAAGGCGACCATCCAAAGCAACTCGACGCCATCATCACCGACAATTTCATCACGCTGCGCGATCTGCGTCATGCCGAAGATGAACGCATCTGCCGGTACACCGACTCCTTGAACGCCGACAAGCTTGCTGGACGTTTTACCTATACGACCGTTTCGGACCTGCGCACGATGAGCCAGCGGCTTGCGCCTTCGCTGGCGCATCTGTTCAATCACCAGACCCATCATCGCGGCCAGATCCACGCGGCATTGACGCGGCTCGGTACCGACGCTCCGTCGCTCGACCTCTCACAATTCCAGCGAACCGAAGGCGGACGCCGCTTCGCCTGACTGATGTTGATACTTGCGGAAACGCTTCAAGCCGTGCAAAAGCGCTTTCACCATGCTTATCCTTGACGACATCTCCGTACGAATTGCCGGACGCCTCTTGATCGACCATGCCAGCGTAACGCTGCCTGCGGGGTCGAAGACGGGTTTCGTCGGCCGCAACGGCACCGGCAAATCCACGCTGTTTCGTGTGATCACGGGCGATCTTGCGCCGGAAACAGGCAGCATCTCGCTTCCGAAAAATACCCGTATCGGTCAGGTGGCGCAGGAAGCGCCCGGCACCGAGGACGCACTGATTGAAATCGTCATGAAGGCGGACAAGGAGCGCACAGCACTTCTTGAAGAGGCCGACACGGCAACCGACCCGCACCGCATTGCGGAAATTCATACACGCCTTGCCGATATCAATGCGCATTCGGCGGAAGCTCGCGCAGGCGCCATTCTGTCCGGTCTCGGTTTCAACGCCGAAGCACAACGCCAGCCTGCGTCCGCCTTTTCCGGCGGCTGGCGCATGCGCGTCGCTCTGGCCGCAGTTCTTTTCGCCGAACCGGACCTGCTGCTCCTCGACGAACCGACCAACTATCTCGACCTTGAAGGCGTGCTGTGGCTGGTCGACTATGTGAAGCGCTATCCGCACACCGTCATCATCATCAGCCACGACCGTGATCTCCTGAACTCGGCGACCAGTTCGATCATGCATCTCGACCAGAAGAAGATCAGCTTCTGGCGTGGCAATTACGATCAGTTCGAGCGCCAGCGCCACGAAATGCTGGAATTGCAGCAGAAGGCCCACGCCAAGCAGGAAGCCCACCGCAAGCACATGGAATCCTTCGTGGAACGGTTCCGTGCCAAGGCCACCAAGGCCCGTCAGGCGCAATCGCGCATGAAGGCTTTGGAAAAGCTCAAGCCAATTGAGCTTTATGTTGAAAGCAATGTGCAGCCGTTTCGTTTTCCGGATGCCGACAAAAAGACGGCATCGCCTGTCATCGCGCTTGATAATGCCGATGTCGGTTATGTGCCGGGCAAGCCGGTCCTTCGCAATGTGACCTTGCGCATCGACAATGATGACCGCATCGCCCTCCTCGGCTCGAACGGTAACGGTAAGTCAACGCTTGCAAAGCTGATTGCCGGTCGTCTGACGCCGGAAAAAGGCACGCTCACGCTTTCGCCGAGCCTGAAAGTCGCATTCTTCGCACAGCATCAGATGGACGATCTGATTCCTGAAGACAATGCCATCGAGCATGTGCGCAAACTCATGCCGACGGAACCGGAAGCGAAGGTGCGCGCGCGCGTTGCGCAGATGGGCCTGTCGACCGAGAAGATGCTGACGCCGGCCAAAGACCTGTCCGGTGGCGAGAAAGCGCGCCTCCTGATGGGACTTGCGACCTTTCATGGTCCCAACCTGTTGATCCTCGACGAACCGACCAACCATCTCGACATCGACAGCCGCGAGGAGCTTGTGCATGCGCTGAACGCTTTCAACGGCGCGGTTATCCTGATTGCCCACGACCGCCATCTTATCGAAGCCACGATGGAACGACTCTGGTTGGTCCGCGAAGGCGGCGTGAAGGCGTTTGAAGGCGATCTCGATGAATACCGACAGATCGTTCTTGCTGATGCCAAGGGAGAACCGGCTGCCGACCGCGACGATAACGCCAAGGTCAACAAGGCTGAACAGCGAAAGCTCGCCGCCCAGAAGCGCGAAGCCATGGCGCCGCTGCAGAAAAAGATCAAGGAAACCGAAGCCTTGATTCAAAAACTGCAGAAACAGATTCAAGGCTTCTCGTCGCAACTGGAAGACCCGGCGCTTTACGAGAAGGAACCTCAGAAGGCGGTCCGGATCAACAAGGACATGAGCGATACCCGTTCTGCACTTGCGGATGCAGAGGACAAGTGGCTGGAGCTTTCCACCGAATATGAAGAAGCTATGGCCGATTAAAAATCGGCCTTCTGTCTGTCGGCAGAGTCCTACGTGAACATAAGCAAGATCACGACCCCCAACACGATCCAGCCGATGACACGCATGGCAACCGGCAGAGGACGGGGCATGAACCGCACCGCGAGAAGCGCGAAAATGACGGTCAGAACGGGAAACCCGAAATAAAGGGCGGCGTAACCGCTCTGCCCTTCAAAAGAAGAGCCGAAGACGCCAAGCTTTTCGAGCGGTATCAGCGCAACCAGCGCTGCAAGAGCCGAAAGCAGCAACAGCAGCAATCTGTCGGAAATTTTGCAGAGCATCGTCATCAATCAGCTCTGGGGACGCAGGCGCGTGCGCATCAAGGCATAAAGACCGAATGCACCGAGGATCAGACCTATGGTCGTATAGACCTCGTCCGGCGTTTCCGCTCCACGACGCAATACGAGATCGGCTTTTGAAAGCTGAAGCCCATCCGTGTTTCCCTGCACCAGACGGAACGCATAAAGCCCCGGAATGACTGGATCGATATCGCCCGCACTCTGGCGCAGAACGCTGCCATCCTGCGGGCGGTCCGTATTGATGGAACCGCTCGTCGAGGCGAAATCGAGCCCCTGAGAGAGAACCGGCTGGCCGTCGCGGCTGACCGCAAGGGTCACCGCCGAGCGCCTTTCCGCAGGTACGTAACCCGGCAAAGGCGTTGCATCAATGAACACACGCACCGGCCCATCGTCCGCCGACAGCCTGACTTCCTGTATCTTGAAGCCGCTTTGGCGGTTTTCAAGCATGGCCCAGCGCCCGATTTCGCTGCCGGTGAAATGGCGCATATACCAAGGATAACCGATGGCGAGCCCGAAACCGGCGACGATCATCAAAATAAATAGCAATCGCGTCACGCTTTGCGCTCCCAACGGCGATCGGGCGTTTGCTGCCAGTAGGTCAAGTCGTGGCTCCCCGCCTTGAAATTTTTCCACTGCCCTCGGGCAATATCGAGCTGATCCTGATCGTGGCCGTCGAACATGACGACAAGACGTTCATAGGCATCCGCCTGTTCCAGTCCTGCGCCTTCAACGAGAAAGCGCACCGTCGCTCCATTCGGATTGGCTTCACTGGTCGTCAGCAGAACCGGCTGGTGTTCGGGATGAGGCTCTTTATCGGTGCCATGCGCCACGAAGGACGTATCGGAGAAGGTCCAGAGCAAACCATCCAGCGCATCGCGTCTTTCCTCGCTGACAGTCTGGATCGTGACGCGCCAGCCGCGCCCGAGCGAGCGCTCGACCAGACCGGGCAAGGCCTCATCGAGCGTCGATTCCGTCAGATGGTAGAAGAGAATTTCCGCCATGCGCTATCCGTTTCGGGAATGGGTGAAGAAATTGATTCCGCTTCTCCACCCATCCTTTTGTTTGGAAAAGATTTTAGCTTTCGAAATGATCCCGGACAAGGCGGTCCAGCAAGCGGACGCCATAACCTGAAGCCCATGTCTGGCTATACTCGTTTGCTGGCGACCCCATAGCCGTTCCGGCAACGTCGAGATGCGCCCAAGCGGTTTCGCCGACAAAGCGCTTCAGGAACTGTGCCGCCGTGATCGATCCGCCGTAACGGCCAGCGCTGTTCTTCATATCGGCAAACTTCGAATCGATCATCTTGTCGTATTCGGTGCCGAGCGGCAGGCGCCACAGCTTTTCACCGGTCAACTGGCCTGCATCATAAAGCTGATCCGCAAGCTCGTCGTCATTGGAGAAGAGGCCGGCGTGATACTGGCCGAGAGCAACCATGACAGCGCCCGTAAGGGTGGCCAGATTGATGATGAAGCGCGGCTTGAAACGGTCATTCGTGTAGTGCAGCGCATCGGCGAGAACGAGACGGCCTTCGGCATCGGTGTTGATGACTTCAATCGTCTGTCCCGACATGGATGTAACGATGTCACCCGGGCGCTGGGCATTGCCATCCGGCATGTTTTCAACAAGGCCGATAATGCCGATGGCATTGACCTTTGCCTTGCGTCCAGCCAGAGCGCGCATCAGACCAGTAACGGCTGCCGCGCCACCCATGTCGCCCTTCATGTCTTCCATGCCAGCGGCAGGCTTGATGGAAATACCGCCCGTATCGAACACCACGCCCTTGCCGACAAAGGCAACCGGCTTTTCCTTGCTCTTCGCGCCCTGCCATTCCATGATAACCAGTCGCGGCGGGCGAACGGAACCCTGTGCCACGCCGAGAAGCGCGCCCATGCCGAGCTTCTTCATTTCCTTCTCGCCGAGAACCTCGATCTTCACGCCAAGCTTTTCGAGCTTTTCAGCTTCCTGTGCAAATTCGACCGGGCCGAGAATGTTCGCAGGCTCATTGACGAGATTGCGCGCCTGGATAACACCGTCCGCAACCGCTTCAGCAACTTCAAAAGCCCGCTTCGCCGTGTGCGGATCAGCGACGCAGATGCTGATCTTGGCAGCGTGTTTCGGATCGCCATTTTCCTCATTGTTCTTGCGCGTCTTGTAGCGCTCGAACTTGTAGGAGCGCAGAATCATACCAAGCGCGAGATCAGCTGCTTCGTCACCGGCAATGGTGGTTTCAGGCAATGCAAGCGTCACCGTTGCGCGCTCGGCTTTACCGATTCGTGAAAATGCAGCGCCGCCGATCTTCAACCAATCGTCATTGCCAAGCTTGCCCGGTTCACCGACGCCGACCAGAACAATCTTGTCGACACCGCTGGACGTGGTTTCGATCGCCTCAGCGGTCTTGCCGAGAGCACCGGTGAATCCGGAAATTTCGGCAATGCGCTTGATCTTTTCCGCACCGCCAGCAGCCTGAGCCGCCTCATCCGCAAAGCCGCCGCCCTTGGCGACGAGGACGATGGACACGCCTTTTTCCGGTGCTGCAAAATCGCTGAAAGAGATCGAAGGACGTTTAGACATGACAACTCCAAACTTGGTGTCGATTTGAGAATGACACGATTGTGTCGCGACTTTTCCCCACTCATGTGAGACGAATATGGCGAAACAGCAAGAGTTGATGCTAGATTGTCCAGTTTTAGCCCGAGGAAAACCGTGCAGGACACAATTGCAAACCCGTCTTACCTGCTCCGCACAAAAACTGGTTGCCATGAGCCGACTCATCGCTCATTAACAGGGCCCATTAATGGGAGTAGCAGAGCTGGCATCTTCCTAATGCTTTTAGTAGTCTGTTAACCGCGTTTATTGGGCCAATCTTAGCCAAGCGTCATTAAGTTTAATGATTATCACGAGTGCTGCTGCCCTTTCGGGTGCGCACTCCTTCAACGGAACCGGGATGTAGACTCCACCTATGCGATTGATTGAGTTGTACATCTTGCGCCGGGTGGCGATCATGTTCCTAGCAGTGCTTGGGGCGGCGGTCGGTATTACCTGGACTGTGCAGGTGCTCCAGCGCATCGACTTTCTGACCACAAGCGGACAGACATTCCAGACCATCATTCAGTTCAGCTCGCTGTTGATCCCGTCGGCCATCCCTCTCGTGATGCCGTTTGCGCTGATTATTGCGATCACCCAGACGCTTTCGACGATGAACCAGGATTCCGAGCTCGTCGTCATCAATGCGTCGGGCGCACCGCGCAGCGCGGTCATGCGTCCAATCCTGATTCTTGCAGCCGTCATTTCCGTCGTCTCGTTTCTCGTCGCCAATTATGTCGATCCCTATGCGCGCATGAACATGCGCGCGATGATTGCCAATGCCAGCGCCGACCTGATGAATGTCATCGTTCAGGAAGGCAACTTCCGGAAACTGGCGGATAATCTCTATATTCAGGTCGCAGAACGACGCGCAGACGGCAGCATTGGCGGGCTTTTCATTGCCGATTCACGCGATCCGTCGCTCGACCTCATCTATTACGCCGCAGATGGCGCGATTGCGTCGACGCCGACTGGCGACATGCTTTTGATGCAGAACGGTGAAGTGCAGCGGCGTGATGTGTCGGATGGCACCGTCTCGATCATCAAGTTCAATTCCTACGCATTCGATCTCAGCCAGTTCGCCTCGGCTGGCGACGATTTCGTTATCTACGCGAAGGATCGTCCGCTTTCCTACCTGTTGAATCCGGACCCGAACGATCCGATCCTTCAGACCCGTCCATTGCGCTACAAGGCCGAATTGCATCGCCGTCTGACGCAATGGCTCTATCCGGTTGTCTTTGCAATGATCGCACTGGCTTTTGCGGGCGATTCCCGCTCGCATCGCGAAGCCCGCGTATCGGCGTCCTTCTCGGCGATCAGCACCGCCCTTCTCGTCTATTGGGCAGGCTATTTCGCGTCCGACCGGGCAGACAAGGATGCAGGCTATATCGTTGTCATGTATCTCGTTCCTGCCGCTGTCATTCTTGTGACGGGCTTTGCGCTCGCTACCGGGCGACGGATCGGCCTGCCGGACAAATGGAACGACCGTATTCTCGACAATTTCGACAATCTGAGAAACCGTGTTTCGGAGCGCTATGCCCGTCTCACTGGACGTTCGCGCAATAAAGCCGGAGGTCAGGCATGATCGGCTGGACGCTTGGACGCTATTTCTTCATCCGCTACGTGCAGATCACGTTCTATTTTCTGCTCGGTATCTTTGCATTGTCCCTGCTTCTCGATTTTACCGAGAATGCGAGCAAGCTTTCGAACCTGCCGGACTATTCGGTATGGGCGGCGCTTGGCCTTTCCGCCATGCGCGTTCCGTTCATCATGCAGCAGATGATCCCGTTCGTTGCCCTGTTTTCCGCAATGGCGACGCTCATCTCGCTCAACAGAAAATACGAACTCGTTGTCGCCCGCTCCGTTGGCGTGTCGGCCTGGCAATTCCTTCTGCCTGCCTGTTTCGGCGCTTTCCTGTTTGGCCTTGCCACCATCTTCATCCTCAATCCGTTTGCTGCCTACGGCTTTGCCAAGGCCGACGAGATTGCATCGACATGGAAGACCGGCAAGGTTACCGACGTTTCCGCCTTGCGCGATCCTTGGCTGCGCCAGAAAACGGATGAAGGCGAAACCATCATCGGCGCAAAAAGCATTCTGGATCAGGGCGCGACACTTGCCGATGCGACATTCATTCAGTTCGATGAAAAGAAGAACATCAAGGTCCGTTACGATGCGCGGACTGCGCAGCTGAAGGACGGTCATTGGGAGCTTACCGACGTGACGCGATTCGCGCGCGGCGAAGAACCCCAGAAAATGGCGAGTTTCCAGATAGAGACGCAGCTGCGCCCGGAATATGTGGAAGAGAAGCTCGCGACGCCCGACACGATCCCCTTCACGCAGTTGCGTCACAAGATCGAAGTCGCGCGTTCGTTCGGTTATTCGGCAAACGCATTTGACATGCAATACCAGTCACTTCTGGCATTGCCGGCATTGCTGATGGCGATGACTCTCATTGCTGCAACAGTGTCGTTGAAATTTGTGCGATTTGGTCAGTCAGGAGCGATGATTCTGGGTGGCGTTATCGCAGGCTTCATGCTTTATGTCGTTTCGGTGCTGGTGAAGGCATTCGGGAATGCGGGATTCGTTCCGCCGTTCGTGGCTGCCTGGGTTCCGGTTGTTATCGCGACATTCTTTGGTGTCTCCTTTCTGTTGCATAAGGAGGATGGTTAGTGGGTTTGAGTAACGCCCGCATGGTATTGCCCCATTCGCTCTCGCGTCTTGCGCGCGGGACTGCCTTGGCGTGCGTCCTTGCTTTACCTTTCATTTCTGTCGCAGCCCTGCCCTCACCCGCATCGGCACAGGACGCTCTCGCATCCAATTATGAGAGCGATCCGAATGCGCGCATGCTTCTGCAAGCAGACGAGCTCGTCTATGATCGCGACATCAATACCGTCACGGCTCAGGGCAAGGTGCGTATCGAGTATGACGGCAACCATCTCGTCGCCGACAAGGTAACCTATAACCAGCAGACGCGGCGCATGACCGCGACGGGTAATGTTGAGATCGTCGAACGCGACGGCAACAAGATCTACTCCGAACATATGGATGTCACCGACAGTTTCCGCGACGGCTTCGTAAACGGCCTTCGCGTCGAGACGACGGATAACACCCGCTTTGCCGCCGAAAGCGCTGAACGCAGTAACGGCGAAATCACGACGTTCAACAATGGCGTCTATACGGCCTGCGAACCCTGCGCGAAGAATCCGGACAAGCCTGTTCTCTGGCAGATCAAGGCGCGCAAGATCATCTGGAACAGCACGACGAAGACGGTTCGTTTTGAACATGGCCGCTTCGAGTTCTTTGGTATGCCACTTGCCTATTTCCCGGCATTCGAGATGGCAGACCCGACGGTGAAGCGCAAGAGCGGCTTCCTGTTTCCGGGTTTCTCCTACAAGGACGATCTCGGCTTCGGCATCAAGAACTCGTATTTCTGGGCACTTGCGCCGAATTACGACGTGACCCTTTCGTCGACCTATTACACGAAGCAGGGCTTCCTGACCGAAGCCGAATGGCGTCATCGCCTGGAAAATGGCACATACAATCTTCGTATTGCTGGCATTCACCAGAACAAGCCGGGCGAATTCGATGTAAACACCGTTGACCGCGAAGAAGACAATCGCGGCATGGTCGCATCGAAAGGCGATTTCAATCTTAATTCGCGCTGGCGTTTTGGTTGGGATGTGATGGCACAGACCGACCGGAATTTCAGCCGCACTTATTCTCTTGACGGCTACGGTGCCGAAACTCAGGTTTCCAAAATATACCTTACGGGTATTAATAACCGGAATTATTTCGACCTGAACTTCTACCGTTTCAATGTGCAGGAATCTCTCTTGTCGGATAATCCGAACGAGATGCATTCGAAGCAGCCGTGGGTTTTCCCAAGTCTGGATTATTCCTACACGATGCCTGAGCCGGTCTATGGCGGTGAGCTGAACTTCAATACCAATCTGCAGGTTCTTTATCGTCAGAATGCAAATTATACGCCTCTCGGCACGAGGTTCCCTCGCGTTCCAGGCTTCGACGGAACCAATGCACGTCTGACTACCGAAGCGGAATGGAAACGCACATTCATCACGCCTGCCGGTCTGGTCATCACGCCGTTGCTGGCACTGCGCGGTGACGCCATTGGCGCCAATACGAACTTCAATCTGGCAGATGCTGGCTATACGGATGCACTCGTGCGTTCGGAAGCGCTTCGCGCCATGGCAACCGCAGGGCTTGAACTGCGCTGGCCGATCCTGTTCTCGACCACCAGCTCAACCCATATCATCGAGCCGATTGCCCAGCTTTATGTTCGCAACAACGAACGCTATGCAGGCGAGTTGCCGAATGAAGATGCCCAGAGCTTTGTCTTCGACGCGACGAACCTGTTCTCGCGCGACAAGTTCTCCGGTTATGATCGTGTTGAAGGTGGCACCCGTGCCAATCTCGGCGTCCGCTATTCGGGCAACTTCAACAATAGCGATTGGGCGCTTTATGCTCTCGGCGGTCAGTCATTCCAGCTGGGTGGCGTAAACTCCTACGGCACAAGCGATTTCGTGAATGTCGGCGCAGATTCCGGCCTGCAAGATGCCCGCTCCGACTATGTTGCCATGATCGGCACGTCCAACTCGACAGGACTTGCTCTGGCTGCGCGCGGACGTTTCGACAAGGACAGTTTCGCAGTTCAGCGCGGCGAGCTTGAAGCCCAGCAGAGCTGGCAAAAGCTGACAGTTTCTGCACAATACGCCTATATCGCGCCGCAGCCGGCCTACGGATATAGTGATCTTCGTCAGGAAGTTACGGGTTCGGCAACAGCGCGTATCAATACGAACTGGCGCGTTTTCGGCTCAGGCACCTACGATATGGTATCTGAAACCTTGGTCCGCGCATCGTCAGGCCTCGCCTATGATGATGAGTGCTTCACGTATTCCATGGCTTATGTCCAAACCCGCAATCCGGGTGATGATAAAGCGTCCCATAGCGTTGGCTTCAACATTTCGCTGCGCACCCTCGGCGACATAGGCAGCGGTAATCAGACTTTCTAATCTTGATGGACCGGAAGCGTTGGAAATGCTTCCGGTCTTTCCATTTAATGCGACAAAGAAATTTGCTCATCAAAGCCTGATTTGGCATCCATTCTTCAGTATTCAGACGATACAAGCTTCCTAAAATAGCTTTTGGGTCATTGTTTCGCCGCACTAGCTCATCTATACAGGCAGCTTATGATCAGCCGCTGATATGATTGCTTGTTGGGCTGAATAGCGGCAATGACTATAATGGGATATGTCCGGTAAGGATTGTCGTTCGTCGACCGGAAGGAATCGGGAAAGAAAGATGATGATTGCAAGACCTCTCTTCGCCTCCATGCTGAGCGCCGCAGTTTGCCTGACGACGCTTGGAACCGTTGCGGTTCCGGCATTTGCTGCAGGTGCAGGGTCCGAGGTCAAAGTCATCGTTTCCGGCAATGCCATTACAAACAGCGACATTCAGCACCGCGTCGCGTTCCTGAAGCTGCAACGCAAGGGTGGCAATCTCAGTCAGGTCGCGAAAGAAGAACTGACCGATGAAATGTTGAAGCGCATCGAAATGAAATCGCGCAGCATCAACATTACCGACCAGCAGGTCGATGAGGCTTATGCCGGGTTTGCCAGCCGCAACAAGATGAGCCTGGCTCAGCTCAATCAGTTGATGAACCAGTCAGGTGTTACGCCCGACCATTTCAAGAAATACATCATGGTCCAGATGGGCTGGGGCCGCCTCGTCAGTGCCCGTTTCCGCGCGACCGGCATGGTCAGTGAACAGGAAGCCGTTCAACGCATGTTGAAGGATGGCGGTAAGAAGCCTGTGGCAACCGAATATCGCCTTCAGCAGGTCATTTTCGTGATCCCCGCTTCCAAACGCTCTCCTGCCCTGCTTTCCAAGCGCAAGCAGGAAGCCAATGCGCTTCGCTCGCGCTTCCAGAGCTGTGACGCGACCCGTCAGCAGGCCAAAGGCATTCTTGACGTGACCGTCCGCGATCTCGGCCGCATCATCGAACAGCAATTGCCGAACGAGTGGGCGAAAGCGGTCAAGGCAACATCCGTCGGTGGCACGACCCCGCCACAGGAAACCGAAAAGGGCGTGGAATTCCTGGCAGTCTGCTCGACCCGCCAGATATCGGATGACCGCGTTGCTCAGCTCGTCTTCTCCATGGAAGGTGCGGATTCCCCTGCTGGCCAGGAAAAGAAAGCCGAACAGCTCAGCGAGAAATATCTGAAGGAACTGCGCGAAAAGGCGACGATCGTTAATCGCTAAACCGACCGGACGGTTCATCCGTCCTCTATGGAATATGACGTGATGTCCGCCGCACCTGTTCCTCTCCTCGCTATCAGCATTGGCGACCCTTCTGGCATCGGCCCCGATGTTGTGCTTGCAGCCTGGCTTCGGCGCAGCGAACTTTCGCTGCCGCCTTTCGCCTTGCTGGCAGATCCGCTGCAACTGGCTGCCCGTGCACGACACCTTGGTCTTGATGTTGAGATAGAGGTTATTTCCACTATATCTGCCGCAAGCAGTGTCTTTTCTCGTGCGTTGCCGGTGCTTCCGCTCGAGAACAAGCTGACGGATAATGTCGGGAAGCCGTTGCCAGAAAACGCTGCAGGCATCATCGAAGCCATCGAGCGCGCGGTCGCGCTCACACTGAAAGGTGAGGCTTCGGCAGTCGTTACCTGCCCAATCTCGAAGAAGCCGCTTTATGAAGCCGGGTTTCAGCATCCCGGCCATACGGAATTTCTGGCGGAACTGGCAAGCAAACATCTTGGAAAGCCTGTTACGCCGGTCATGATGCTGGCCGGGCCACAGCTTCGCGCCGTTCCGGTCACCATACACATTCCGCTTTCCGAAGTACCCGTACGCTTGCGTACTGCCGATATCATCGAAGTATCGCGGATCACCGCCACCGAACTGCGCGAACGGTTCGGCATCGCATCACCCCGTCTGGCCATATCCGGACTCAACCCGCATGCGGGCGAAGGCGGAGCCATGGGCAAAGAGGATGATGTCGTCATCCTTCCCGCAATCGAGGCGTTGCGCCATGAGGGGATCAATGCGCGCGGCCCCCTGCCCGCTGATACGATGTTTCACGCGCCAGCCCGCGCAACCTATGATGCTGCGGTCTGCATGTATCACGATCAGGCTCTTATCCCTGCCAAAGCGCTGGCTTTCGACGAAACCGTGAATGTAACGCTCGGGCTTCCCTTCATTCGCACATCGCCAGACCATGGCACGGCTTTTGACATTGCGGGCAAAGGCATCGCCCGCCCGGACAGCCTTGTCGCGGCTATTCGCCTTGCGCAAGAACTGGCTGAGAATGCAGCCAACGGACATTAACGAGTACAAATGGCATGAGTATTGATGGCCTTCCCCCGCTTCGCGAGGTAATCGAACGGCACGATCTGATGCCGAAGAAATCGCTCGGCCAGAATTTCCTTTTCGATCTCAATCTGACATCGAAGATCGCCCGGCAGGCGGGCAATCTGCAGGACCAGCCCGTCATCGAGGTTGGTCCGGGTCCCGGCGGACTGACCCGCGCACTTCTTGCCCAAGGCGCTTATGTCACGGCAATCGAGCGCGATGAACGATGCCTTGATGCTCTTGCCGAAATTGAGGCCCATTATCCGGGTCGTCTGCGCATCATCTCAGGCGACGCTCTTGAGCAGGATTTTTCGGCATTATTTCCAGATGGGCCAAAGCCGCGCATCGTTGCCAATCTGCCTTACAATGTCGGCACGCAGCTTCTGCTCAACTGGCTGCTGGTCGAGCCATGGCCCCCTTTCTATTCGTCGATGACATTGATGTTCCAGCGGGAGGTCGCCGAGCGTATCGTCGCAACGCCTGACAGCGATCATTACGGACGTCTGGGTGTGCTTGCCGGGTGGAGAACTGTTTCGAAGATCAGCTTCGATGTGCCCCCGCAAGCATTTACACCACCGCCGAAAGTGATGTCGTCGGTCGTCCATATCATTCCGCGTGAAAACCCGCTGCCTTGCAATGCGAATGCGCTCGGGCAAATTACGCAGGCCGCCTTTGGACAGCGTCGCAAGATGTTACGCCAGAGCCTGAAACCGGTTGGCGGGGCCGAGCTTCTTGAGAAGACAGGCATCGACGGAACACGCCGTGCCGAAACGCTCAGTGTGGAAGAATTCGTCGCGCTGGCAAACGCCTATCGCCCGATCAAATAGTTAGAGCGGTTTACTCCTCTAATGACGGTCACTTTTCCCGGTGGCTGCCTTCGCCGCTTCAGGCGCAGCAGGCATGACTGGCAGCTTCATTTCATTGACGATCTGCCCCACGTGGTCGATCTCTTCACGGAAGCTGTTCAGGGACGAGCCAGTCAGTTTTTCACCAGCGTTGAGACGCGCCGTCAACGGATTGACATACTGATCGCCGACCTTGAGCTCATAATAGAGGTGTGGGCCTGTTGAATAACCTGTCGACCCGACATAGGCGATCACCTCACCCTGCTTGACGTGTTCGCCAACCTTCAGGTCTTTTCTGGCCGCTGAAAGATGCGCATAGGTCGTGCTGTAGCCACCCTGATGACGGATACGGACATATTTTCCATATCCCTTCTGATACGAGATAAGCTCCACCACACCGTCACCCGCCGCAACGATGGGCGAACCGATCGGCGCATCGTAATCCACGCCATTATGGTGTTTGCGAACATGCAGAACGGGATGTATGCGCCAGCCAAAACCATCATTGAGACGGCCATTCGGAAGAGGTTTCTGCATGAGATATTTCGTCATGGAGGAGCCGTCTTCATTAAAGTAATCCGCACCGCCATTGCCTTCATGACGATACAGGCGGCGGCTTTTCCCATCCGTTGTGAACTCGACAAAAACCAGTTCCGGTTCCGTCTCCGCACTTTTGCGGAAGAGCAGGTCGATCAAGTCCGGCCTTTTACCACCATTCAGCGAAATACCATTCTGTGAAGCCAGCCTCTCGACTTCACCGACGATTGCTTTCGGTGCGCCCGCCTGTGCCAGCCGGGACGGAATGGAGCCGCTACTGCTGACCTCATTTTGTGGGTGGTAGGCTGTCAGCATCGCATCGCGCGACAGTCGTGCAAAAAGGCGTTCATTGCCGGTAGCGCGAAAAACGCCATCGTCGGCACGTCCGTAGACAGCTTTATCGATATCGCCATGCTCGAAGCGCGCAAGCGCGATGTGCTGTTCGCCATCAGCGCCAGCGTCTTGCCCCGATTTATCGACCAGCAGTTCCAGACTGTCACCGGGCACCAGTTCGGTTCGAGCCAGAGCCTCCTCAAGCCGCTTGCTGTCCTCGATTGCTATGCCCGCTGCCTGCAACAACGCGCCCAATCGTTCGCGTGACTGCGGCGCGACAATAATTTCATGAACCTTGGCTTCTGTTCCTACGGCTGGTCTGGCGAGACTGACATTGACCGGAATACCCCGCTCCAGTGCTTCTTCGGCTGGTTCCGAACGAGATTTCAGCGAGGAAATTCCTCCGCGAAGTGCATCATCAATCACGGCGCGTTTCGAGCCTTTGACGTCAAGAACCACGTGCTGGTAGGTGTAAAGGCGCGCGTCGCCGTCCTCGACGCCTTCAGCTATGTCGATGCGTCTTGATACCCGACTTCCGGGGGCAATACTCCCTTCCGGCACCAGTCGTGCTTCTTTCGGTGCAGCGCGGTTCCTTCTCAGTGTAGTTGTATTGAACATGACCGGTTGTGCGGGCCGCCCATGCCGCACCAGCCGCCCTGTCGTAAACAAAAATCCGCCCCCGGCAATGACGGTAGCGGCTGCCAGTGCCAGACAGAACCGCAGATGTGTATGCAGGGAAAACCGGACCTGCCGGAATGGTCTCAGACTGTGGGAAGAAAGTGGCTCGCCCTTGAGGGCAGCTCCGAAGGACGCAAAATCTGGCTCCGCCGTCGCAGCAACTAGTCTTTCGTTTGCTGGCGCTGACCAGAAGACCATTTTAAATAATTCTCCGCCAAGGATTATCGGCGGAAGAGTGGCAAAGACAGCGGCCAAAATAAGGCTTCTGGCGGGATATCCACCAGAAGAGAATCACATTCAGCGAATTGTGAAGATCAGGCCTTCACCCGCCCCCGGCGATGTTCGACCAGCATCGACCATGTATAGAGCGCAAGACCGGCCCAGATCAGCGCGAAAGCACCGAGTTGAGCTGTCGAGAACGGCTCATGGAAGATGAAAATCGCAAAGAAAAACAACATCGTCGGCGTCATGTACTGCATGAGGCCAAGCGTCGTATAGCGCAGCAATTTGGCACCACCTGCATAAAGGATCAGCGGGATGGCAGTGAAAGGCCCGGCCAGAAGCAGCATTGTCACGTTAAACGCTGGGCCGGTCGAGAAATGGTCCTGACCGTTTGCGGCCAGCCATAGCACATAGCCCAGCGCCGGAATGCACAGGATGAGCACTTCAAGTGTGAAGCCCTGCAGCGGTGGCATTGGCAGTGACTTGCGGAAGAAACCATAGAGGCCGAAAGTCAGTGGCAGCGCCAGCGATACCCACGGCAAACCGCCTGCATTAACGGTCAGCAGTATCACAGCAGCGAAAGCCAGTCCCACGGCAACATATTGAACCCTGGTCAGCCTTTCGCCGAGGAAGAGACCGCCAAGGACGACATTGAACAGTGGATTGATGTAATAGCCGAGCGCTGCACCCATCACCTGATCATGAGCCACAGCCCACACATAGATCGACCAGTTGATGGTGATAAGCCCGGCTGTCAGAGCAGCCATGGCCAGCATACGCGGCTGGCGCACGGCGCTGAGAATGCCTTTGAACTGGCCCAGAGCCAGCAAAAGCAGCAGCGCGACCGGAACCGACCAGATCACGCGGTGCGATACGACTTCCATTGCCGGGATGTGGCCAAGCGCCTTGAGATAGAACGGTAGAGCGCCCCAGAGGCCGTAGGCTGCCAGAGCCATCAGAAAACCGCGCGACCCGTCAGAAAGGCGCGTATCGGTGATGGTCTGGTCGGACATGCCTCTCTCCTCGGCGAAACTGAAGATGTCGCAAACCGATTGCGGCAGGCGAAGCATCAAACTTCACCTGCTATGCGCCCAACAACCCATAAAATCCATTCAATTAAACTGATCGAAGCATCAATCGCCGTGAACAGATGGGTTTACTCAGCAGCAGCCAGTCCGGCCATCGCGCGGTTCTTCATCAGCTTGTAGTTGACCGAATCCATCAGTGCCTGAAAGGACGCGTCGATGATATTGTCCGACACGCCGACAGTGCGCCAGCGGGCACCGGTCGCATCTCCGGATTCTATCAGAACGCGCGTGATAGCCGCCGTACCGCCATTGAGGATACGCACCTTGAAGTCCACCAGTTCAAGATCCTCGATTTCGGCCTGAAAACGCCCGAGGTCCTTGCGCAATGCAATATCGAGCGCGTTGACCGGGCCATGTCCTTCGGCGACCGACATGCGAACCTCGCCATCGACCTCAACCTTGACCACGGCTTCGGAAACGGTCTTCAACATGCCGTTGGCATCGAAACGACGCTCGACGAGGCAGCGGAAGGATTCGACCTTGAAGAATTCCGGCTGTGGCGTCAGCATATTGCGCGCGAGCAGCTCGAAACTCGCATCCGCGCCTTCATAGGCATAGCCTTCGGCTTCGCGCTCCTTGACCACGGCAATCAACGTATCGAGACGCACATCGTCCTTCGCAACGCGAATGCCCCGGCGTTCCAGTTCGGCGATGAAATTGGACTTTCCACCCTGATCCGACACCATGACACGCCGGCTGTTGCCAACGGATTCCGGTGGCACATGCTCATAGGTCTGCGGTTCCTTGAGCAGCGCGGAAGCATGAATTCCGGCCTTGGTCGCAAATGCGGAAGTGCCGGTATAGGGTGCCTGCTCCGTCGGCGGACGATTCAGGATATCATCGAAGGCGCGCGAGATCCGCGTGATCCCCTTCAGCGCAGCTGGCTTGATCCCCAGTTCGAAACGCTCTGCCCAATAGGGTTTCAGCGCCAGTGTAGGGATCAGCGAAACGAGATTGGCATTGCCGCAACGCTCGCCTATTCCGTTGAGGGTCCCCTGCACATGGCGAACACCCGCATCGATAGCTGCAAGCGAGACGGCGACCGCCTGCTCGGTGTCGTTATGGGCGTGGATGCCAAGGCTCTCGCCTGGAACTACAGCCGCCACGGCGGCAACAATTTCGCCAATCTCCGACGGCTGCGTGCCGCCATTCGTATCGCAAAGCACAACCCAGCGCGCACCTGCTGAATAGGCAGCCTTGGCACAGGCAAGCGCATATTCGGGATTGGCCTTGTATCCGTCGAAGAAATGCTCGCAATCGACCAGCGCTTCCCGTCCTGCCATACGCGCAGCCGTGACGGAAGCGGTGATCGACTCCAGATTTTCCTCATTGGTACAGCCCAGCGCCAGGCGGACATGATAGTCCCAGCTCTTGGCAACGAAGCAAACAGCATCGGCAGAGGCCTGAAGCAGACTGGAAAGGCCGGGATCATTGGATGCCGAAACGCCTGCACGCTTCGTCATGCCAAAGGCCACGAACTTGGCGCGAGCGGTCTGGCGACGCTTGAAGAAAGCCGTATCAGTCGGGTTGGCTCCCGGATAACCGCCTTCCACATAATCGACGCCGAGCTCTTCCAGCAGCGCGACAATCGACTTCTTGTCCTCCACGGAAAAATCAATGCCGGGTGTCTGCTGCCCATCCCGCAAAGTGGTGTCGTAGATATAGATGCGTTCGCGTGCCATTATTCTGCTCCCCGCATTCGGGCTGGACAATAACCTCCCGTTTCAAGTTTTGTCCGTCCTCGCACGCTTCGCGGCTGCGGGCGGACGGTAAGTGTCTGCTGTCCATCCCGCAGGGTGGTGTCATAGATATAGATGCGCTCGCGTGCCATTGTGCCTGCCTGTCGGTGGGTATGCGGTCCGGTCAACCTTGCTGTTGCGGCCAGCTTTCAGTGTCGTAATCAGGATGCTGATAGGAAATCATCGTTCGTACAAATTCGATGCTCTCCGGATCGCGTTCTGTTGTGTAGCCGGGAAGATTTGCCAGTTCGGCCACATAGGGGAGCCGCTTCTCGACCCCCCATTGAACCGTCGGCTCGATTTCCTCCGGCGCATCGAAAGCACCGATGGCAAGCGCAATCCCGTCGGGCGCTTCGTAGGTAAGCGGCGTGCCGCATTCGGGACAAAAGCCCCGCTGCACATGATTGGACGAACGAAAGCGCTTCGGCTCGTTGCGCGTCCATTCCAGCTTCGCATCGCTCACCGAAACCAGCGGCGCATAGAAATTGCCAAACGCTTTCTGGCACATGCGGCAATGGCAGATCGATGCGGAGCCCATCGCGCCGTCGACGCGAAAGCGAACCGCACCGCACTGGCATCCGCCAGTATAGATCGGTTTGTTATCAAGCGTCATGTCATCCTCCCTGCTCCATAAGCTTGTTAGCCTACCACATCCCAGCTGGTTGTGCGTTCGCCCGTTGCCGGATCCTTGCCATCCTTGAGCTGAACGCCCTCCTGAAGCAGTTCGTCGCGAATGCGATCAGCCTCGGCCCAGTTCTTCTCATTGATGAAGCGCAGACGCTCCGCGATACGTGCTTCGATGGCTTGATGATCCACTTCCGCCTTTGCAAAGACAGGAATATCTTCAGCCATAACGAAATGCGGATCCAACAAGCCCAGCAGCGCCATGCCCTCGCCTAATCCGGTGATATCGCGTGCTTTGAAAGCTTTGCGCAATGCGGTGATCGCCGTCCAGCTGTTCAAATCGTCAGACAAGGCCTCAACGACTTCACCAACTGCGGTCAGCGTTTCCGGTACAGTGAACTTCCTGTCGCGCAGCAAGCCATACCAGCGATGCAGTTCGTCGGCGGATTCTGCCAGACGCTGCGCCGTCCAGTTGATCGGCTCACGATAATGCGTCTGTAGCATCGACAAGCGTGCCGCCAGACCGATCCAGCGATCACGCGCATCCACGTCATCCCATACGCCCAGTTGCGGCAGGCCTTCGTTCAGCACATCGCGAATGGTGATGAAATTGCCGAGCGATTTCGACATCTTCTGCCCTTCGACCTGCAAGAAGCCGTTATGCATCCAGATGTTTGCCATCCGCTCAGTGCCGAATGCGCAGCATGACTGCGCAATTTCGTTCTCGTGATGCGGGAAGACGAGATCGATACCGCCGCCATGAATGTCGAACTGGTTCTTCAGCGGATCATCGCACTTCAATCCGCCACCAAACGGCTCAAGCAGCTTGGCCATCGACATGGCCGAGCACTCGATGTGCCAGCCCGGCCGGCCCAGCACCGCAATCCCCGCAGGAGACGACCAGCCCGGCTCGCCCTCTTTCGACGGTTTCCACAAGACGAAATCCATTTCGTCCCGTTTGTAAGACGCGACGTCAACGCGGGCGCCAGCCAGCATCTCATCCAGCGAACGGCGGGCGAGCGCACCATAACGCGGCCCCTTCCGTTCATTCATGGCGGACGGCGAGAAGAGGACATGGTCCTCAGCCACATAGGCCACACCAAGCTTCACAAGACGATCGATCATCGCGCGCATCTCGTCCATATGCTCGGTTGCACGCGGCTGAACACTGGGCTGCAGATTGCCGAGTGCCGTCACGTCAGCCTGAAACTGCGCATTGGTGCTTTCCGTCACCCGACGAATGGCTTCATTGAAGGCAAGATCAGGGTAATCCCGCGCGGCACGGGCGTTAATCTTGTCATCAACGTCGGTAATGTTGCGCGCATAGGTGACATGTTCTGCGCCATAGACATGACGCAGCAGACGGAACAACACGTCGAAAACGATCACCGGACGGGCATTGCCTATATGCGCGAAGTCATAAACCGTCGGTCCGCAGACATACATGCGCACATTGTCAGCATCGAGAGGAGAAAACTCCTCCTTCATGCGGGTCAGCGTGTTGTACAGACGCAGTTGCGGCGCATAAGCCATTGTAAATATTCCCCAAATAGACCTGTGAAATCAATGCGCAACTGACCGCAGCCGACTGGCCGGGGCGTTATCATCCAATTTTTATGAAAGGGAGACGAAAACGGCCGGGCCAGCAAACTGCTAGCCAATAATAATCGCACAAATACAAATGATCGTGGTCGGCGTTTTCATGGCTGCACTTATCCTCAGCAGGAGTGCTTCCGTCAAGAACTTTCGCTAAGCGGCTGATAGTTTAGTGAGATCACCAAGCATGTTGTATTTTTGCAACCTGCATATCCCCCTTTCCCGCGTTAACCGGAAAACCGCAAAACCGGCTCCAAACAGCCTTCATTCGGTCTCAATCAATCACAAAATGGTGAGCAGGCATTATCGAAAGGAAGGACCAATGTCTAAGAGTGAACTGCAACCCCGCCAAGACCGACTGGTTGATAAATACCGCGAAATCGGGCCTGCCGTGCTTGTTGCAGCATTGCTGAACGCAACGCGGCGCAGCAGCGACGGTCGTAACGACAATCGCCGGCGTTCCATTCTCGCCGTCAAGAAGACAGGCTGAAGAAGGTGATGTCGTTCAGCGCCGAGCCGCGCAGGCTCGGCGATCAGAGTCGGTGGATGCGTAACAAATAGCGCCAGTTCAGCAAGACTGGCGGTCACGGTCAGAACATCGAAAGCTGCCCGCCATTTCCGTCATCGGATTCGGGCTTGTTCTTTCGCTTTGGCTTTGCATGCTCCGAAGGAACCTGTTCCTCTACACGCTCCTGCAAATCGGGCGTTGTGTTGGCCACCTTGTTGACCTTGTCCGACACCGGAATTGCTTCAAAGAAATCATCCTGAGCCGGACGCATGATATCCGCCACTTCGCGCGGCAGAAAACGTTTGCAGTCCAGCCAGCGGGCAAAATCTTCCGGCTGCACAACAACAGGCATCCGTTCATGGATCGGCCGCAACAGGCCGTTGGCACTCGTCGTCAATATGCCTCCGGTATCGATCTGCGATCCGTCCGCACTGCTCCATGTCTCGATCAAGCCGCCAAAAGCGACAATTCCGCCCTTGCGCGGGCGCACCCAGTAGGCTTGAGCCTTGTTCTTGCCCTCACGGCGCCATTCATAGAAACCCGATGCAGGGATCAGGGCGCGCCGATGGTTCAGCGCCGCGCGGAACGAATTCTTCTCTGCAGCCGTCTCGGAGCGGATGTTGAACATGAGCGGCCAGTCGTTCGGGTCTTTGACCCATGACGGGACAAAGCCCCATCGCACCAGCAAGCCGACGCGATCCGGCCTGTTGCTGCCCGGCGGTGGCGTTTCCCCGCCCAGAATAGTCAATATGGGTTGCGTTGGCGCGATGTTGTATCGTGGAGGAAAATCCTCTGCGATCAATGCGGCCGCGAAGGCTTCCAGCTCCTCCCGGCTTGCAGTCAATGAAAAACGTCCACACATGGTAGCCATGTTTAGCGTTTTTCTGCGCCGGTCAAGGGGTGCTTTTCCATTACCAACGGTGTAGCTCTAGCATGATGAAAACAGTTCCCGTAGTTCCGATACCTCTGAAGATTCATGGTGTTTCGCTGATCTGCAGACGCGAAGGGCGCTTCCTTCTGGTCGAGCGCGGGAAGGAGCCGTGGAAAGGCTGGCTTGCCTTTCCGGGAGGAAGTATCGAACCGGGCGAAACACCCGAACAAGCCGCGATCCGCGAGCTCAAGGAAGAAACGGCGCTCGATGCAAGGGCGCTATCGCACGTCATTACTGTAGATCTGGCGCTTGAGGGAAAGGCATATGACAAGAGCTATTATCTGTCTGTGTTCCGGGCCATCGAAGTTTCGGGGCAGGAAATTGCCGGAGACGACGCCGCATCCATTCACTGGCTGACGATAGAAGAAATGGCGTCCGCAAAGGTGACGGACAGTACCCTCGATGTCGCCCGCACGGTGGCGGAAAATGAAGACGAGCGCTTGGATATTAATCCTGTTTAGCGATCTGCCTTGAAGAGGCCCCGATTTATAGCAATAGCTCATTTTCAGGTGAGAGGTTTTCGATTGAAAAGCATTCCGTTTTTTCGACCGGCTATCTGCTTCTCGATCGCTTTGTGGGTCGGGGTGGCATCTCCGGCTTTGGCTCAGGACGCGCCCTATGAAGGGAAGATGTTGCGGCTCGCCGAAATTCTCGGCTCGCTTCACTATCTGCGCAATCTGTGTGGCGAAGCTGGTAGCGAATGGCGCGATCGGATGGATGCGATTGTGACGGCGGAAAAGCCTTCCGAAGCCGAACGGGTGCGGCTCATTTCGAGCTTCAACCACGGGTATCGCGTGTTCAGCGACAATTATACCCGTTGCACCCCTTCGGCGCTTGCGGCGATTGATCGCTACATGAAGGAAGGCGAGGACTTGTCGAACGAGATCATCTCGCGCTATGGAAATTAACCAATCATTCACTCTTGTGCGGATTGACAGGATTAGTTCGTTCAAATCCGTGATAATCTGTTAACACTGTCTTAAGAAGGCAGTCACGTTGCCAGATGGTTGAGCTCCCGCGAAACGGTGAGACACCGACAGTGCAACAGAAAGGCGAAAGCCAGGATGAAGTCTATGGAACATGCACCGGCCGATCTGGACGAAATGATTGCGCGCGAGAAGAAACTCGTCGCAATCGAATATCATAACGAGGCCTGGGCAGACGGTATCTCTGAAGGTATCGAACCGGAAATCCTTGCCGAAGCAGCCTTTACGACCGCGCTTACTGAACTGATCCGTGAAGCGGGCGACGATTGTGCGCTGGAGCTGATTGAGAAAATGCGCGAACAGATTGTAGCGGGAACCTTCCTGCCGCAGCGCATTCTTCAATAGCATCGATAGAGCGCCGGTCGCGGGACCAGACCGGCGTAGCAGTTCCCTCCCGGCGTCCCTCTTCTTGCGCCAAATGTCATTCCCGATCAGGAACTTCGCCTCGCCCCGAGCTTTATTGGCCGGGATAATCCTTGCCTGCGGCATTGCCTTGCCCGCAGCTGCGGCAAGCTCTTTTGACCTCGCGCTGGCGGACCAGTCGGACTTCCTGCAACGCCCCGGCGGCCGTGCGGTGACGGATGAAAGCGACAGCTCCTCCCCTATTCCCCTGCCTGGCGCGCTTCCTCGCGCAATACCAAGAGTGTCGCCCGGCCATGAGCCTGCCCCGGCGACATCCTCCAAGCCCATGCCGGAAATCCATCGCGATTTCGACAAGCTGCCTGAGCCTGTGAGGCTGACGCGGGAGCGTATGCTGGAAGCAGCCCGTTCCGGTGACATCGAGAAATTGCGACCGCTCCTCGGCGTTGAGGACAAGGTCACCCAGCTATCATTGGAAGATCACGAGGAAGATGTTATCGATTTCCTCAAATCGCTGTCGGGCGACGAAGCAGGCCGTGAAGTTCTGGCAATCATCGTCGATCTACTGGATACGGGCTATGTGCACCTGAATGCAGGCAAGGACGACGAGGTGTATGTCTGGCCTTATTTCTACGCCATGCCCCTCGACAGACTGACACCGCCGCAGATCGTGGAGCTTTTCGAAATCGTCACCGCCGGTGATTTCGAGGATATGAAGAAAGCAGGCGGCTATATCTTCTACAGTATCGGCATCGGGCCGGACGGTAGCTGGCGCTTTTTCACTGCGGGCGAATGATCAGACCGCAATGCGAATCCGGCTCGGCGGCTCCTTATAGATGCGCTGCCAGACCCGGCGAAACTGCCGTGCGGAAGCAAAGCCGGCCTGCGCCGCAACATTCTCGATGTCGAGTTCGGAATTCAAAAGCATCTCTCGCGCAAGGCTGATCTTGAGACGATTGACATAGTCGGTCACCGTCATTCCGGCATATTCATTGAAAAGACGCGAGAAGTTGCGCGGGCTTGCCCCACCGATATCCGCCAGTCGCTCCACCGACCAGTCCGCCGCCGGATCGTGCGCGATGGCATCCTGTGCGCGATGCACGACCGGGTTCATATGATTTCGCCCCTCAAGCCAGGGCGATAGCTGCGGGTCATTGCCGCTGCGCCGCAAATAAACGACCAGATAACGCGCAACCGCCAGCGCCGTGGCGTGATCGGTCAGTCCGGCAACAACGTGCAGCATCAGATCGATGCCTGCGGTGATGCCCGCGCTCGTCAGCCTTTCACCATCTTCAACGAACAGCCTGTTTTCATACACGCGCGCGGCAGGGGCCAGCCGTTCAAGTTCGCCAAGCGTCAAATGGTGCGTGGTGCAGGAATAGCCGTCGAGTAATCCCGCGCGTGCTGCGAGCAACGCACCGGAACAGATCGTCACCAGCCGCACACCGGGACGCACCGCCCGGCGAAGCCATAAAACGATTTCCTTTTCCAGAACGGTATCCGCGTTTCTGTCGAACTCCACATTTCCGAGCGGAATGTCAGCCGCGCCCGAAACAATGACCAGTGCGTCATGTGGCAGGGCCTCCGGCAAAGGTTCCACCCCCGCCACCGACAGGCCGATGGAACTGAGCGCGGTCGAGGCTGGCCCTACGTAGCGAACGTCGAAACGCACCTTATGCTGTTCAAGATTTGCCTTGCGCAAAACCTCAAGCGGCCCCGCCACGTCGAGCAGAAGCACACGCGGCGGGATTACGACATAAACCGGAACTACCCGGACAATGTCCTCTTGGTCACTCATGCTGCCTTCCGTTCTCCGGACGTGGCGAGCGCCTGTTCCACAGTTACGATACGAGCAAAGCGATTGACCAGAACAAGCTCCGTGCGAGCCTTGATGTCCGCAGCGCTCCACTCATGGCCGCTTGCGTCAGTCATGGGAAAGGTCAATGTCGCTTCACTGACGAAATCGACGTGATATCCAAAATCCGATGCCTGCCGTGTTGTCGTCTCGCAGCATTGCTCTGTGCGGATACCCGAAACCAGCACACGGCGGATACCATTGGCAACCAGCCACACATCAAGCCCGCTTCCAACCAGCGCGCTGTGGCGGCGCTTGCGGAAAACCGCGTCGGGTTCAATCGACAGCGGCGAAATCGCCTTCACCAGACCCGATGCTTCCGAGAATGGGCCTTCATTCTCGACATGGAAAATCTGCACCACCGGAATACCGGCACGCTTGGCGCCATCGATCAGTGCCTGCTGGCGTTCAATATAGGCGCTAACCTCTTCGTCCCGGTAGTAAGGCCGGTGGCGGAATGACTCCTGAGCGTCGATAACCAGCAAAGCTGTATCTTGAGCGGACATTTTTGTTCTCCCTATAAAAAGACTATAGGGAGAGAATACGCCTTGCAACTTGGATCAAAAGCCACCTGACGGACAAAGAGCGGACAGATCACGCCAACACGTTACCAGCTCCTTACCTTAAAGAATATCCCCAAGAGGAGGTGCATACTTTGCTGGCGTAAACTCCACAACGTCATAAGTTGCCAGTCCGTGTTGCCTGAAAGGGTCAAGCCTCAGTATCGCGTCCAGCTCACTCTTGCTGACCTTACCGCTTGCAAGGATCACGCCGCCGTTTCGTGGGTTTTTCGGCCCGGAAGCCAGGAAAACGCCATCCGCATATTGCCGGTCCAGAAACTCCCGATGCGCTTCGAGATGCCTCCCGATCTCCTCAAGAGGCTTGATGTAGGTCAGGTTGACAACGAACATGAGACGACCTTCAGCGATGCGGCAATGCCTCGAGGAATTCCACCGGCTCGCCCTTGTTGGCGTTGACGATCTCCGCTTCCCACATCACCTTGATGCCGCGCACAAAAGTGCCAATCGGCCATCCGGTAACAGTTTTGCCATGATAGGGTGTCCAGCCGGCTTTCGAACCGGCCTGCTCATGCGTGATCGTTTCGCGGCGCTTCATGTCCACGATGGTCAGGTCGGCATCGTAGCCGACTGCAATACGACCCTTGCGCGCCATGCCAAAAATACGGTTCGGGCCGTGGCTGGAAAGATCGACGAAGCGCTCCAGCGTGAGCCTGCCCGCATTGATGTGATCAAGCATGATGGGCACCAGCGTCTGCACGCCTGTCATGCCAGACGGGGAAGCCGGATAAGGCTTCTGCTTTTCTTCCAGCGTATGCGGAGCGTGGTCAGAACCGAGTACATCGACAATACCCTGATCTATACCCTTCCATACGCCATCGCGGTGACGCTTGTCACGGACAGGCGGGTTCATCTGGATGAGATTGCCGAGTGTCTTGTAGTCGTCTGCCGACAAGGTGAGATGATGCGGCGTTGCTTCGCACGTCGCGACATCCTTGTGATCTTTCAGGAAGTCGATTTCTTCGGCTGTGGAGATATGCAGTACGTGAATGCGGGCGCCAGTATCGCGAGCGATGCGCACAAGCCGTTCCGTGCATTGAAGTGCTGCAACTTCATCGCGCCAGACCGGATGGCTCGACGGGTCACCCTGCACGCGCAGGCCTTCGCGTTCTTTCAACCGGAACTCGTCTTCAGAGTGGAAGGCCGCGCGACGGCGCGTATTCTTCAGGATCGAACGAACGCCATCATCGTCTTCAACAAGCAGATCGCCGGTGGACGATCCCATGAAAACCTTGATCCCGGCAGCGCCCGGCAAGCGCTCCAGTTCAGCAACGTCGTTTGCATTGTCGCGCGTACCACCGACCCAGAAAGCGAAATCGCAATGCATGCGATGGCGGCCACGACGAATCTTGTCTTCCAGCGTCTCGGCGGAAGTGGTGAGCGGCTTGGTGTTCGGCATCTCGAACACGGAGGTCACCCCACCCAGCACGGCTGCGAGTGAACCGGTTTCGAGATCTTCCTTGTGTTCAAGGCCAGGTTCGCGGAAATGGACCTGGCTATCCACCACGCCGGGCAGAATATGCAGGCCGGTGCAGTCGATCACCTCACCTGCGGTATGTGTGGAAAGAGAGCCTATGGCAGCGATGCGACCATTGCGAATACCGACGTCGCGTTGGCCTATACCGTCGTGATTGACGATGGTTGCACCCTTCAAAATCGTATCGAATGTTTCGGCCATAGTTGTCTCCTGCCAGATTGATAGGACTTGCGAGCCTTTCCATTGGGGCTTACGTAACGAAGGCGCGAAAGGCAAGGACGAAGCGATGACGACGGCAGTTGAAGTGGTAAATCTTTCAAACAGGGCTTTGGTTCATATCACTGGCGAAGAGGCGGAAAAATTTCTGCAGGCTGTGATTACCACCGACCTCGACAAGCTTGGACCGGACAACCTGAAACCGGGAGCATTGCTCGCTCCGCAAGGGAAAATCCTGTTCGATTTTCTCGTTTCACGCATTGATGGCGGCTTGCGTTTCGATCTCCCGGCAAGCATTGCCGCCGATTTCATCAAGCGTATCACCCTCTACAGGCTGCGTGCAAAAGCCGAAATAACGCAACTACCAGAATCGCTTGTCAGTGTTTCCTGGCAAACTGAATCACATCCTTCACAGAATGATTCAATCAAGCGGGACAGCCGCTTTCCGACCGAGCTGAACGTACACCGGATTTACGGTCCGGCCGATGGCACGACCGATGAAAGCGCATGGACAAAGCTGCGCGCAGAGTATGGCATAGCGGAAGGCGAAACGGATTTCGCTTATAATGACGTCTTCCCGCATGACGTCAATTTCGACCAGACCGGCGGCGTTTCCTTCCCGAAAGGCTGTTTCATCGGGCAGGAAGTCGTGTCGCGCATGCAGCATCGCGGTACGGCTCGGCGGCGCGTTCTGGTGGCGCACTCCGATGGAAATCTACCTCCGATGGGTACGTCCATTACCGTTGATGGGCGCGAGATCGGCACGACAGGAAGCTCCGCTGACACTATCGGCATCGCGCTTGTGCGCATCGATCGCGCCAAGGATGCGATAGATGCGGGCAGTCCGATTCTGGCTGGCGAAACGCCCATAACACTCACCTTGCCGCCTCATGTGCGGTTCGCGTTTCCGGAAGCTGAAGCGGGTAACGCCTGATGGCAAGCGCCGACCGATCTTCCGGCAAGACACGTGCCTGGCAGCGCATGTTGTCGGGACGCCGTCTCGACCTGCTTGACCCCTCGCCGCTCGATATTGAAATCGAAGATATTGCTCACGGCCTTGCCCGTGTTGCGCGCTGGAACGGTCAGACTGTTGGTGAACATGCATTTTCGGTTGCACAGCACTCGCTGCTCGTGGATCAGATATTCAACCGGCTGGTGCCCGATGCCAGCGTTGAATGGCAGCTATTGTCACTCCTGCACGACGCACCGGAATATGTGATCGGTGACATGATCTCGCCCTTCAAGGCGGTGATGGGTGGTAATTACAAGATAATTGAAACGCGACTGGAAAACGCAATTCACCTGCGCTTCTCGCTACCGATTACCGTGCCCGTCCAACTCAAGACGCTGATCAAGCGCGCGGATCAGGTTGCCGCTTTCTTTGAAGCCACACGACTTGCCGGTTTCACCGAGACCGAGGCCGTTAAATATTTCGGGCGCCCGCGTGGCTTCGACCCCGCAGGGCTGGATATCGCACCGCGCCCCACACAAGACGTGCAGACGGATTTCCTGGCGCGATTTGCGGCATTGGACAAGGCGCGACACCCTCGATGAGCCGGATCGTCGTGACGCCCTTGTCGCAACTGGCAACACAACTCGCATCGCACCAGCCAAGCCATGTCGTGACGCTTGGAAGCGAGGCTCCGGTGGCTCTGCCTGATGGATACGATGCCAATCGCCTGTCACTGACGTTCAACGATATTATTGAGCCACGCGAGGGGCTGATTGCCCCCGATGAAAGCCATGTGCGGGGACTTCTGAACTTCGCGAAGAGCTGGCCCATGGACGCGCCTTTGCTCATCCATTGTTATGCTGGCATTTCTCGTTCTACGGCCGCGGCTTATATCATCGCTTCCGCATTGAACCCGACGCTGGACGAAAGCGAGCTCGCCGCGCTTGTTCGCAGCCTGTCACCATCTGCGACGCCGAATATCCGGCTCATATCACTCGCAGACCAAATTTTGGAGCGACAAGGGCGAATGGTTGCGTCCATACGCGCAATCGGACGCGGAGCGGATGCCTTCGAAGGTGAGGTTTTCAGCCTGCCTGTGAGAACAGGATCAAATGCATCTAAGGGCTGATTGCCCGCCCGAGAGCATTCAAAAACCCACCCCGCGCATCAGGCGGTGTTACAGCACGCGGCTCCCAAACATGCCGCATCAGAAAATAGCCTGTCATCGTGAACGCATGATCGATGTCGTCATAGGACGACGCGCGAACAGCCGTGTTGTTGACGAAGCCGGGTAGCAGCAGAAGTTTGTCAGCCCATGGCGCACCCGCATCACGGCAGACCGCGCGCCCGGATTTCGGCGACACATAGATCAGGTCTTCCTTGACGCCTGTTGCCGCGCATTTCTTGAGATCAAGGCCGAAGCCCAGCTCTTCAAGCATCATCACTTCAAAACGCAGCACCAGTTCGCCGGAGGCCAGCGGATCGTCAAAATGTTCGATGATGAGCCGCAATGTCTCATAGAGGCCGCGATGCGGATCGCGTTCCGGCAGGAGACGCAAATGGGAAGCCGCCAGTTGGATACCGTATAACGCCACCGGCGTTTCGATGAGGCGGGCGGCGGCAAATTCCAGCGGTTCGATGGTAAAACTGCCCATATGCTCGTCCAGCCGCGCCCACCATGTCACGTCCACATGATTGCCCGGCTGTAGCAAAGGCTGCATGCGGCGGGAACGCCCGCCGCGCACCATACCCATATGGCGGCCATGCTCACGGGTCATCACTTCCACGATGGCGCTTGTCTCGCCATGGCGTCTTGTCCCGAGAATTATGCCTTCATCGCGCCATTCCATGGCCGCCAGTCTTATAATTTAGGTTGGAAAATCAAGACCCATTTCACGATAGCGTTCCGGGTCGTTGCCCCAGTTCTCACGCACTTTCACGAAAAGGAAGAGATGAACCGTCTGTTCCAGTATCTCGGAGATTTCCTTACGCGCGGATTGCCCGATTGCCTTGATCGTCTCGCCCTTGTGGCCAAGTACGATCTTCTTCTGGCTTTCGCGCTCGACATAGATCACCTGCTCGATGCGGACTGATCCATCCTTGCGCTCTTCCCAGCGTTCGGTTTCCACCGTCGACGAGTAAGGCAGTTCTTCATGCAGGCGCAGATAGAGCTTTTCGCGTGTGATTTCGGCTGCAAGCTGCCGCATCGGCATGTCGGAAATCTGATCTTCCGGATAATACCAAGGACCGTTCGGCACGTTCTCTGCGAGATATTTCGCAAGATCCTTGCAGCCCGATCCGTTCAGCGCCGAGATCATGAAGGTCTGGTCGAACGCGACCAGCTCGTTGGCCTTGCGGGCAAGCTCCAACAAAACCGGCGGATCGACACGATCAACCTTGTTGAGCACCAGAACCTTCTTCCGGCGCACATCCTTCATGCTCGAAAGCAGCGCTTCGGCGTTCTCGTTCAAACCGCCTTGCGAATCGAGAAGAACGAGAATGATGTCGGCATCCTTCGCACCGCCCCAGGCCGTGGTGACCATGGCACGGTCGAGCCTGCGCTTCGGCCGGAAAATACCAGGTGTGTCCACCAGGACGATCTGCGCCTGATCTTCGATGAATATGCCGCGCACAAGAGCGCGTGTCGTCTGCACCTTGTGCGTGACGATAGAAACCTTCGTTCCCACAAGCTGGTTGACCAGCGTGGATTTCCCCGCATTCGGCGCCCCGATCAACGCCACGAAGCCGGACCGGGTCTGGCCTGCCTCGTTTTCGCCGTCAGCCGGCGTCGTCCGATTGTTCATTTTTTATCCTTCCAGACGATATTTCCTTGCAGAACGCCGCCGTCCCCTGCGTACGGCATTCCGGATACGACAAAACCGCCGACGAAAGCGACACAGCGTAATTGACTGATTATAACCGATCTCGACTTAAAAAACGCCAACTCTTGCATCAAGCGGAATCGTCACGCTTCCAGACGCCTTCGCGATAAAGCATCGCTTCCGCCGCATTCTGTTCGGCTATTCTTTTGGAACGCCCCTCACCCGTTTCCGTGGCAAAGCCCTTGACCGTAACCTCCACCGCAAACAGCGGATCATGGTCCGGACCGGTGCGGCTTATGATGGCGTATGAAGGATGGACGTTGCCCTGCTGGTGTGCCCATTCCTGCAGTTCCGTCTTGGCGTCACGGCGGGCAGCGCCCGTTTGCAGAGACCGCTTCTCCCAGTAGCGCTTGACGAAAGGCCGCACGGCCTCCAGTCCGCCATCGAGATAGATCGTGGCGATCAGTGCTTCGACAACATCGGCGCGGACATTCAAAAGACGCTTGTCATTCAGCGACTTGATATCGGAACCGGTATGGATGAGGTTGGCGAGACCGATCTCATCGGCAATCGCCGCACAGGTTTCTGCGTTCACCAGCGCATTGAGGCGAACCGACAGTTCACCTTCGGATGCGTCCGGAAACTCATCGAACAGCATTTCCGCGACGGTCAGTCCCAGAACGCGGTCCCCGAGAAATTCGAGACGTTCATAATTTGCGCGCGATGGCGCCTGCACACTTGAGTGGGTGAGCGCACGATCCAGCCGTTTCAAATTGAGAAAACGGTGTCCGGTGCGCTCCTCCAGGATTGCTGCTGCCTGATTTGCCGAAGCCATTTCAGTTTCCGGTTACAGCTGTATGAGGCGCGGCATTGACTGAACTGAACAGTCGGCCAAAGCGCACATCAGTCGGCCATTTCCAGATTTCCAGCGGGCTCGCCTTGTCGGCGATCGAGAAGAAGATGATGTTTGCGCGCCCGACAAGATTCTCAAACGGAACATAGCCAACGCCGAAACGGCTATCGAGCGAGTTGTCACGATTGTCCCCCATCATGAAGTAATGGCCGGCTGGAACCTCGAAAACACGCGTATCGTCACCGATGGAGTTTGGCGACAGATCAAGCGTGTCGTAGGTCACGCCGTCCGGCAAGGTTTCACGATAGACTTCGACGGGACGGTTCTGTTCGGTGACATCGGGATTGTTGATCGTGCCGATGCGATCGCGCTTGACCGCCTGATCATTGATATAAAGCACACCACCGCGCATCTGCACACGATCACCCGGCAGGCCGATTACACGCTTGATGTAGTCGACGGAAGGATCGCTCGGCAGTTTGAACACCACCACGTCACCGCGCTTCGGTTCGGCACTCCAGATGCGACCTGAAAACAAATCCAGTCCGAACGGCAGTGAATAGCGCGAATAGCCATAGGCATATTTCGAAACGAACAGATAATCGCCTTCGAGAAGCGTGGGGCGCATGGAGCCCGACGGTATGCTGAAAGGCTGGAAAAGAAGGGTGCGTATGACCAGTGCCAGCAGCAGCGCCTGCACGATAACGCTGATGGTTTCGCCAAGGCCGCCGGATTTTTTTGTCTCACTCTTGCTGGACACGCTCATTGTATCTCCGCTTCCGATAACGCGATCTAATAACGACTATGAATGCATGACGCAATCAGGCCACCGGCAGAACGCCGGTTTATCGCACGATTATGAGCAGGAGTTTACCTGTCACAACCACAACTATTTCGTCTCTGTGCCTGATCCAAAAGTCGCCATGCCTTGCTGCAAATGGCATTTTTCTGCGCTTCCGGTGCTCATGTACCTTTAAGTACACTGCGCTCCGGTTCTCGAAAATCACCATTCTCGCTGCGGCCTGACGCATTTTGATTCAGACACTCAGGCAGGGCTTCGATGATCACGAACGCCTGCGCGAGAGGAAAATCATCGGTAATTGTCAGATGTATGGCGGCGCGTGTTCCGGCGGGCAAGAGTTTCTGCAGCTGCTTCGCCGCACCACCGGTCAAATGCATGGTGGGCTTTCCGGAAGGGGCATTGACCACACCCATGTCCCGCCAGAAAACGCCCTGAGCTATGCCAGTTCCAAGCGCCTTCGCACAGGCTTCCTTCGCCGCAAAGCGCTTTGCATAAGATGCAGCACGCTGCTTGCGCCCGTCCGATTTTTTCTGCTCGACCTCGGTAAAAACCCTGTTGCGAAAGCGATCGCCGTGTCGTTCCAGCGCGCTTTCGACACGACGAATATCGATGAGATCGCTGCCTATACCGACGATCATACTTTCTGAAGCTCCTGTTCGCGGTGCAGGCGATGCTTTTCGGCAAGGCGTTCGATACGGCGACGGCGGAAGGCCGAGACGGCAAACCGGGTAACGAAATAGACCACGACAGCGAATGCTGCGCCCAGAATCGTTGAGCCGAATAGCATCGGCTTCAAAAGCGGCGTCCAGATTTCATCGAGATGCATGGTTTCCAGCGCCCGCCCGAGATGAACTGGCGGAGCATCGTCGATGCTTCCATTCATGATGAAGCGGCCCAGCTCGAATGTGCTGCCCCAGATGAATGGCAGGGTCAGCGGATTGGCAAGCGTCGTGCCAAGTGCCGCGGCGGCAATATTTCCGGCAAGGAAATAGGCCAGCACGATTGCGATGATGAGATGGAAGCCAAAGAAAGGCGTGAACGCCGAAAACACGCCCACGGCCAAACCAGCTGCGACAGCATGAGGCGAGGCAGTGATGCGCAGAATCCGCTTGCCACCGTACCGGAAGGAACGGGAGAAGGAGCGGCGCGGCCAGACCAGAAGCCTTAAGCGCTCTTTTCTGGTCGGAGGATTACGGCGTTGAAACAGCATGCGCTTCTATTAATGCTCTCCCATCGCGGAGACAATTGTTATTATTCGGCCAAAACTGCGGCGTTGTCGCTGCGCTCAAACGGAACAGTGTCCAGTCGAGGCAAATAAAACCGCGGCGAAACACCGAGCATCCTGCGGAACATCGTCGTGAAAGCGGAAACGCTGTCATAACCCAAATCCAGTGCCACGCTCGTCACCGCCTCCCCTTCTGCCAGGCGGGGAACTGCCGCAAAAAGACAGGCCTGCTGGCGCCAGACTGAAAGGCTTACGCCAGTCTCCCGTTGGAAATGCCGGGTGAACGAGCGCCGGCTCATCGCCATCCTGTCCGCCCAGTCATCAATTGTGGCGCGCGAAGAAGGCTTTTTCACGAATTCACGACACAGTTTCTGCAAGCGCGGATCCGATGGAAAAGGCAGGCCCAGCGAGCGTTGCGGCAATGTGTGAAGGTCCCGCAGGATCAGTTCGATCACCAGAGCATCACGGCTATCCGGTTCCGGCGTGCTGTCCTGCGTCGTTGCATCCGTTATGAGGCATCGCATGAGATCGGTAAGCCCGACCACGTGGAGATAATCCGGTACGCCCGAGACGGCATCGACGCAGATGTAAATCGACCGCATGAAGACTTCGCCGAGGATTTCGACCGAGTGCTCCACACCTGCCGGTATCCACATGGCGTGGTCACTGGGAATCATCCAGCGTCCAGCATCCGTCGTCACCAGCACCACTCCTTGTGAGGCGCAGAGAAGTTGTGCCCGGCTATGACGGTGGCGCGGCACAAAATAGCCGTCGGGATAGCGTGTCGGCAAGGCAATCACTGGCCCGCTCATGCCTTCCAGCATGGCAATACGCTGCTCGTGGAACTTCTGCAGTTCCTCGCTTCCCGGCAGTAAAAGCCCCGGCGGAGACTTTGGTTTCATTGCAGTTCTGCCCTGCGTTTGGCCCACTCTCGAAACTATTGGACCAAATCACGAAAGCGGGCGAGAGGCAATAGTCCTATTAATGGCTTGCTGAGAATGGGTCGCGACATTCGCTGGCGGAATGAATTTGACGTTTGAATCGGACAAGTACCGGTTCAGACGTCAAATTCGCGAATTTTCGCTGGTTTCTCATCAACACCCCGTAATTTTCTTGAGGGTCTTGTTTCCTGTTTTCGGATGGTATCTGCAGGAAATATGCCTGAGAGCCTGGATCAAAAAGCGTCATGTGTGTGCGAAAATGGTGATTTTCGAGTACCGGAGCGCAATGTACTTCTAAGCATGGTCCCGAAAAGTTGCAGACTTTTCGGATAAGACTACGCACCAGAGAAAGCTACATGAGCACCGGAACGCAGACAAATTGCCATTTGCAGCCACACAGGGCGACTTTCGGAACAGGCTCTGAAGACCGGCTTTCATCTTCGGAGAAGTAGTATGAGCATGAGTGCTGCACAGCAGCCATCAAACAGCGGCGCGGATAATACTGTCCTCGCTATTATTCTGGCCACAAGCATGGGCCATTTCCTGAACGACATGATGCAGTCGCTCCTTCCTGCCATCTATCCGATGCTGAAGGATAACTACAGCCTGTCATTCTGGCAGATCGGCCTCCTGACATTCACTTTCCAGATGACGGCATCGATCCTGCAGCCGCTCGTGGGTATCTATACCGACCGCAAGCCGATGCCTTATTCCCTGCCTTTCGGAATGGGCTGTACGCTTGTCGGGCTGATCTTTCTGGCAACGGCACATCACTATTCGATCTTGCTTCTGGGGGCGGCCTTTGTCGGTTTCGGCTCGTCCGTCTTCCATCCGGAAGCAGCTCGCGTGGCGCGTCTTGCCTCGGGTGGGCGTCATGGCTTCGCGCAATCCCTGTTTCAGGTGGGCGGCAATTTCGGCTCGTCGATTGGCCCGCTTCTGGCAGCGTTCATCGTTCTGCCTTTCGGCCAGATCAGCGTGTCGTGGTTCTCCGTCGCCGCACTGATCGGCATGATGCTGCTCTGGTATGTCAGCAATTGGTATAATCGCTACCGGATTGCCAATGCCAGCAAGGCGAAGCCCGACAAGACCCTTCCGCTTCCACGCAACAAGGTTCTGGTGTCCGTTGGCGTTCTGGCAATGCTGGTCTTCACCAAGTACATCTACATGGCCAGCCTGACGAGCTACTACACCTTCTACACCATTAGCCATTTCGGCGTGACGGTGCAGGCATCGCAGCTGCTTCTGTTCCTGTTCCTCGGTGCAGTAGCTGCGGGAACGATCATCGGTGGTCCGATCGGCGACAAGATCGGCGCGCGCAAGGTGATCTGGGCATCGATCCTCGGCGTCCTGCCGTTCACGCTGGCCCTGCCCTATGCGAACCTGGAAATGACGGCGATACTGACGGTTATCATCGGCCTGATCCTCGCCTCAGCCTTCCCGGCAATCGTGGTGTTCGCACAGGAATTGCTGCCAGGACGCGTCGGCATGGTGTCAGGCCTGTTCTTCGGCTTTGCTTTCGGCATGGCCGGTATCGCAGCCGCCGTCCTCGGTATCGTGGCCGATCACAAGGGCATCGAGTATGTTTACACCATCTGCTCGTATCTGCCGCTGCTCGGCTTGCTGACGATTTTCCTGCCCAAGCTGGAAAAGAACCGCAAGGCCTGACCCATATGAAAACGCACAGCCCGAGAAGCAGTTCACGCTCCTCGGGCTGTGCTCAAAATAGTGGAGCACCGCACGTCCCCCAACGGCGGTGCTCCCATGCTACTGACCTTTTGACGGCCCGGTGCAGCAGCATTCTCTTGATAGAGCATCATCCGCTCTATCTCTTTGTTCCAACGCAAGTTCAGACGGCGAAACTGAAGCCGTGCATCGTCTCCCTGCGAAATTCATCGAAAGCAGCCGCAACCAGACGGATCAGCGGCTTGCCGTCGCTTGTTGCGCTGATGACACCACTGCGGACTTCCACAAGCCCGTCAGCCACCAGAGGTCGCAACAAGGCCAGCTCATCGGAAAACTCCACGCCCGGCGCCGTGGTATTCAGATCGACCCGGAAATTGCACATCAGGGCTGTGATGATTCCGGCACGGATGCGGTCACTTTCGCGCATGGCATAACCGCGAACCGTTGCAAGGTCGCCCGCTTCAACCCGCTTGGAATATTGCTTCACGTCCGAGATATTCTGGGCATAGCCACCGGGGAATTGCGAAATCGATGACGGTCCGAGACCGATCAATGTCTGGCAGCGATCATCCGTATAGCCCTGGAAATTCCGGTGCAGCGTTCCATTGCGCGCAGCGACGGCCAGATTGTCATCCGGCAATGCGTAGTGATCGATCCCCACCGGCTCGTAGCCGAAACCGATGAAGCTGTCCGCCACGACACGTGCCTGAGCGAAGCGCTCGTCAGCATCGGGCAGAAGGCTTGCATCGATCAGGCGCTGATTGGCGCGCCGCTGCGGAAGATGCGCATAACCATAGCAGGCAACACGGTCAGGCTTGAGCACTGCAACCTTTTCACAAGTCTCACGCAATGTCTCGACGGTCTGCAACGGCAGGCCGTAGATAAGATCGAAGTTGAGGCGATCAATGCCGACTTCCCGCAGCAGAGTTGCAGCCTTAGCAACCGTTTCTATCGGCTGAATGCGACCGATGGCTTTCTGAACCTCGGCATCGACATCCTGTACGCCGAGGCTGGCGCGGTTGACTCCCATGAGCGCAAGCGTTTGCACCAGCTGTGGGGTAACCGTGCGCGGGTCAAGCTCGATGGCGTGTTCCATCTCAGGCGCAAAATCGAACGCAACGCGCAGAGCGGCCAGAATGCTCGTAAACTGACGCGGGTTCAAAATTGAGGGCGTACCACCGCCCCAATGAAGATGGACGACATTGGGCCGTGCTGTCAGGCTCTTGCTGACAGTTTCGATTTCGCTGAGCAAAGAAGTGCAGAAGTTCTCGACCACGTCGTTGCGGACCGCCATCTTGGCATGACAACCGCAATAATGGCAGAGCTGCCGACAATAAGGCACATGGATGTAAAGGGAAACGCTTTCTTCCGGCCCGATCTGACGCAACCAACGATGAGTCGTATCGACCCCCACAGGCATGAAATCAGCAGCTGTCGGAAAGGACGTGTATCTGGGAACCGCCAACGCGGCGTAGCGTCTTATCGCTTCTTCATGCATAGCGCGTCCACCTTAAGCGTCGGGCGCTCCGGCGAGGCCCTGCCGGATATGCGCGCACCAGAACCGGGGCGACATTCCGCGGGGCAAGACGGCATGATGCGGCAAGGAAGCCCGCATGCATGACAGCCGATATTGCAATTCCCAGCCACAACAGCACCTGTTTTCCCCATTTTGAACGTGCAATCCTGAAACGGATCGCATCAATCTCTATGGTCAGGAATAGGCTGTTCTGCCGGGTGCTGCATTGATTTGAATCAACGGAAATACACCCGGCTTTTAGGGATGGCAGCTTGAATTCAGAGGTTTTCCGGGTCCATTCCGGCAACGGCCGCCAAAGACCGGCGGGACAGGATCTCAACCGTATTGGCGTCAAGCAACTGGATCAGCCCCTGAGTCTTCAGCTTTGTGAAGCTCCGGCTGACAGTTTCAATGGTCAGGCCGAGATAATCGGCAATATCGGTACGGTTCATCGAGAGATGCACCGGGTTCGGCTTCTCACCACGCTTTTCAGCCCGCGCGGACAGCACCAGAAGGAAGCTCGCAAGCTTTTCCACCGGCGCAAGGCGCCCGAGAACCAGCTGATTGTCGCGCGCCGTGCGAAGAGCTGCCCGCGTCATCTGGTGCAGGCGCTCCTTCAATTTCGGGAAACGCTCCATCAGATCATCCATCTCTCTGGTGGAGAACGCACACAAAACCGACGGTACGACCGCTTCAGCAGACTGGGAGTACGTCTCGTCGTCAGCCAGACCGAGATAGTCGCCAGGGAACAGGAAACCTGCAATCTGCCGACGTCCATCCGGAAGCGACGTGTAGATTCGCAGCATGCCGGAGGTCAGGCTGAAGACACGGCGCTTCGGCTCCCCCTCTTCCACCAGCTGCTCATTGGCATCGAGACGCTTGGACGTCATGATTGCTTCGAGAGCACCGAGATCGCCGTCGTCAAGTGCCGCACAAACCGCCGTTCGTCGGACATCGCAATCCACGCATACCCCACATGGCGCACGGTAAGGCGATCTGGGGTCGAATCTGATAGGCGCTACACTCACGATGGAACCCTGTTTGTGGAAGCTGGAAGAACGTTTTTGCAGTTACCCCTTAAATAGGTAACTAGAACGCGTCCGGCAAAGCGGAATTTCGCCGCAGGGGTGTATCGTCCCCCGCAGCGTTTCAAAAGCCGTCGGTGTGCTTGTTTAAATGTTGCGGCTACCGGGCTTCACAGCCGGAATTGCAGCAAGCTCCGGCGGCAATTTATCCGCAGGATAGGCCGGAACTTCATATTCGGCGAGAGCAATCAGCTTCGTGCCAACATCCGCCTTGCCCGCCGAGCGGTCGACGATGCAGGCCGCAGCCACAACTTCAATGCCGAGGTCCTTCATGCAGTCGATCGTTTCGCGGATGGAAAGTCCGGTCGTGACGATATCTTCCACGATAACGACTCGCGCTCCCTTCGGCACATCGAAACGACGCAGGCGGAACACACCGTTCTCGCGCTCTACCCAGACCGACGGAACACGCAGATGGCGTGAAGTTTCGTAGGAGGGAATCAAGCCACCAATTGCCGGACCAACCACATAATCGATAGGTCCAAGATCTGCCGCCTGGATTTTCTCTGCAAGCGCTTTGCATAGCTTTTCCGTCTTGTCGGCATGCATGAAAACACGCGCCTTCTGAAGGAAAACAGGACTGCGCAGGCCTGACGTAAGAATAAAGTGGCCTTCAAGGATCGCTCCCGCTTCGCGGAAGACGGCAAGCACATCTTCGGTGTTCATCTTAGTCCTATCCGTTCACGCGTTTCGCGCCACTGACGCTCGCGCTTTCTTTCAATTGGGAAATGATACGGTTGAGATGCTTGAGGTCCCAAACCTCGACATCGATAATCATCTCGGTGAAATCCGGTGCGGTGCGTACCATGGAGAGATTGTGAATATTCGCGTCGTTGGCAGCCACGATCTGCGCGATCTCCGCCAGAGAGCCGGGCGAATTGATGGCCGATACGCTGACGCGAGCCGGGAAACGCTCACTCATCTGATCATCGATGTCCCAACGCACGTCGATCCAACGTTCCGGCTGATCGTCATAGGCCGTCAGTGCAGGTGATTGGATCGGATAGATCGTTATACCGGCGCCGGGCTGCAGGATACCGACGATACGATCTCCTGGCACGGCCCCTTCCGGTGCAAAGCGCACAGGCAGGTCCGAATTGGTGCCGCGAATCGGCAGCGCCTTTTTCCCGGGCTTCGCCACGGCTTCCGCATCGGTCTTCGCTGCATCCTCACTGCCCTCGGGCACCTTGAAGATCATGCCGGCGGCGTTCTGGATGTTGAACCAGCCCTTTTCGCCAGTCTTCGCCGGACTATTCTGCGATGTGACGCGTGTGTCCTGATAGTCAGGATAGACCGCCTTGACCACATCGGTTGACGGCAGCTCACCACGTCCGACTGCGGCCAACACATCCTCTACATCCTTGCGTGCCAAACGCGGAAGTCCTGGCTTCAGAATATCCTTGCTGAACGGCTTACCGGCACGTTCGAATGCGCGTTCCAGAATGCGCATGCCAAGCCCCGAATACTGTTTGCGAACAGCCGAACGGGTCGCTCGGCGAATGGCTGCGCGCGCCTTACCGGTTGCAACAAGCGACTCCCAGGCAGCAGGGGGAACCTGCGCCTTGGAACGGATGATATCGACCTCATCGCCGTTCTTCAGTTCGGTCATCAACGGCATGATGCGCCCGTTGACCTTCGCACCGACGCAGCTGTCACCGATATCGGTGTGAACGGCATAGGCGAAATCGATCGGCGTCGCACCACGCGGCAGAGCAATGAGGCGGCCTTTGGGCGTGAAGCAGAAGACCTGATCCTGAAAGAGCTCAAGCTTGGTGTGTTCGAGGAACTCTTCCGGATTATCGCCTTCTGAAAGCTGTTCGATTGTCTGGCGCAGCCATGCATAAGCATTGGTCTCGGTCGACATTTTGTGCGGATTATTGGCGCTGCCACGATCCTTGTAGATCGAGTGGGCTGCGACACCAAACTCCGCAATCTCATCCATTTCGCGTGTGCGAATCTGTAGCTCGATACGCTGGCGCGACGGACCGATGATGGTGGTGTGGATCGACCGGTAATCGTTCTGTTTAGGCGTGGAAATATAATCCTTGAACCGGCCCGGAACCATCGACCACGTCGTATGAATGAGACCGAGTGCCCGATAGCAATCCTGCGTGGTGTCGACCATCACGCGGAAACCAAAAATGTCGGAAAGCTGCTCGAAGGAAAGGCCCTTGGTTTCCATCTTGCGGAAAACCGACCACGCCTTCTTTTGGCGGCTCTTCACACTGGCCTTGATGCCATGCTTCTCGAAAATCTCGGACAGGTCCTTTTCGATCTTCTGCAGCAGGCCGCGGTTCTTTTCCAGAAGCTCGGCCAGGCGATCCGTCACGGCGCGCCATGCATCCGGATTAATATAGCGGAAGGCCAGCTCTTCGAGCTCTTCCCGCATATCCTGCATACCCATGCGGCCAGCAAGCGGCGCATAGATATCCATCGTTTCTTCGGCAATACGCAGGCGCTTGTCTTCCCGCATCACGCCCAGCGTGCGCATATTGTGCAGGCGATCCGCAAGCTTCACCAGAAGCACGCGGACATCTTCTGAAATCGCCAGAAGCAGCTTGCGAAGGTTTTCCGCCTGCACTGCTTTTTTTGAAACGAGGTCGAGCTTTTTGAGCTTGGTCAGTCCCTCGACGAGTTTGCCGATTTCAGGGCCGAAGAGCTGATCGATTTCCTGACGGGTGGCCGTCGTATCTTCGATCGTGTCGTGCAGGAGCGCGATTGCAATCGTCGCTTCGTCGAGATGCATATCGGTGAGGATCGCAGCGACTTCGAGCGGATGGGAGAAATAGGGATCGCCGGAAGCTCGTTTCTGACTGCCATGCTTTTGCATGGCATAGACATATGCCTTGTTGAGAAGCGCCTCGTTCACGTCAGGCTTGTATCGCTGAACACGCTCCACAAGCTCATATTGGCGCATCATCTACGAGAACTCCCTTTCGAAACCGGTACTTGTACCTGCACACATACCGGGCATTGTGACCCAAAATCGCCGAAAATCGAATAGTTCTCGACGTTTAGGCTTAATTTTCTGCCGACAATATTAATTTCCGGCAGAAATCGCTCGTCATCTGGTCATTCTAACCGGCAACAAGCATTCAGAAACTTCTCGACCAGTCAGTGTGTAAACCGTCGGCGCATAAAAACATGCGCCGCGACTGGAAAGTCGCGACGCATGCACAAAGAGAAATAATTCGAACGACGATTAGAAGTCGTCGTTCTTCTCTGGTGCGACGAGGCCTTCGATACCGGCGAGCAGCTCTTCTTCCGACATACGGTCGAAAGCAACCATATCTTCCTCGGCAGCGTCTGCAATGCCTTCTGCAACTTCTTCCGAAGACGAAGCAATCTGTGCAGGCGCAGCGGCTTCTGGCTCGTCGACTTCCACATGCTTCTGCAGAGAGTGGATGAGATCTTCCTTCAGATCATCGGGCGACAGGGTTTCATCAGCGATTTCGCGCAGAGCAACAACAGGATTCTTGTCGTTGTCGCGGTCGATGGTGATCTGTGCACCCTGGGAAATTTGGCGAGCACGGTGACCAGCCAGCAGAACCAGTTCAAAACGGTTCTCGACCTTATCTACGCAGTCCTCAACAGTGACGCGGGCCATGCGCGGTCCCTTTCATTTCTCGAACTTTATTGGATTTTTCCCCACATAACGCTTGTGGAGCCAAATTACAAGCAAAAGCGGAATTGCTCGTGCCTCACCTCATGAAATCTGCCAAAAGAACGTCAATTTCATGGATTCACCCGATAAAACACGGCGGCGCGTCAAAACGGCACAATATTTTGTAAGCCAGAACGGGATTACTGAGACAAGACTCCCTTATAGGTAATTTTGTGCAGGTAAATAACAACCCATGGTTGCTTGTTTTTCTGTGATATATCCTTAGAAGGCAATAAACGCATTGGTAAAATTTGATACCACCCGCCGTTTAGAAAACAAACTGATAAGCGGTCGTCGGTCCACTCCCGTCCGGCCGTAGAGTGGATATATTGCACGATGTTCGATTCTCGTGAAAAAATTGCCCTTTTTATTGATGGCGCCAATTTATACGCCGCCTCGAAAACTCTGGGGTTCGATATTGATTATCGGAAGCTTTTGAAGGCATTTCAGAAGCGTGGCTATCTGCTTCGTGCATATTACTATACGGCATTGGTTGAAGATCAGGAATATTCCTCGATCCGCCCGCTGATCGACTGGCTGGATTATAACGGCTACAAGGTCGTCACTAAGGCTGCCAAGGAATTCACGGATTCCACCGGGCGTCGCAAGGTGAAGGGTAATATGGACATCGAACTGACAGTCGATGCCATGCAGCTCACCGATACAGTCGACCATTTTGTGATTTTCTCAGGCGACGGCGATTTCCGCTCACTTGCCGAAGCACTTCAGCGCAAGGGCCGCAAGGTTTCGGTTGTCTCGACCCTCACCACCCAGCCGGCCATGATTTCCGATGAACTGCGCCGCCAGGCCGATCATTTCATCGATCTGGTCTCGCTCAAGGCTGAGATTGGCCGCGATCCGTCGGAACGCGCACCGCGCCGCCAGGATGACGATCTCGACGACAGCTATTGACGCCGTCGTCGAGCCGGTTCATGCAGGGGCATGATTTCCGAACCATCTCCCAACTGTGATATCTGCCCCAGGCTGCACGCATTCCTGCAGGAATGGCGCCGCAAGGAGCCTTCGTGGCATAATTCACCGGTTCCACCGTTTCTGCCAGCGCATGATGACGATGTTCGGCTCCTGATTGTGGGGCTGGCGCCAGGTTTGCGCGGCGCCAATAGAACCGGACGCCCCTTCACCGGCGACTATGCCGGTGATCTGCTCTACAGCACACTGTGTGAATTCGGTTTTGCCACTGGCAAGTTCGAGGCTCGTCCTGACGACAGTTTGCGCCTGCTGGATGCCAGCATCGTCAATGCGGTGCGCTGCGTGCCGCCGGAAAACAAGCCCATCGGCGCCGAGATCAACAATTGCCGACAATTCCTGTTGCCGATGCTGACCCGATTTCGGAATCTGCAGGCAATCGTCACACTGGGAACGATTGCGCATCAATCGACGGTTCGTGCACTTGGTGCGCCGGTTGCGCGACATCCCTTCGGTCACGACCGGGCAAGCGACATTGGCAGCCTGCGCATTTTTTCCAGCTATCACTGCTCGCGCTATAACACCAATACCGGGCGGTTGACGGATACCATGTTCCGAACCGTATTCCGGAATGTACGCGACTATCTGAATCAAAAGAGCGCCTGAGGCGCTCTCATACTTTGCTGATCTTTATCCCTTATCCCGCATCAAGCGAGCCTTTTCACGATTCCAGTCGCGCTTCTTTTCCGTCTCGCGCTTGTCGTGAGTCTTCTTGCCTCGCGCCAGCGCCAGTTCCAGCTTCGCGCGACCCCGATCATTGAAGTAAAGCTTCAATGGCACCACGGTCATCCCGTCGCGTGATACCGAGTTGAACAGGCGGGACATTTCGCGTTTGCTGATGAGCAGTTTGCGCAAGCGCCGCGGCTCATGGTTGAAACGATTGCCCTGCGTATATTCCGGAATATAGGAATTGATAAGCCAGAACTCGCCATTCTCAAAGCTCGCATAGCTCTCCGCTATGTTGGACTGATTGGCGCGCAGCGACTTGACCTCGGTGCCGGTCAGGACGAGACCGGCTTCGAGCGTATCTAGAATTTCAAAATTGAAGCGCGCCTTGCGGTTTTCCGCGATGATTTTGCGCACAGGAGAATTCTTGGGCTTGTTCATGATGGCACCATATAATGTGCAATGCCTGAAATGAAAACGCTCCCGAAGCTACGGGAGCGTAAAAATCAGCGAAAGCGGTAAACTTGACGGGTCAGTTGACCAGACCCGCATGCTTCATGGCCTGATCGATCTTCTCTGCCGTCGCGGCTTCCACAGTCACCATCGGCGAGCGCAAGGCATTTTCCACGCGGCCGAGGCGCGACAGCGCATATTTCGGGCCTGACGGGTTTGGCTCGATGAAGAGTGCCTTGTGCAGCGGCATGAGGCGATCCTGCAATTCGAGTGCCTTGGAGAAATCGCCGGCCTGACATGCATCCTGGAATTCGGCGCAAAGACGCGGCGCAATGTTGGACGTCACCGAAATGCACCCTACCCCGCCATGGGCGTTGAAACCAAGAGCCGTTGCGTCTTCACCGGAAAGCTGGATGAAATCCTTGCCGCAGGTTGCGCGTTGTTCGGATACGCGCTCGATCTTGCCAGTCGCATCCTTGACGCCCACGATGTTCTTGTGATCGCGAACGAGTGCGCCCATCGTTTCCGGTGTCATGTCGACGATCGAACGACCGGGAATATTGTAGATGATGAGCGGGATCGAAATGGAGCGGGCCACACGCGAAAAATGTTCGTAAAGACCACGCTGGTTCGGCTTGTTGTAGTAAGGCGTGACGACGAGAACGGCATCAGCGCCAGCCTTTTCGGCATGTTGCGCCAGTTCGATCGCTTCCACAGTATTGTTGGAACCTGCACCGGCGATCACGGGAACGCGACCAGCTGCAACCTCAATGCAAACCTCAATGACGCGCTTGTGCTCGTCATGCGACAGGGTCGGTGTTTCACCAGTCGTGCCGACTGGGACGAGCCCTTTGGTGCCTTCTTCGATCTGCCAGTTTACAAATGCGCGAAAGGCTTTCTCGTCGAACGCTCCTTCGGAATCGAATGGCGTGACAAGCGCGGTAATTGAGCCCTTCAGCATTAGTGAACTCCTGAAAAAAGAAAGACTGGACCTCATTCCACCGATCAGCTTGGGATCACTCTGGGGCTTCTGACCGGGTTGAGGCGTTGCACAATAGTCTTGCCACACGAGTGGAGCAAGCGGGGTACACAGGCAAAACAAGGGCAATACGGCAGTTTTGCGACAAAATTTAAAGCGATCCCCAAGCTCCACCGGCTATTCGCTCGATTGCCTTTAGAAACATCGGCGGCCCGAAACAACCAAGATGCGGCAACACCGAAGCGATAACGCTTTATTAAGGATAGATTCATTCCTTGAGCCTATCCTCATCATTGAAATAGCCAGTCAAAAACCGGGCTAAGAAAAGCCGGATTTCAACAACATATTGCACATCAACCAAGTCTTTGTTCTAGTTAGCCAATGTCAAAACAAGTCGCAGCGATATCCCTGAAAAGAAAAGCTCTCCTCGCGAGTTGCTTTGTTGCGGTTGCTCTGCAGCCGGTGATTTCGCTCGCCCAATCCTCGCTGCCGTCCGGCGTTCCCACCCCGCTTGCGCGTCCCTTTGCACCGACGACGACACACCAGTCGCCGATGAATCTGGTGACACCGAAACCGCGTCCGGCCACGCCTGATCCGGTCGTGACGTCAGCAGTCAGCCGTATGGAAAACCCGGCAGCGATTGGTGGAACGCTGAAAAGCGGGCTTGATGCCCTTTCCTCCCGTGACACGGCAAGTGCTATCGCATTCCGCAACGGGATGCCTCGTGGTTCGCTTGACCGCCAGATTCTGACGTGGGCTATCGCGACGTCCGGTCTTGATGGTGTGCCGAGCGCTGAAATTGCAGCGGCGGCAACAGATTTGCGCGGCTGGCCGGGGACATCGGTTCTGCGCCGTAACTCTGAACGGGCCTTGTTCAAGGAAAATCCAGCTCCTGCGACCGTAATCGCAACATTCGGCAATACGCGCCCGCAGACTACAGAAGGCATGATTCTTCTTGCCCGCTCCTATGTCAGCACTGGAAATGCGGGCAAAGCGCGCGAACTGCTTTCACCATGGTGGGCTACACAGCGCTTATCAGCCGATGACGAGCAAAAGATCCTGAAAGAGTTCTCTGACGTTCTGACGCGCGAAGATCATCAGCGCCGTATTCTGCGTTCTCTTTATAATGACCGTATGCAGTCCGCAAAACTGCTTGCAGGTCCGGCACAGGCCCAATCGCTTTACAACGCTTTTGCGGCAGTAGCACAGAAGTCTCCGAATGCCGCCAAGGCGATAGCGGACGTCGACCGCACGTGGCAGGGAAACGCCGCCTATCAGTTCCTGAAGATTCGCTATCTGCGTCGCGCCGAACGCTATAACGAGGCGACAGACCTCATGCTCAAGGCACCACGTCAGGCGTCGGCGCTTGTCGATCCGGATGCCTGGTGGGTCGAACGCCGCATCCTGTCACGGGAACTGCTCGACCTTGGCAAACCGCAGCTCGCCTACAAGCTGGTTTCGGCCCACGCCGCCGAATCGCCCACAATGGCCGCAGAAGCGGAATTCCATGCCGGATGGTATGCACTGCGCGCCCTGAACCAGCCGAAGACGGCTGCGCCACATTTTGCCAAGATCGCAGAAATCTCCTCGCGTCCGATTTCGGCGTCTCGTGCTTTCTATTGGCTCGGACGGTCGGCCGAAGCAGGTAGCGGTGGCGATGCGCGCGACTATTATCGCCGCTCCGCCCATTTCGGCACAACATTTTACGGACAGCTTTCGGCAGCCAAACTGAGCGAAAAAGCACCTGAGCTTATCTATCCAAGACCAACGGAAGCGGATCGCGCGCGGTTTGCGGGCCGTCCCGCCGTGCAGGCAATCAAGCGGCTGGAACAGGTCGGCTATAGCAGTCGCGCAACGACGCTCTACAATCAGCTTTCGCAGGAACTCGACAGTGTCGGCGAACTGGCTCTGCTGGCGGTCATGGCCGAGCGCGACGAGAACCACTATCTGGCGCTGCGCGTCGGCAAAAATGCTGCATTGCGAGGTCTTGATGTTGGTGCTCTCTCGCATCCGCTTGGCGCAATTCCCGCCAATGCCAATATAAGCGGATCAGGTAAGGCTCTAGCCTATGCTATTGCCCGGCAGGAAAGTGAATTCAACGTCGGCGCGGTTTCAAAAGCTGGCGCACGCGGTCTGCTGCAACTTATGCCAGCAACGGCCAAAAGCGTGGCGACCCGCAACGGCATGAGCTTCTCCGCGCCACGCCTCACGACGGATGCAGGGTATAATGCGACGCTTGGCGCCCATTTCCTCGGCGAGCAGCTTGACCGTTTCAATGGGTCTTACGTTCTTACCTTCGCCGGTTACAATGCAGGCCCTCGCCGCGCATCCGAATGGGTCGAGAAATATGGCGATCCACGTGGCAAGCCTATCGATCAGGTCGTCGACTGGATCGAACGTATCCCCTACTCCGAGACACGCAACTATGTTCAGCGCGTGATGGAAAACTACGAAGTCTATAAGGCCCGCCTGACCGGAAGTGCGGATATACAGACCGATCTGATTTACGGTCGCCGCTAGAGCGGTTCCGGTTAAAACGAAGTCGCTAGAACCGCTCTATCTCTTTGTTTTCACGCATGTCTTTATCCCAAAACCGGTTCCCACTTTTGGGAGACATGCTCTAAAACATCTCGCGCCTATATTGAGATGGTAGAAATGCTCTGAAATGAAAAAGCAGGCTATTCGCCTGCTTTTTTTGTCCGTCGCGATTTTGGTTTAGCGGCTGTTTTGCCGGGCTTTTCCGATTTCCTTGCGCTGGCTTTATTTGCTGCATTCGCCAGTTTCGTGGCTTGTGCGATCCAATCCTCGCGCTCCACGCGGCGTGGAAAACCTATACTCCGTTCGATCCAGCGTGATTCGTCATCGTTCCAGCTGGCAATCTGGTCGTAGTGAAACACGCCGATCCCGTTGAGCAGCCCCTGAACTGCCCCACCAATACCCTTAACGACTGTCAGATCATCAGGCTTTCCAAGGCGTGCAGCATCCAGAAGCTCTGGACGCCCCGGATCCTGATCCGGTTCCGTATTCACATCCGGCTTTTCCGTTTGCGAAGGCCAATTTCCGACGACTTCTGCGTCCGGCACGGCTTTCATTTGAGGCTTCTCTGGTTCGCTCGGCTGGGGCGAAGCCTTGGGTTCTGCAACCTTCTCCGGTATTTTGGTCTGCGTCACCGCTTCCGGCTTTTGATCGACAGGCAATGTAGCATGCGCCGCTGCAATGATCGTGCGCTCACGGTCTGGTATCGACGCACCTCTGCGCCGCACGAACCGGCCCAAAAGACAGCCTATAACGAAAGCGATGGCGACAAGAACAGCCAGTTGAACAATCAGCAACGGCATATGGTTTCCTCGTACTCCAAATTACTCAAATCCGACGAACATATTCGCCGTCAATTTTCCCCGCCCCAATTTGCCGCCACTACTTCGGACCGGTCAACCAGCCCACGCCCGCACCGATAAGAACCGCCGCAACGAGAACCGGCCAAAACGATACGGCTAGATAAAGCATTGTCAGGCCCGCCTTCTGTTCCGGAAACGGAAGATATGATCCGCTATGCCTATTCATAAAGAGAAAGGAAAGGCCCGAACAGGCGGACTGTCAATTCCGAACAGAAAACTAACGGGGGACGAGGATCCAAATCTGCTCAGCCCTCCCTGCGATTTAATCAAGGTTCGCGAATTTCGGCTCGTTCCAATTTCAGGCCAAAGGGCAGCGGCTGGTCCAATTGGGCTTGTATCTTTCGATAGCCGGCATTGTCTGCAGTCTCGCCCTTGATCGAGATATTGAGATCGGACATCTCGATCTCCCCTTTCGTCAGGTCAGAAACGAGTTGCAAAGCAAACTCCACCGAATCAACAAAGTTTGCGGGACTGCCTCGCCCTACAGCCATCTCGTCATCGAGCGGAATGCCAGGAGCCGCGCTTTCGGCGATCGTCATGATACGGTCTCTAACATCGTTGTCCGGTACTGAACCAGACAGGACTATGCCGTCGGCACTCTTCTTTATCTGTAGCTGGTAGGGTGAAACGAGCGGCAGAACACTCGTCAAGTCGGTGATCTCCCGAATCCCTCTTACCTTTTCAAGCGCATCCCGCGCAGCGGATTGCGTATCTGGATCGGGCGCTATGCCTTTCAGCGTGACGTCGCGACCATCGACGTCGAAACCGGTCCATATAAAAGGAGTGAGTGCTTCGCCAGTACGTGTTGCGATGTCCGTCTCGACCCGGTCTGCACCAAACCAGAGCGCAAGTGCTGTCAGCGCTGCGGTCCACGTTACACCGGGCCAAAACCATTTGAACATATCGTGGCATCTCCACGCTGGAAATCATCGGATGCAAAGCGGCGAACACGTCCCGCTTTCTATTCGTACAAAGACCGAGTTTCCCGCAAAGGCAAGATCACAAACGTAAAAATCCGCAAACAAAAAACCCGGCAGCGATGCTGCCGGGTTCTTTTTGAACAATCCCAGAGGGATTAGAACGAGCGCTGGAAGCGGATCATGCCCTGGAAAGCATCTTCGCCGTCGAGGCTGATGTTTTCGTCATCCCACTTGGTGTAGGAAACTTCCGGGGTGATCGTGAAGCCAGGAACCAGTTCGTAAGCAACGTTTGCGGTTGCTGCGAAGGTCTTGGTGTCGTCGTAAGCGAGCTGCAGGTTGAAGGTAGCCTTTTCGGTTGCCTTGAATGCAGCGCCACCCCAGACAGCCCAGTCGCCGCCCCACGTGCCGTAGAACGAGTCGATTACGCGGTAGGAGTAACCAGCGCGGTCAACTGCATAGGTGTCGTCGTTGGACTTGTAGCCGCCCTGTACCCAAACCGAGAAACGGTCCGTGATGTTAACGTCGCCGCGAACCTTACCAGCCCACTCTTCGTTACGAGCGTCGTAAGCTGCAACAGCTGCGATAGAGCCCCAGCCACCAGCGTACTTCAGACCGCCAACGATGTGCGGCGTGTAGTCGTTCAGCGTTACGTCAACGTCGGAGTCGCCGTTGCCGCCTTCTTCGAGCGACAGGATAGCCGAGAAGCCGTTGCCGCCGGTGAAGGTGTAGCTGATGAGGTTGGTGCGGTAGCCGCCAGCGAGGATCACGTCGTCGTTGATGACGTTGCCGAGGTAACCAGGGAAGGTTACGAAGGCCGATTCATCGAGACCAACGCGCAGGCCGCCGAGCTGGATGTAAGCATAACGCAGCGAGCTGTTTTCGCTCGAGCCGTATGCGTCTTCTTCGCCGTCGCCGCCGCCGTTCCAGTTGTAACGCAGTTCGGTGAAGGTCTTCAGAGTGCCGAGCTCGGTTTCCGAAGCGGTCGAGAAGCGGAGCGTTGCACGGGCGTTCTTGCCCCAGGTGTCACGGTCCAGATCGCCAGGCGTACGAGCGTAAACGCGATCGCCACCCTTTGCGTCGTAACGAACATAACCATGGATACGCAGGCAGGTTTCGGTGCCTGGGATGTAGAAGTAGCCAGCGCCGTAAGCATCGCAGACGCGGACATATTCAACGGCTTCTGGCTCTGGCGCGACGATTGCGTCGGCAGCCTGAGCGCCGGAAGCTGCAACCAGAGCTGCAGCGGAGCCAAGGAGAAGGCTCTTGATGTTCATTTCTGACCTCCAGTCAAAGTTAAAAATGGGTCTGGGCATTCTGATTTGGCTGAAGGACAACCTGTCCCCATCCCCTTTTGAAAAAGTCGCCCCGAAGCGCTCCTTCTTCTGGATGTGAAGATACTCGCCCGTTCCTTCGTTTCAACATCGAATACACTCTCCCAACCTTTCTGGTGCTTCTATGAGGGAGGGTTGTTGCAGAAAAGACACGAAATTGCCCGTTTCAGGGTGGGCTATTTAGGGTTTATTAACATGAGTGAACGCGAATTAACGGGTCTTAACGCTTGAAAACACGCGATATTTGGCATCGTTGCGGTTTTCAGCCCGCGAATCCATGACTTCCCGTGCTCCGAGTGGAGAATATGTCAAAGCACCGTCGCGTATTGCCACATTAGCTGATTTGGGTGCGAATCTTTCTTTGTTATACAGCTCGAAATGAGGCTGCCGACGCCTGGTGAAAGCGGCCGATTCCACGCATATTCCTGATTGCGTATATATAAAGTGCGATAATTCGCAGGAAATTTTACCAGTTGGCGCGCAATTCGCTTGAAATGACAAAGCGTACCAGCTATCTCGCCCTTACCGGAGAGGTGGCCGAGTGGTCGAAGGCGCTCCCCTGCTAAGGGAGTAGACCTCATAAGGGTCTCGTGGGTTCGAATCCCATCCTCTCCGCCAGCTGCCTCAAGCAAATCTCTTCATAAAAATCAGATCCAGATTGCCACGCGATGTGCGATTCCGTGCTTTTACGCCCCGTATTCGACGCATGTCGGATCACTTCCGATTTGCTGACTTTTTGAGTCCCGAATCTGCAAACTCTATAACACATTGAAAATACTTATTTATTTCGAAAGCCTCCGATTCTTGACTGGAGGTCAGAAATGAACATCAAGAGCCTTCTCCTTGGCTCCGCTGCAGCTCTGGTTGCAGCTTCCGGCGCTCAGGCTGCCGACGCAATCGTCGCGCCAGAGCCAGAAGCCGTTGAATATGTCCGCGTCTGCGATGCTTACGGCGCTGGCTACTTCTACATCCCAGGCACCGAAACCTGCCTGCGTATTTCCGGTTACGTTCGTTACGACGTAAAGGGTGGCGATGATGCCTACTCCGGCGTTGAACTGGGTGGCTGGGTGAAGCGTGCACGTTTCGCACTGCGCACGCATACTGCGACTGAAACGGAACTGGGTACTCTTCGTACGTTTACCGAAAACCGCTTTCAGTGGGATGCCGTTCCAGGCAATCTCGGTGACACCGGTTTTGAAGGCTATGGTGCTGATCGTCAGTCGACCACGCTGCAATTCGCTTACATCGAACTGGGCGGCCTTCGCGTAGGTCTCGACGAATCGTCGTTCCATACGTTCACTGGCTATCTTGGCGATGTCATCAACGACGATGTTGTAGCTGCAGGTGCTTATCGTACTGGCAAGATTTCTTACACCTTCACTGGCGGCAACGGCTTCTCGGCAACTGTTGCTCTGGAAGAAGGCGGCGAAGGCTACGTTGTCAACGATTATGTTCCGCACGTTGTTGGTGGCGTGAAGTATGCCGGTGGCTGGGGTGCGATCGCAGCTGTAGTTGCTTATGACTCCGTTATTGAAGAATGGGCGGCTAAAGTTCGCGGTGACGTAAACCTCACCGACCAGTTCTCTGTCTGGGTACAGGCTGGTTATTCCTCGGAAGAGTCTAACGATCAGATGTATGGTCAGTGGGGCGGTGACTGGGCCGTCTGGGGTGGCTTGAAGTACAAGGCCTCTGAAAAGGCTGTCATCAACGTGCAGGCTGCATACGAAGACTGGGGCAAGACCGCAGTTACCGCAAACGTTGCCTATCAGCTGGTTCCGGGCTTCACCATTACGCCTGAAGTCTCTTACACCCGCTGGGACGATGACCATCCTCTGCGTGTTACCAAGGATGCATTCCAGGGCATGCTTCGCTTCCAGCGCTCGTTCTAATAAGAACGACGTTGAAAAAATGCGCCAACGGGAAACCGTTGGCGCTCATCCATTTGAAACACCGCTTACGATTAAGTGACACGATCCTTTCGAACAGGGAGTTTCGAAAAGGATCGATAAACGAGGGGAATTCGGGGACGACAGAAAGCTGGGGGCAAACATGGTCTTTTAGAAAGGTCCAATCATGTCTCCGCATAAAGTTAGCTCACTTATCTTGTGCTCCGGGAATTATTTCATTAGTTGTACGTCCTACAAGAAGAAGGGGGGCGTGCAATGATCGTCGTTGGGGAAACGAAGATCGACACAGGCGACAAGTTTGCGCCGATAGTCGACTACAACTTAAAGTACACATCCAGCAAAAGTCCGAACCACCGGCTTGTCGAGCAATTTTCGGTGGCGGAACTGACGGGGAAATATGTCAACATCCTGTGGGATGATGGATCACACAAGTATAATGTGAAGTCGTTTCTCGGCGAGATTGATGAGATTTTGAAGGGCGAACGCTTTTCAGGTTTCGATCAGCAAATGCTTGATTCCGTCATCGGTTCGCTTCGTGAGCGTGGCAACAGCAATGCAACCATCAATCGAAAGATGGCTGCGCTGAGCAAGCTGCTGCGAAAGGCGCACAAGATGGGAGATATCTTTAATCTACCGGAATTCGTCCGGCAGAAGGAGCGTGTGGGACGTATTCGATTCCTCGAATATGAGGAAGAAAAGCGCCTGTTCGCCGCGATCAAGTCGCGCTGTGAAGACAGTTATCGGCTTTCCCTTTTTCTTGTCGACACGGGCTGCCGCCTTGGAGAAGCAATCGGTGTCACCTGGAACGATGTTCAAGATCAGCGGGTTACGTTCTGGCTCACCAAATCAAATCGCAGCCGCAATGTCCCACTCACCCGCCGTGCCCGCAAGGCTGCACATATCCCGCATGAGAAGCTCAAAGGCCCCTTCTCCATGCTCAATCAGGTCCGGTTCCGCCAGATCTGGAATGAAGCGAAGATGGAAGTCGGTCTTGGTACGGACGATCAGGTCGTTCCGCATATTTTACGTCATACCTGCGCATCCCGTCTCGTCCGGGGCGGGATCGATATCCGTCGTGTTCAGATGTGGCTGGGGCACCAGACACTCCAGATGACCATGCGTTACGCCCATTTGGCGACACATGATCTCGATTCATGCGTGAAAGTGCTCGAGGTCCACTCAAACGCATCTCGGAATGGGTAAACCGGTTTCGGACAAGGTGCGATATGGTTGAATGCTTGGAACGTCGATCTGATTCAATCAGATCGACAGGCGTTTTTGATGGCTCCGGCACTGCGCGTTGTGCTTGTGGTTGTGAGACACCGACGGTGCGCACGCGCGCCTGAGGCGTGCAGATGTTCGGGTTCCGACCCGTTTCACTCTGCAGATCCTTATCGTTTAACTCGATCGGCGGGCAGCAAGCCTGATCGTTCGCTTGGATTATTCAATCGACTAGAATCATTGTGATGGCACCAGTCACTACAAGTTGCTATGCCTTCCGAGCTGGACAGGCGTAGGTGGATAAGATTTTCTCCAGCTCTTCGACTGCCCTCCTCACACGTTGATGGACTGAGAATCGACTGGAAATCGCCATGGGATCGCCTCGCCTTACACCACTCGTCGCAAGCTTGCCTTCTACTGTTCCTTTTACCGGCCCCGAAACGCTGGAGCTACAGCGCGGAAAGCCTTTCAAGGCACGGGTCGGCGCGAATGAAAGCAGTTTTGGTCCAGCGCCGTCTGTCCTTGATGCAATTCGGACCGAAACGAGCGAAATCTGGAAGTATGGCGATCCTGAAAACTATGAACTGCGCCATGCCATTGCCGCACATCACGGCGTAAAGCCGCAACACATAATGCCGGGAGCAGGTGTCGACGCCTTGCTCGGGCTGGTAGTCAGACAATATGTTCAGGAAGGTGACAGGGTCATCAACTCGCTGGGCGGCTACCCAACCTTCAACTACCACGTTGCGGGTTATGGCGGAAACCTGGTTACTGTTCCTTATATCAACGACAAATCGAACCTCGACGGCCTGCTCGATGCGGCCCGCAAGCAAGATGCTGCAATTCTGTACCTCGCCAATCCGGACAATCCGATGGGAACCTGGCATATGGGTTCGGACATTCAATCCTTCATCGAGCGCGTTCCTGAAACCACCCTCCTCATTCTGGATGAAGCTTATTGCGAAACAGGGCCAGCGTCCGCCTTCCCGCCTTTTGAAACCGACCGACCCAACATTCTTCGGATGCGCACCTTCTCCAAGGCTTATGGTCTAGCGGGAATCCGATGTGGATATGTTGTCGGCAGCGCCGAAACCATCAAGTCTTTCGACAAGATTCGCGATCATTTCGCAGTGAATCGCCTTGCGCAGGCAGCAGCTATCGCCGCCCTCAAGGATCAAGCTTATCTGCGTGACGTAGTCGCGAAAATACAGGCAGGGCGCGATCGCATCGCTGCAATCGCTGAGGCAAACGGCCTTACAACCGTCCCATCTGCCACGAATTTTGTTGCCGTCGATTGCGGTAAGGATGGAGCATTCGCCACAGCAGTTCTCAACGAGCTAATCGCGCGTGACATCTTCGTGCGCAAACCCGGGGCACCGGTTCTCGACCGCTGTATTCGCGTGAGCGTCGGCATCGATGAGCAGCTCGATCTCTTTGAAGCTGCCCTACCCGCCGCTTTGGAGGATGCGCGCAAACACGCAGATACTCGTGAAACTGCCTGAACGGTGGAGCCATAGATGCAGATTCGATCCGATAGCCAGTATCCCAACATTCTTTTCAGCACGCTTGCCGGACTGTGCGGTGCCCTTGCAATTGCCGCTTATGCGGGCGCCGCCCATGGTGGAGAGAACCATCTGGGCAACATCGCTCCCCTGCTCCTCGGCCATGCGCCCGCATTTCTGGTCCTATCTCTCATTGTACCTTTCAGCCGTACCGCTTATCTGGGCGGCGCATTACTTGTGATCGGTCTCGCCTTATTCTGCGGCGACCTCTTCATGCGTGATATGATAGGCGACCGGCTCTTTCCAATGGCCGCGCCGACAGGTGGATCGTTGATGATACTTGGCTGGCTCGCAGTCGCGGTCGCGGGCTGGTTCTCACGAACCAAATAAGAAGGGGCCAATAGGCCCCTTCTTATTCGAATAGTCCTGATCAGATCAGGAATTGCCTTTCAGGCGTGCATTGCAGAGGCTGTAGTAACCGCCACCTTTTTGAATCCACTTCAAACCACCCAATGCATTGGCATCTTTCAGCCTATAATACTGCTCAAGGCAGGTGTGCATACGAGCCTTGCCAGCTGATTCGTTCGAAAACTTTGCAGAAACTGCCGTTGGAAATTTGACGCCTCTGGGCGCCGCAACCGTTGGGGCAGTTGGTTCACTGGTACCGTCGGTGCTGAAGGCAACTGGATCTGCACCAGGTCCGCATTCAGCCTTGCGGAAATCGTTCCATTTTGCAACATTGTCAACACCAGCGTCTTTTGCCGCCTGATACTTGGCGCTGCACTGCTTCATCGTTAAGCCCTTGGCGCTGTCATCAGCAGCAGTGCTTTTTGCCGTTTTCTTAGCTGGAGAAGCAGGTGCAGGAGCTGCGGCGGCATTTGCACCGCATTGCGCCTTGCGGAAATCGTTCCATTTCATGCCGCCAAGCGTGCCAGCATCTTTGGCAGCTTGATATTTCGCGCTACATTCCTTCATTGTCAGGCCCTTGGCACTGTCGTCTGCGGCAGGGGCGGCTGCACTCTTGGTTGCCTTTTTGGCTGGAGCTGACGGTGCTGCGGCAGCATCTGCGTCGTCTCCACATTGCGCCTTGCGGAAATCGTTCCATTTCATGTCGCCAAGCGTGCCAGCATCTTTGGCAGACTGATATTTTGCGCTACATTCTTTCATCGTCAGGGCGTTGGCGGGCGATGAAAAGGCAAATGCAGCAGCACTCATGATGATGGCGGTGCCGGCCATGGCGGTGATGGTTCGAATTGACATCTTGTCACTCCCTATCGAATGCAGCTCTTTCGATCACTCGGTACCTTTTACGCCTTGCGATCTTACTAATATAGAGGAACGGTAGATGTCATTGTTGCTCTGACCCGTTCCGTTTATACGCCAACATTGCGCTCCACAAAGTTGACTGTCAATCATTCGGTGAATATTACCTTCAGCTCAATACAAATTTTCTAACGGGCTTTCTTTGCTCGTTATGGTCATGCAGGTGCCATGAAGTAAAATTATAGTACTTCCTACCTCATGTCCGATTTTTATTCGAACAGAGTTAAAATCCGGAGACGATGCAGGTGATAGAGCGGATCATGATCATAGGCGGCGCCGGTTCGGGAAAATCAAGCCTTGCGCGTAGGCTAGGCGAGATTACCGGCTTACCGGTCATTCATATCGATACCCTCTACTGGCAACCGGGCTGGATAATGCGCCCGCGTGACGAGATCGGCCGTCTTACCAACGAAGCAGCAGATCAGGACACATGGATATTCGAGGGCAATCATAGCGAAACTATGATTTATCGTGCATCGCGAGCCGATACTCGTTTTTCTCGATATATCGACCGTGCGTCGCCTGTGGCGTGTATTCAAAAGAACCATAATCCATTACGGACGCTCACGCCCGGATATGGCGGAAGGTTGTGTGGAGCGTTTCGACTGGGGCTTCCTGAAATGGGTGGCAGGCTATCGCAAGAACGGTCGCATTCGCGCACTGGCCTTTCTGGAAGGTGCGCCTCAGCATCTCGCCAAGCGTCATTTGCGCAGCCCGCTTGACGTCAAACGCTTCCTCGCGCAGATGACGCACGAAATAAATCAAAACAAACAGCCGTCGCAATTGCGATAAATCTACAAACACGACCGTGAAATAACAATATTTCAAGCCGTGCGAAGCGTCGAAACGGCTGTTATATTTAACCGTCTCCCAAGACTTGACGCCGCGTGCTTTGACCCAACCCTCTGCACAGCGCGAATGCATGACAAGCCGGAATTCATTCCGGCACCGTAATCTATTTGCCGGATTACCGGCTTCTCGCTGTTCTGGAGTTTCCACGTGGCCGATATCGCTGATAACGCCGCCCCGCTCATCGATGCGTCGAAAGCTGCCGCATCAGACCGTCACCGCCTCTATGAAGATGCGATGGCTATGCTGATCGGCACGTCCTTCATTGCGCTCGGCATTACGCTTTATAGTCAGGCTATGCTGATGACCGGCAGCACGGCTGGTATCGCCCTTCTCATCCAGTATGCAACAGGCACGGAATTCGGATTGCTCTATTTCCTGATCAATCTGCCATTCTATTATTTCGCCGTGCGTCGAATGGGTTGGGCGTTCACCATCAGAACCTTTGTCGCAGTGGCCATGATGTCGGGCTTTGCTCGACTGATGCCCATGAGTGTCGATTTCTCAAGCGTCAATCCGCTCTTCGCAGCACTCATGGGCGGCACCCTGATGGGTATGGGGGTGCTGGCACTTTTCCGGCACCGCTCCGGCGTCGGCGGCGTCAATATATTGGCGCTCTATCTACAGGACGCTTATGGGATAAGAGCCGGCTGGTTTCAGCTCGGCCTCGATGTCCTTATCATGCTGATCTCGCTGTTCTTTATCCCGTGGGAAAACATGGTGCTTTCCCTGATCGGAGCGATTGCCATGAACCTCATCATCGCAATCAACCACAAACCGGGCCGGTATCTCGGTATAAGCTGAGTCAACAAAAAAGCCGCCTTGAAGGCGGCTTTTCTCATAACGACTATCTTGCCAGTCAGTGGGCGGTCATCCACTCACGCGCACCGCGCAGCGCTGCTGCCAGTTCGCCCTTGCTCATCGTCGCTGCCACCTGATTGCGCATACGGGCGGCCTTCTCGCTGCCGCGGATGGCGGCAATGTTCAGCCACTTGTGGGCTTCCACCACGTCGATCTCGCAATCACGGCCGATGGCAAATTTCATGCCCATTTCGAGAAGAATGCGATCCTGTGCGACTGCGTTGTGCGTATTCGAGAAGCTCTGAAACTGTGCCATTTTTCTCTGTCCCTGTTAAATCCCGAGAACCGTCCAGTCTTTATTTTCAAAGCCTGATTTCATTGCTTTGAAACTGCCGTCTCTGTCGTTCCGTTCATGCTCTCAAATCTACGGGAAAGGGTTGAAATGCGCGTTAAACCAGATGCTTAACGAGCAACCAACAAAATCCGAACAAGGGGTAAACTTGGGATTTTGTTAAACATGCAAGTGTCGCCGATTGCTTGATTTTTGCAAAAATTCGATTCAAATCCGCACGGTCGAACGAAACCAGTTGCTAACTATAGACAACATTCGAATGCGGCTGTGTGTGTAAAAAGGGCAGTATTTCAGGTGCCAAGCGAGACACAAATATCCCTCTTCCGCTTCGCCAAAAACTGGTTTACGTTTACGTTTGCGTAAGCTTGACGGATGTTCGAGGAGGGCTTCTGTCTCAAACTTCAAAACGCATCACAGCGGTTTCATCGTTGCGACCGGCAAAGCCGGGACTGGCGGCGATTTGGGAGGAAAGAATGATCCGCACACTTATTCTTGGAATGACGCTTGCAGCCACTTTTGCCGCACCTGCCCTTGCCGACGAAGGGATCGTCGGCACGTGGAAGCGCCCGAACGGCACGATCATCAGCTATGCGTCCTGCGGCGCCAACAAGTTCTGCGGTACGGTGCAGACCGGCGAGTACAAGGGCAAGTCCATCGGCACGATGTCAGGCACGGGCGGCAGCTACAAGGGTGAGGTCAACAAGCTCGACGAGGGCAAAACCTATACCGGCAAAGCCAGCGTCAAGGGCAACACGCTTTCACTTTCCGGCTGCGTGATGGGCGGCCTGATCTGCAAGAGCGAGAGCCTCACGCGCCAGTAATATTCAGTGGCATCCAGAATAAGAAAGGGCAGCCTCGAAGCTGCCCTTTCTTTTGATCGCTTATTCAGCGTGCCTTTTGGCCAAAGAGAATTTTCTGGGCTTCCTTGTCCGTCGCCAGATTGGATTTTTCTCGCTCTTCTTTCCCGACAAGCAGACCACGCTGAACCGCAGGGCGCGCATTCATTGTCTCATGCCAGCGCTTCAGATTCGGGAAATCATCCAGGTTCTGGTCGTAGTTCTTATGGGCATTGATCCAGCCGATCGAAGCCATGTCGGCAATTGAATATTCGCCTGCAATGTATTCCTTGCCTTCAAGCTGCGTGTTCAACACACCATAGAGACGGTTAACCTCGTTGGTATAGCGGTCGATGCCGTACTGAACCTTTTCCGGCGCATAGACACGGAAATGCCCGGCCTGCCCGGACATCGGGCCGAGGCCACCCATCTGCCACATCAGCCATTCGTCAACTGCGACGCGCTTGCGTTCGTCGGTCGGATAGAACTTACCGAACTTCCGCCCGAGATACTGCAGTATAGCTCCAGACTCGAACACCGAGATCGGCTGGCCGCCCGGCCCTTCCGGATCGATGATGGCGGGCATACGGTTGTTAGGAGCAATCTTCAAAAAGTCCGGCTGAAACTGATCGCCCTTGCCGATATTGACATACTTGACCTCGTAGGGAACGCCCAGCTCTTCCAGCATAATGCTGATCTTGAAACCGTTCGGTGTCGGCCAATAATACAACTCGATGGGCTTGGTCTGTTCGGCCATGGGCTCTCTCCCGCTGATCCTGACGTTGAGCGGGACTTATGTTCCCGCATTCCAATGATGGAAAACATAAGTCCCTTTCCAGCAGGCACAAGAGCCACACACCGCAATAAACGGAACATCAATATTTTTGAACGCCGCATGAACGACCCTCTCAGGGAGGGTTCAGGCGCAATGGCTAAATTGATGAGGGAGAACAGAAATCATTACGGCTTTGGGGGCCAACCGGTATGCTTCGACGTTTAACAATTGTCTGCCTGATGATCGCTGGCTTTGCCGCTGTTGCCAGCATTTTCGCTGACCAGAGGTACAACCTCTACCGGGATCAACCGGTAATCGGACCTGTCGCCGCGTTCACCCAGAAGCCTGTCGGAGAGCGGCCATGAAAAAAACCCGGACCATCGCCGCAATCGCCCTTCGGGTTTTCTTTTTCACCGCCATTTTCACCGGTCCGGCAGCCACCTTCGCCTACACGCAGATTGGCCAGCATTCCCAGATGAGCGGCATCGGCCTCGTGCTTTATGTAAGCCTGCAACGCGTCGCATAAACTGGGTCATATACCAGTCATGGACTCTGCTATACTAGGCCATGACACAGCGAATCGAACATCCTTTTTTGACCGAGATCAAAACGCCTTCGACCGTTGATCCGGAGGTTTTCACCGATGCCGGTGCGGCGGTTGCCGCCCTGCAAAAGCTCTATGATCGCAACACGGCTTTCCTGCGCGATGCGTTCGAGAAGGTTGCCCGTGGCGAAATTCCACCGCAGCGTTACCGCGCTTATTATCCCGAGATCTGTCTATCCACATCCAGCTTCGCTCATGTGGATTCACGGCTGGCCTATGGCCATGTCTCGACGCCAGGTGATTATTCCGCAAACATCACGCGGCCCGACTTGTTCGATCATTATCTGAACGAGCAGATTCGCCTCCTGATGCGCAATCACGGTGTGACCGTGACCGTGAAGGAATCGTCGACGCCGATCCCGATCCATTTTGCCTTCAAGGAAGGCACCTATGTCGAGGCTTCCGTCGCCAACGCCTTCACGCATCCGCTGCGTGATCTGTTCGATGTACCCGATCTGGCGGCGACCGACGACAAGATCGTCAATGCCGATTTCGAGCCCGCCCCCGGCGAACCGATGCCGCTTGCACCATTCACTGCCCAGCGCGTCGATTATTCACTGCATCGGCTGGCGCACTACACGGCGACAAGCCCGGCGCATTTCCAGAACTTCGTGCTGTTCACAAACTACCAGTTTTATATGGACGAGTTCTGCGCCTATGCGCGCGAATTGATGGCAGAAGGCGGCGGCGGTTATGAACAGTTCGTTGAACCGGGCAATCTGATTACGCGCGCGGGCGAGACCGAACCAAGCAGTGGCAGCCCTCTGCCCCGACTGCCGCAGATGCCAGCTTATCACCTGCAACGGGGCGACCATTCGGGCATCACGATGGTCAATATTGGCGTGGGACCGTCCAACGCCAAGACCATAACCGACCATATTGCGGTGCTTCGCCCCCACGCCTGGTTGATGCTTGGTCATTGCGCTGGCCTTCGCAACAGCCAACAGCTTGGCGATTACGTTTTGGCACACGCCTATATGCGTGAGGATCATGTTCTCGATGACGATCTGCCCGTCTGGGTGCCATTGCCGGCACTTGCGGAAATTCAGGTTGCGCTGGAAGAAGCCGTCGAGGAAATCACCGGTCTCGAGGGATATGACTTGAAACAGATTATGCGCACCGGCACGGTCGCGACCATCGATAATCGCAACTGGGAACTGCGCGACCAGCGCGGCCCGGTCCAGCGTCTTTCGCAGGCGCGTGCTGTCGCACTTGATATGGAGTCAGCGACAATTGCGGCCAATGGTTTCCGTTTCCGTGTGCCTTACGGCACCCTGCTCTGTGTTTCCGACAAACCGCTGCACGGCGAACTGAAACTGCCGGGCATGGCGACCGAATTCTACAAGCGGCAGGTGGCGCAGCATCTGCGCATCGGCATCCGCGCGATGGAAAAAATCGCGGCCATGCCGGATGAGCGGCTGCATTCCCGCAAGCTTCGCAGCTTCTACGAGACGGCTTTCCAGTGACACTAGGGGAATAGGGTAGTAAGGCAGTAGGGCCATATGTTGGTTAGCAACATATGATGCTCTTAGCATACTGCCTTATTTCCCAACTTCCCAATTGCCTTCACCTCCATCATCGCGCCGTATTCGATAGCTAGAGGCATTTCATGTCGAAAAGCCGTGAAAACCTTTCATTCCTGTTGCTGCTGGCTGCTGTCGCGTTGTCGGTTCCGCTCGTGCTGGGATTTCTTGGAGCGGTGCACCCGGCTCTCGATTCCTTTTCGCATTTTCGAGCTCATCTGTCCGTCCTGCTGGCAGTGCTGACCATTCCCTTGCTTTTCACCAAGATGCGGCGTGAGGCGGCGATGCTGCTACTCTTTGCCGTCATGGCTCTAAGCACGACTGTTGGTGCTGCACGTGATTTCCTGAGCGGCTCCACCGGCGCCCATGCGCAGGAACAAGGCGGCGCACGCTACCGTCTCGTCCAGATCAATTTGCGCGAAGACAATCCCGAACCGAAACGCATTCTCCAGATGATCGCGCGGGAGAAGCCGGACGTCATCACCTATGAGGAGGCGAGCGACCAATGGACCAAGTGGCTCACCATTCTCCAAGGCTCCTATCCCTACCATCTCAATTGTGCTGATGATCCCAACACATGGGGCGTGGGCATCCTTTCGAAGCGGCCTTTCAGCGAAGATGCACAGACGGCCTGTGTCGGCGATGGTTTGCTCGCAATTGCGCCGATCAATTTCGGCGGAACGACCGTGCATGTCGCAGCACTGCACTTTTCATGGCCATGGCCGCGCTGGCAGCCCTATCAACTCCGCTACATCGAACCAGAACTGCAGAAGCTGAAAGGCCCTCTGGTCGTCGCCGGTGACTTCAATGCAGCGCCGTGGAGCAATGCCGTTCGCCGCGTCGAACGTGCCTCAGGCACCCGCCATATGACCGGTATTGGCGGCACGTGGATGACGCACCTACTGCCTGTTAAGCTCGCTCCTTATATCGGCCTGCCGATTGATCAGATACTCGTAAGCCCTGAAATCGGAGGGGCGGAGGTTTCGGCTCGCGAAGATGCCGGCTCCGATCATCTGCCAGTGCGGCTCGATTTTTCCGTTCCACCACCCGTTCGGCCAGATGAAGAAGAACCGGAAACCCAGTCCGTCATGCTGCAATAAAAAAGGCGGTCCCAGACCGCCTTTTTCTCGTGTCATCACGTAAACATTACATGTTCACGTAAACAGGTCCCTCACCACCTTGTGGCGGCACCCAGTTGATATTCTGGTTCGGGTCCTTGATGTCGCAAGTCTTGCAGTGCACGCAGTTCTGAGCGTTGATGACAAACCGCACATCCTTTGCCTGCGGATCAGCTGCGGAGTTGCCGTCGGTATCCACCCATTCATAAACACCCGCAGGGCAGTAACGCGTCGACGGACCAGCGAAGACGTCGTGTTCGGAAGTCTGCTGCAATTTCATGTCGCGAACCTGAAGATGCACAGGCTCGTTCTCGTCATGGTTCGTGTTCGACAGGAACACCGACGACAGACGATCAAAGGTCAGAACGCCATCCGGCTTCGGATAATCGATCTTCGCGTGTTTTGCAGCCGGCTCAAGCGACTGCGCGTCGGTCTTGCCATGCTTCAGCGTTCCAAAGATGGAGAAACCGAAAAGCTGGTTGGTCCACATATCGAGACCACCGAGCGCCACGCCGGCAATCGTGCCGAACTTCGACCACAGCGGCTTGACGTTGCGCACCCGCTTCAAATCCGTGCCGATCAGGCTTGAACGCCAATTGTTCTCGATCTCGACCGGCTCGTCATTGGCGCGGCCTGCGGTAATTGCCTCGGCGATCTTGTCGGCAGCGAGAATGCCGGAAAGAACCGCATTGTGGCTGCCCTTGATGCGCGGCACGTTGACCAGACCAGCCGAGCAGCCGATGAGCGCTCCACCCGGGAACGACAGCTTTGGCACCGACTGGAAGCCACCTTCGGTAATCGCACGTGCGCCATAGGAAAGACGCTTGCTACCCTCAAAGACATCCTTGATGGCCGGATGCGTCTTGAAACGCTGGAACTCTTCAAACGGCGACAGATACGGGTTCTTGTAGTTGAGATGCAGCACGAAACCGACCGCAACCATATTGTCTTCCAGATGATAAAGGAACGAGCCGCCGCCCGTCTTCATGTCGAGCGGCCAGCCGAAGGAGTGCTGGACCAGACCCGGCTTGTGCTTGGAAGGATCAACCTGCCATAGTTCCTTGAGGCCAATACCGTATTTCGCCGGTTCACGGCCTTCGTCGAGCTTGAACTTGGTGATCAGCTGCTTGGCAAGCGAGCCGCGCGCGCCTTCGCCGACCAGCGTATATTTGCCGAGCAGCGCCATGCCGCGCGTGTAGTTCGGCCCATGCGTTCCGTCGCGCTCGACGCCCATATCGCCAGTGGCGACGCCGATGACCGCGCCCTCGTCATTGTAGAGCACCTCGGTTGCTGCAAAACCCGGATAGATTTCTACGCCAAGTTCTTCGGCTTTGGTGCCGAGCCAGCGGCAGACATTGCCCAGAGACACAATGTAATTGCCATGATTGCTCATCAGAGGCGGCATGGCGAAATTCGGCAGGCGTACTGAACCTGCGGGGCCCAGCACGAGGAAATGATCGGCAGTAACCGGCGTCTTGAAAGGGTGCCCCTCTTCCTCGCGCCAGCCCGGCAGAAGCTGGTCGATACCCACCGGATCAACGACAGCGCCGGAAAGAATATGCGCACCGACTTCCCCGCCCTTTTCGAGGACGACGACAGACAGCTCTGGATTCGCCTGCTTCAAACGGATTGCCGCAGCAAGGCCCGCAGGGCCTGCGCCGACGATCACAACGTCGAATTCCATGCTCTCGCGTTCGGGAAGCTCCTGGTTTGCATATTCTGGGGCTTCAGACATTCATCCCTCCGTCCGGTGTAACATCGTCTTCTCACTAAGGTAGCCCAGACGACGCATCCAATTGTTTTTGTGCATGATCTAATCGCGAATACCCATGAACCGACTGCCCGTCAGCACTGGCGGTACGAAAAGATCGCCGTTTCCCCGTATTCTGCCTTACCCTGTCGCAGAGTTGGAGACTGCCGCAAATGCGTCCAATTGTCCAAAACAGGCGTCCTACGTCCTCAAATTGACTTACCTTAACGTAAACGTCAAATTCATTCCATTCAAGAAGCCGCGAAGAAGATTTGTTTGTGATGGTAGAAGAAGCATGTCCTCGTGTCATGTCAGGACCATGTTCGCACCTTGCCTGGCTATATGCGCATCAAACAGGGTATGAACTGTCACTAACAGGCCAAACGAACCCTAAATCTAAACCGGGCTCTTGCATTCACCTGCAAAATTCGCCACCTCAGAGGTGAGGTAGATAATGGCTGATAATCGCGAACCGCTGGATATTGAAGGTTTGCTCCGCTTCTATGCGGAGGCAGGCATTGACATGCCGCTTTCCGAAACGCCGATAGACCGGTTTGCAGAGCCTCAACGCCCTGCCTCTTCGCAGCCAACCGCGCAGATGCCGAATTCACCTGAGCGCGCCCGGCAGCAACAACCGCGCCCAGCGCCGGCCCCCGCCCCCACCAGCAAGCCTGTTCAAGCCGCAGCCGACCTTCCCGATACGGCGCAGATTGCGCTCGCACGCGAAGCGGCGGCACAGGCTTCAACGCTGGAAGAATTGCGGGAGAAGCTTGCGGCATTCGACGGCTGCAACCTGAAATTCACGGCGAAGAACCTTTGTTTCGCCGATGGTGATCCGTCATCCGACATCATGTTCATCGGTCAAGCGCCCGGACGAGATGAGGATATGGAAGGATTGCCGTTTGTCGGAAAATCCGGACAGCTTCTCAATCGCATGATCGAATCCATCGACCTGAAGCGAGAAAGCGTCTACATCGCCAACACGATCCCGTGGCGTCCGCCCGGCAACCGTACGCCGACACCGCTTGAGACGGAACTTTGTCGGCCATTCATCGAACGACAGATCGAGCTTGCCTCACCAAAAGTTCTGGTTGCCCTGGGCGGTCCTGCGGGCAAGGCCCTCACCGGCGCGACGGAAGGCATCCTGCGCCTGCGCGGCAACTGGAAAATTCATCGTACGCCCAACGGCCTCGAAATTCCCGTCATGCCGACCCTGCACCCGGCCTATCTTCTACGAACGCCGGCACAAAAGCGTTTTGCATGGCGCGATTTTCTGGCTGTGAAGCTGAAATTGGCCGAATTGATGAGTTGAAATCTTTTTAGTTCAGTGGCATCGGCAGGCGACGCAGGCGGCATTGTCACCAACATGCCGCAAACTTGTTCTATTTCGCCGCTTGCCAAACCGCCTTTCGGCGACAAGTAGCCCTAAATTCAGTTTCCCCATGGGATTTCACTGTGGAGTTTTTCATGGCTGGCCAGCTCCTGCCCATAGCCGCTTTGCTTGCAAGCACCTTTCTGATGCTGCTCGCCGGTGGCCTTGCGGGTATTCTTCTGCCCCTGCGGGGCGGCATGGAAGGCTGGTCGACCACGACCATCGGCTGGATGGGTACGAGCTATTCCCTCGCCTTCACGATCGGCTGCATTGTGGTGCCGCATCTGGTGCGGCGCGTCGGGCATGTTCGCGTCTTCTCTTCGCTTGCGACGTTGCTTTCGATGGCGCTGCTTTTCCACGCACTGGTCGTCAATCCTGTCGCATGGATGATCTTCCGTGGCGTTGCGGGCTTTTCGCTCGCAGGCAGCTATATGATTATTGAAAGCTGGCTGAACGAGCGCGTAACCAATGAATCGCGCGGTCGCATCTTTTCGATCTATATGATCATCACTATGCTCGGCCTGCTCTGCGGGCAGTACATCCTGCCGTTCGGCGATGCGGGAACGCAGACGCTCTTCATCATTTGTGCCATCATCTATGCAAGCGCACTCCTTCCAACCGCCCTTTCAAGCGCGCAGTCACCCAATCCGCTGACGCAGGTTTCGCTCGATTTGAAGGGACTTTATCGACGGTCACCTGCTGCGGCTGTTGGCTCGCTGATTGCAGGTATCGTTGCGGGCACCTGGAACTTCCTCGCCGCGATTTACGGTGAGATGAATGGCCTCTCCACCTTCGGCATCGCCACAATGCTTGCCTGCGCCATGATCGGTGGCGCTATCTTCCAGTACCCGCTCGGACGAGGATCGGACTTTGTCGATCGTCGCTATGTCATGGTGATCGCCGGTGTCATCGGCTTTGCTTTGTCGATGGTGATGGTGCTGTTCCATCCCACCTCGCCCTATGCGCTTTACGCGATGATGTTTCTGTTCGGTTCGGTGATTTATCCGATCTACAGCCTCAACGTCGCTCACGCCAATGACTACGCAGATGCCAGCGAATTCGTGAAGGTCTCCGGCGGGTTGCTGATTATTTACGGCGTGGGCAGTGTCATCGGGCCTGCCCTTTCCGGCCCGTTGATGGATCTGATTGGCGCATCGGGCTTCTTCGTAACCATGGCCATCGCCTACGGCTTATACGGCCTGCATGCCTTTTGGCGCATCCGTCGCTTCGAGCGCCCGGCGATCAGCGACCAGAAGACCGAGTACAAATTCCATACGCCGGACGGCCAGTCCACGCCGGAGACCATGCAGCTCGATCCCCGTGCAGAAGGCACACCCGGTCAAAGCTGAATTCATTGCGTCTGCGGTGCGTTGACTTTGTGGGGCGCAATCGAAAGCTTGTGCTCGCGGTAAATGATGAAACCGCCTGCCGCCATGACGATGGCACTACCGGCCAGCATTTCGAAGGTCGGAATATCGCCGAACAGCAGAAAGCCGATGGCTAGTCCCAGCAGCATCGACGTGTATTCGAAGGGCGCGATCGTCGACATCGGCGCATGGCGATAGCACTCGGTCAGAAGAATCTGGCCGACGCCCCCGGCAAAACCAGCACCGACCAGCATGGCAAGCTGCGACCAGTTCGGCACGATCCAGCCAAAAGGAAAGCTCACCAAGGAAATGACGCTCGCGGATATGGAAAAGTAGATCACGATGGTCGAGGTGCGTTCCGTCTGCACGAGGCGACGTACAAGCATCATCGCCACCGCAGACAAGATAGCCGCACCAAGAGCGGCGAACGCACCCATGGCCTCGTCATGCCCCATACTACCGCCGGAAAAAACCGTCAGCCGCGGCCAGATGATAACCATCACGCCACCAAGCCCGATGAGAACCGCGCTCCAGCGATAAAACCGCACGACTTCATGCAGGATGACCGCGCCAAGAATGACGGTAATCAGTGGTGAAGCGTAGTTGATCGCGATTGCTTCGGGCAGCGGCAGCTTGGTGAGAGCGAAAAAGCTCATCGACATGGAACAGACACCCACCAGTCCGCGCCAGAAATGGCTGAAACCGTTCTGGGTGCGGAACACGCCAGAAAGCTGCCCGCGCCACCCCAGATAGAGCAATATAGCGAAGATTGCGAAGAACGACCGGAAGAAGATCAACTGTCCGACAGGCACGCCTTCAGCCGCCTTCAACAAGGTGGACATGGCGACAAAAACGGCAACAGAAGCGATTTTGAGACCGATGCCGAGCATCGGGTTGGTTTCAAGATGGGCAGCCTCGACAGGCGCGCTCGCATGAGCGTTCACAACGCAATTCCTTAAAAACACAAAGCGCAGGTTCGCCCAAAATATTCGAGCGCCTGTTTTCTTATTCCTGTTTGTGAGACAGCACCAGTAGCACAAAGGTCCCGCTGAAAATTATTTGGCAAAGCGCCTGTCGTTTGTTTGTCGCATTATCCGACGCATCGAAGCGGGAATAGAAATCAATCCAGTGAACTGATTTCCCCGCGCAGACGCTTCGCAGTTTTGCTGGAAATGCTCCGGTCATAAAAGGCCAGTTGGTTGTTCTGGAATTGAGTTTCCCTTGGCGACAATTTTAGGTACGAATCCAACATCGTGAGTTCAATGAGAGTTCAGGGAGAGAGTTTCGCTATGCGTACTGAAACCGGCCAGACATTCCGTCTCGAAGATTATCGTCCGACCCCATACGCCATACCCGAGACGAAACTGGACTTCTCCCTGGAACCGGAAAAAACCATCGTCCGTGCGACCCTCACGATTGAGCGTCGCGATGGCACTGCAGCTGGTACGCCATTGATTCTCGATGGTGACGAACTGAAACTTGTCAGCATCGCCATCGACGGGAAGCAGCTCACCGACAACAGCTATATCGCAACGCCCGATCAGCTCGAAATCAGCGACCTGCCAGAAGGCAAGCGCTTCACGCTTGAAGTCGTGACGGAAATCAATCCGACCACCAACCGCCAGCTATCCGGCCTCTATCGTTCAAGCGGCGTCTATTGCACGCAGTGCGAGGCAGAAGGCTTCCGCCGCATTACCTATTATTATGATCGCCCGGATGTTCTGTCAGTCTATACCGTGCGGGTTGACGCTAACGAACAAGCCGCTCCTATTCTTCTGTCCAACGGCAATCCGGTCGAGAGCGGATCGGTCGAAGGCACGCCGGACCGGCATTTCGCCATCTGGCATGACCCGCACCCAAAACCATCTTATCTCTTCGCGCTCGTTGCCGGATCGCTCGGCGTCGTGAAGGATCACTTCACCACGAAGTCAGGACAACCGGTCGATCTGGCGATCTATGTCGAGCATGGCAAGGAAGGCCGCGCACTCTACGCGATGGATGCATTGAAACGCTCCATGCGCTGGGATGAGGAGAAGTTTGGTCGCGAATATGATCTCGACGTCTTCAACATCGTTGCCGTTTCCGATTTCAACATGGGCGCGATGGAGAACAAGGGGCTCAACGTCTTCAACGACAAATATGTGCTGGCCGACCCTGAAACCGCTACCGACGTTGACTATGCGGGCATCGAGGCGGTGATTGCACATGAATACTTCCACAACTGGACCGGCAACCGCATCACCTGCCGCGACTGGTTCCAGCTCTGCCTCAAGGAAGGCCTGACGGTCTATCGCGATCACGAATTCTCCGCCGATGAGCGCTCGCGCCCGGTTAAGCGCATCGCCGAAGTGAAAATTCTCAAGGCGCAGCAATTCCCGGAAGATGCCGGGCCACTCGCCCATCCGGTACGCCCGCGCGAATATCGCGAGATCAACAATTTCTATACGGCGACCGTCTATGAAAAAGGTTCGGAAGTCGTGCGCATGATCCGCACAATCATTGGGCCTGAGCTATTCCGCAAGGGCATGGACCTCTATTTCGAGCGCCATGACGGGGAAGCCGCAACAATCGAGGATTTCATCAAGGTCTTCGCCGATGTTTCCGGTCAGGACTTTTCACAGTTTGCGCTCTGGTACGATCAGGCCGGAACCCCGAAGGTGGAAGCTGCTTTCTCCTACGATGCTGCGAAGGAAACCTTCTCGATTGAACTGGCACAGTCGCTGGGGGCAACGCCCGGACAATCGGTCAAGAAACCGATGCATATCCCGATCACCTACGGTCTTATTGGGTCAGACGGCGAGGATATGGTTCCAACATCCGTCGAAGGTGGGGACGTGCGCGGCGACGTCATTCATCTGCATCGTCCGTCCGAAACGATCGTCTTTCATGGCATCAAGGAACGCTCTGTTCCGTCGCTGTTGCGCGGGTTCTCGGCTCCCGTAAACCTGTCGGCGCCCCTATCGGACGATGATCGTGCATTCCTGGCCCTGAACGACAGCGATCCGGTCGCCCGCTGGCATGCATTGACCGGAATTTTCAACCAGGCTCTGCTTGAAGGCGCCAAGCGTATCCGCGGTGGTCATGCACCGGCAGTTGACGATAAAATCATCGAACTTGCCGGAAACGTTGCTTCCGACGAAACGCTTGATCCAGCCTTCCGCGCGCTCTGCCTCACGCTGCCGAGCGAAAGCGATATCGCGCGCGAAATGGGCAGCAATGTCGATCCGGATGCGATTCTCGCCAGCCGAAACCATTTCGTGGACGCCATTGCCGCCCGTTATGCTGGCGATTTCACCACGCTCTACGATGCCCTGAAACAGGACGGCGCCTTCTCGCCAGATGCAGGCGCGGCAGGCAAACGTGCCTTGCGGAACGTGCTGCTCGATTATCTGAGCCGTCACGAGAAAAGCCAGAAACGGGCCACCAGCCAGTTCGCCAATGCGGATAATATGACCGACCGCTTCGCGGCACTGGCCGTGCTGGTACACCGCTTTGGTGATACGAACGAGGCAAAGGACGCACTGGCAAGTTTCGAACGCCAGTTTGGTAAGGATGGTCTTGTGATGGACAAGTGGTTCAGTGTGCAGGCGAGCCGTCCCGGCGACGAAGCCTTGCTGGCCGTGCGCGATCTTACGAAACACGCCCTCTTCTCGCTCGACAATCCAAACCGCGTCCGCTCGGTGATTGGTTCGTTCTCGGCATCCAATCCAACCGGCTTCAACCGCAAGGATGGTGCGGCCTACGAGTTCTTTGCAGATACGATCCTGTCCATCGATCCGGAAAATCCACAGCTTGCCGCACGGCTTCTGACGGCGCTTCGCTCCTGGCGTTCGCTTGAAGATACCCGCCGCGAACATGCAAGGGCAGCGCTGGCGCGTATTTCGGGCGCGGGCAAACTGTCTACCGACCTGCGCGATATCGTGGACCGCACTCTCGCCTGATTCGCGACCTATCCTGATCGTTGTGATGATTTGCTCGCTCCGACTGCTTAACCGGCAATCGGAACGAGCCTTTTCATGCTGATGAACGCAGAGGCGGTGGACAGTCAGCTTTCGTGAGTCTTTTCATGCCTTTAGGCGAATCAGATGCAATATCGATTCCACTTAAGAGCTTGAGATTCATGAATAAATCGGCTGATGAAAACCCTGATTTTTACGCCTCGTTAACGAATTCGCTGGACAGCGCGAATCACTTTTGATTCATTGATGACATTCGGAGGTGGCGTATTCCGAATCGCTTCACTCGCAGGGAATTCACGAGGGACCATTATATGGCGAGCACCGACGCGTATGGCGCGCCGGCGGGGACGCATTGCGAATCCGGTCGGAAAAGTAGGAAAGGCAAGCTTTCGGGCCATGTCAGTCTTCTTGCTGGTCCGGCCTATGGCAAGTTCATCTCAATCGAGCCTATCCTGCGACGCCTCGTTCCAGCGCTCATCATTATCTTTCTGATTATTCTCGGCGTAGCGCGCGTCTTTTCGATGCTGGCGTGGCGGGAAGATATCGAGCAACAGCATAAGGCATTTCTGTCGGCTGCAACCGCCAATCTTGCACAGATGATCGAACGTGTTGCCAACGGCACCGACGCGGGCGCACAGATCGCCGCGAAGGATATTCAGGACACAATAGCCGAGTTTCGTTCGCGTGGGCTGTCCTCGTCCGGCATGACGCTTGCCGTCATCGACCCGCAATCCTCCGTGGTCGCAATATCCGGCCCGATATCCGATCTGTCCGGCAAGCCGGTCGATACGATCCTTACCGAAGCGCAGCCGCTATTCCTGTTTGCAGAACGTGCAGGCGTGCTGAAAGTCATGCTGCAAGGCGAACCGGCTTTTGGCGCCTTGTCCAAGCCGATGACCCTGCCCTATTCCGTTATCGCCGTCGAACCGGAAAGCACGATCTTTGCGGAATGGCGCCGGGCAGTGTCGCTCAATGTGACGCTCTTCGCAGGCACAACCGGCGTGATGTTCGCCATCCTTTACGCCTATTTCAGCCAAGCGGCGCGAGCTCGCGAGGCCGACGACCTTTCCGGCCAGATCCAGCGCCGTATCGATCTGGCGCTGGGGCGCGGTCGCTGCGGCCTGTGGGATTGGGACATGGCACGCGGTCGCATTTACTGGTCGCGCTCCATGTATGAGATGCTGGGCTACGAAGCGCAGGATGCAGTGCTGCCTTTCGGCGATGTGGCTGCAATCATCAACACGGAAGATGGCGACCTCTATTCCATCGCCGAACAGGCTGCCGCGGGCGATATCTCGCACGTTGACCGCGTCTTCCGCATGCGCCATGCCGATGGTTCATGGGTGTGGATGCGCGTTCGCGCCGAGATCGCCAGCGAAGGCGATCTTCATCTGGTCGGCATTGCTTTCGACGTCAGCGAACAGCACCGCTTTGCGCAGCAGACGGCGGAAGCCGACATGCGCATCCGCGAAGCCATCGAGAATATTTCGGAAGCCTTCATCCTGTGGGATTCCAACAATCGCCTCGTCATGGCGAATTCCAAGTTCAGTGAATATGCTGGCCTTCCCGTCTGGACGCTGAAACCCGGCGTGCCGCGCAACGAAGTTGATGCCCATACACGCCCGTTCACTTTCGAACGCCGCATGGCCAATGAACATAACCGCGCCGGTGGTCAGACCTTTGAACGCCAGCTCAGCGATGGCCGCTGGCTCCAGGTCAACGAACGTCGCACGCAGGACGGCGGCCTTGTTTCCATTGGCACGGACATTACCCAGCTCAAATTGCATCAGGAACGTCTGGTCGACAGCGAACGCCGCCTGATGGCGACCATTCACGACCTGTCGATTGCGCGCAAAGGCGAACGGGACCGCGTGCGCGAGCTGTCCGAACTTGCCCGCAAATACGGTCAGGAAAAGGAACGCGCCGAGGCTGCGAACCGTGCCAAGTCCGAATTCCTCGCCAATATGTCTCACGAGCTGCGCACGCCGCTCAATGCGATCATCGGTTTCTCGGAAATGATCCAGGCAGGCACGTTCGGCCCGCTCGGTTCCGACCGTTACGAGGAATACATCAACGACATCCATACAAGCGGCAACTTCCTGCTTAATGTCATCAATGACATTCTCGACATGTCGAAGATTGAGGCCGGGCATTTCTCGCTCGACCGTGAGCAGATCGATCTCTGCCCGCTTATCAATGAAACGGTACGCATGATTTCGCTGCAGGCGGATGAGAAGAATATTGCGGTCAATACACGCATCGAAGAGGCAATGCAGCTCTATGCCGACCGGCGCGCGATCAAGCAGGTGCTCATAAACCTTCTCTCCAATGCGGTGAAGTTCACATCCTATGGCGGGCAGATCACGGTACGGGCGCGAAAGACCGGCTCAGCCCTCTTCATGACTATTCAGGATACCGGTGTCGGCATTCCAAAATCGGCAATCAAGAAAATCGGCCAGCCCTTCGAACAGGTGGAAAACCAGTTCACCAAGACCCATACCGGTTCCGGCCTCGGACTTGCCATCACCCGTTCACTGGCTGAGCTTCACGGCGGCTGGCTTCGCATTCGCTCAACCGAAGGCGTTGGCACCGTGGTTTCGGTCTGCATCCCTGATCGCAAGCCAGGTCATATAGGCAATCACAGCGCCGAAATTCACGCCGCCTGATTAGAACGGCTCCAGTTAAAAACAGAGCTGCTGGAGCCGCTCTAAGTCTTTGTTTCATCGCATTATCCCACGCAAAACCGCTTCGCACTTTTGCTGGAAATGCTCTAGATGTTCAAAAGCTTCTCAAAACTCGTACGCACGTCAACGGCGACTTCCGCCAGATGATGCTCGACGCGCTTTATGTCTGGCATGTCGGCCGCACGGCATAGCAGGTCGATCATGCCGGGTATGAATTCTTCACGTTTGGCATCGCTTCCAAGACACAGACGGATCGTCTGGCTCAGATTGGTATAGAGGCGATGGGCGCCGACAAGGCTATCGGCAAGCGCCGGATCAGCAAAAGACGGGTCGAGGGCCGAAAGGATTTCTTCTGTACCCAAGGGACGCGGTTTCCGGTCGAGCTTGTTTGCCAGCACGGCAAACTGGGCGATGAATTCCAGATCGACAATGCCGCCGGGCTTCAGCTTGAAATCCCAATCATCGGCAGGCGGCTTTTCCTGATAGATGAGGTCGCGCATCTCGCGCACATCCTTGGCGATCTTCTTCACGTCACGGGGAGAGACAAGAACCTCGTCGATCTCGCTTCTGATGTGATTCATAAACGCCTCGTCGCCATGAATCGGGCGCGCACGGGTCAAGGCCATGTGTTCCCATGTCCATGCTTCGCTGCGCTGATACTTGCTGAAGGATTCGATGTGGGTGGCAACCGGTCCCTTGTTGCCGGAAGGGCGCAGCCGCATATCGACTTCGTAGAGCACGCCCTCCGCCGTTGGCGCAGAAAGTGCCGCAATGAGCCGCTGGGTCAGGCGAATATAATATTGCGACGGAGCCAGCGGCTTTTCACCGTCTGATTCATCCGTCTCCTTGTCGTGATCGTAAAGCAGGATCAGATCGACATCCGAACCGGCGGTGAGTTCGCGACTGCCAAGCTTGCCCATAGCCAGAAGAGTCACCTTGGCGCCCTTAACCTTGCCGTGGCGTCGTTCCAGTTCGGCTTCGACAACCTCGAATGCCTTGCCGATCATCAGTTCAGCCAGATCGGAAAACGCGCGACCAGCGCGCACGCCATCAATGGCACTTGTGAGCAGGCGAATACCGATCAGAAAACGATGTTCGGCAGCGAAGATGCGCAGCCGGTCCAACACTTCCTCATAATCGGTCGCAGGTCCCAGAAACACGCGAAGGCGTTCTTCCAGATAGGCGCGTGTCGGCATTTCCGAGAAAATCGCCGGATCGAGCAAACCGTCAAAAACATGCGGGTTGCGCGTGATGATTTCGGCAAGCCGAGGTGCAGCGCTCATGATCATCACGAGGAGGTTCAGGAGACGGGGATTGGATTGCAACAGGCTGAACAGCTGGATGCCCGCGGGCAAGCCCTTTAGAAAACCATCGAAACGCAAGAGTGCTTCATCCGCACGCTTGGTTTCGGCAAAGGCTTTGAGTAGAGCGGGCGTAAGCTCGGTCAGACGCTCGCGCGCTTCTGCCGATTGTGTGGCACGATAACGCCCGAAGTGCCACGTGCGGATCACGCGACATATATCGCTCGGGCGTTCATAGCCCATGGATGCGAGCGTCTCCAGCGTGCCCGGATCATCCACATCGCCGGTAAAGACCAGATTGCCGGATGAGCTTCCAAGTTCGGGAGCCTGCTCGAACAGGGCCGCATAGTGCTTTTCAACGACCTTGAGCGCATCGAGAAAAACATCGGAAAAGGCCGCCGGATCAGCATAACCCATCATATGAGCGACACGCGCAAAGCCTTCATCGTCTTCCGGCAGAATATGCGTCTGCTCATCGGCAATCATCTGGATGCGATGCTCGACGTCACGAAGAAAATAATATTCCTTTGCCAAGGCATCGCGCGCCTTCTCGGTGATCCAGCCCCGCTCCGCCAGTCGTGCGAGCATCGGCACCGTCTGGTTGCCGCGCAATTCGGGAAATCGTCCGCCAGCGATGAGCTGCTGCGTCTGAACGAAGAATTCGATTTCGCGGATGCCGCCGCGTCCGAGCTTCACATTATGCCCGCGCACGGCAATATCGCCGTGGCCCTTGTGGGCGTGAATCTGGCGCTTGATCGAGTGCACGTCTGCAATGGCTGCATAGTCGAGATACTTGCGCCAGACATAGGGGGAGAGCTCCGCCAGCACCTGCTTTCCGGATTCGCGGTCCCCCGCAACGGGCCGGGCCTTGATCATGGCTGCGCGTTCCCAGTTCTGGCCGCGCCCTTCGTAATAATGAAGTGCTGCACCGACAGGAATGGCCAGCGGCGTGGAACCGGGGTCCGGACGCAGGCGAAGATCAACGCGGAAGACATAGCCATCGCCGGTGCGATCCTGCAGGATGCGGACAAGGCGGCGCGTCAGCCGTGAAAAAGTTTCGACGCATTCATACGGATCGCCGATGGCCGGTCTGGTTTCATCGATGAAGACGATGAGATCAATATCGGACGAATAATTGAGTTCACGCGCACCGAACTTGCCCATGCCGAGAACAATCCAGCCGCTGTCCTTGTCAGGCTGGTTTCGGTCAGGAAGTTTGATCTTGCCCGCATTATCTGCATCAAGCAGCAGAAACCGGACGGCAGCGCCGGTGCAGGCCTCCGCCAGATCAGTGAGCCAGCCCGTCGTTGCTTCCGTATTGAAAATGCCAGCGAGATCGCAAAGCGCGATAAGAACATGCGCCTCACGTTTCAGAACACGCAGGCTGGTCATGAGGGAGGCTTCCGTCACGTCTGCACTTGCAGCACTGACCGAGATTTCAGCCAGAATATCCTGTAGTGCAGCCTCCGGCGCCTTGGCGACGATGCGATCAAGAATACGCGGATGACGGATCAGCGCTTCGCGAATGAATGGAGAAAGATCGAGAACGGCGGAGAAGAAACTTTCAGCTTCCGCCTTTTTCAACAAGGCTACGACACTTGTAAGTTCCTCTTCTCCGGCGCGCGCCGCAAGGTCGGCCAGGAAGGTTTCCGCCCTTGCGGGATCAAGCGGCGTCAAAGCACGGATCTCTCTCTCGAAGAATAGTGCCGTTGCGTGTTCTGCCGCCATGATCCCCTCTTAAGTCACGCCATTATTCGACCTTGTCCGATGGCAACGGGAACTCCAGCACGGCGCGCAGGCCCGGATCATTGCCTTCAAGACGAAGTGCGCCACCGTGCAATTTCATCACAGCCTTGGCAAGACTTAAACCGAGTCCCGAGCCCGGCTGTGTGCGGCTTTCCTCAAGACGGACAAAACGTTCCGTTGCCTGTTCGCGTTTTTCTTCAGGAATACCGGGACCGTTATCGGCAACGATGATGCGGACCCAGTTCGGATCACGTTCCATCGAAAGACTCACGGTCGCGGTCCGCTCATCACCACCCGCATATTTAATTGCATTGTCCACGAGATTGGAAATCGTCTGCCCGACCAGTTCGCGATTGATATGAAGCGCAACTTCATCGAGATCGCCAAGTGTCAGGTTCACGCCCACGTCCTCGGCAACGGGCTCATACATTTCGGCCACGTCGCGAAGGATCGGCGCTACCGGCATATTCTCCAGACTTTCGGACGAATAACCTGCTTCAAGACGCGAAATCATCAGGATCGCGTTGAAGGTCCGGATCAGTTGATCCGACTCGCCAATGATATCTTCAAGCGCTTCACGATATTCAGGCCCCGCCTTCTTGCCGGAAAGAGCTTCTTCCGCGCGGTTACGCAGACGCGTCAGCGGCGTTTTAAGATCATGTGCGATGTTATCGGAGACCTGTTTCAGCCCCTCGTTCAATTCCAGAATTTTGCCGAGCATGACGTTGAGATTGCTTGACAGGCGATCGAACTCGTCACCGGAGCCATTGACCGGAAGCCTCCCGGTCAAGTCGCCTTCCATAATGCGCTGCGACGCGCGCGAAACCTCATCAATGCGCTTCAATGCACGGCGCCCGACTACCAGCCAGATCAAGAGCGCGCCAACACCCATGATGCCCAGCGCCAGCATCAGCGACTGGCGAATAACATCGCGGAACCGTTCTGGTTCACCCAGATCGCGCCCGACCAGAAGCCGCATGCCGTTCGGCAATGCAATAACGACTGCAATGGCGCGATGTTCCGTTTCCGTGCCCTGCTCGCCATAGCGCCGATATTTGAACCCGCGCTCGATAACGCCATCGGTGTCCAGAACACCGGGTTCTACGCTTTCAACATTGCCTGCAAGGATGCGGCCTGTCGGGTCGGCCACCAGATAGAGGTAAGCACCTGGCTGGCGTGAACGATAGTCGATTGTGCGCACGAGCTGCGGGATGCCGCCTCGCGCATAGCTTTTGCCGATGCTGCCGACTTCTTCGCCCAGCGACTGCTGGGTCTGCGCTGCCAGCATGGAGGCCGATAAATTGGTCATGTAGAAAACCAACGCTATCGCACCCACGATGAAGAGCAGCAGATAGAGCGTTGATAGTCGAACAGCGGTTGTGCGCATGAGCGCTGAGAAGCGGCTCATCAATCCACCTTGGCGGCTGCAGATTGTTTCGCTCGCCCTGCCTTCAACATGTAACCGGCGCCACGCACAGTATGAAGCAGCGGACCGTCAAAGCCCTTCTCGATTTTCGAACGCAGCCGCGAGATATGCACGTCGATCACATTGGTCTGCGGATCGAAGTGATAATCCCAGACGTTTTCAAGCAACATCGTGCGCGTGACGACCTGTCCGGCATGGCGCATCAGATATTCGAGAAGACGAAACTCGCGGGGCTGAAGCGTGATATCTACATCCTGACGGCGCGCAGTATGCGCAAGCCGGTCAAGCTCCAGATCACCGACGCGGTAGATCGTGTCCGCCTCACGCGGGCTGGAACGACGCTGCAGGACCTCGACGCGAGCCAACAGTTCGGAAAATGCATAGGGTTTGGTCAGGTAGTCGTCACCACCGGCGCGCAAGCCCGTGACGCGGTCATCCACTTCGCCGAGCGCGGAAAGGATCAGGACCGGGGTTTCCATACCCCTGGCGCGCAGACCAGCCACGACGGACAAGCCATCGCGCTTTGGCAGCATACGGTCGACTACGAGGACATCGTAGCTTCCATTCTCGGCCAGCGTATAGCCGGTTTCGCCGTCTCCGGCGATATCGGCGGAATGTCCGGCCTCGGTGAAGGCCTTCTCCAGATAGCGGGCCGCTTCGCGGTCATCTTCAATAACGAGAATCTTCATGGCGCTACTTATAATACCGTTTGATGATAAGGCGATGCCAGGCGGAGAACCGCCTGGCATCGAATAGCTAAGAGCCTTAAGGGGCTGCCGGTCATCATCCCTGATCGATCGGCAGGGCCACAAAGCGGCTCTGATCGTTGCTCTGCAATTGCAGCAGCACTGCCTTGCGACCCGACTTGGCGGCTTCGCTGATGGCGTTGTTGATATCCTTGGCGCTCTTCACCGTCTGGTTATTGACGCTCATGATGATATCGCCGGAACGGATACCGCGATCGGAGGCATCGCTGTCGGGATCGACATCGGTTACCACTACGCCGTTACCGTCTTCGGACGGGGTCACGGTCAGGCCATAGGAGTCGAGGGCCTCGTTCTGACCACCGCCATTGTCGCCCAAGGCGCTGGCTGCCTTGCCGAGATCGCCCGGCATCGCTTCAATGGTGATATCGACTTCCTCGGCCTTGTTCTTGCGCCAGACGGTGAGTGCCGCCTTTTCGCCAGGAACAATGCCAGCAACCTTGCGTGCCAGATCGCGCGGATCCTGCACGGTTTCGCCATTGACAGCCGTGATCACATCACCGGACTGGATGCCCGCCTTGGCAGCAGGACCGTCCTTCTGCGGCGACGCAACGATTGCACCCTTCTCTTCGGCAAGGCCGAGCGAAGCAGCAATATCCTTCGTCACCGGCTGAATCTGAACACCGATCCAGCCACGTTCCACCGAGCCCTTCTTGATGAGCTGGTCAACAACCTGCTTAGCGGTCGAGGCTGGGATTGCGAAGGCAATGCCCACGCTGCCGCCCGAAGGCGAGAAGATGGCGGTGTTGATGCCGATCACCTGACCAGACAGGTTGAAGGCCGGACCACCGGAATTACCCTTGTTCACAGCCGCGTCGATCTGGATGAAGTCATCGTAAGGACCGGCGCCGATATCACGGCCACGAGCCGATACAATACCCGACGTCACCGTGCCGCCAAGGCCGAACGGGTTGCCGACAGCCACGACCCAGTCGCCGACGCGAATCTTGTTGTCATCGCCAAATGCAACATAGGTGAACTTCTGCTTCGGATCGTTGACCTTCAGCACCGCCAGATCTGTGCGCGGATCGGTGCCGATCAGCTTCGCGTCAAGTTCCGTGCCGTCATCCATGACAACGCTATATGCATCGCCATCGGAAACGACGTGATTGTTGGTTACGACATAGCCGTCTTCGGAAATGAAGAAGCCGGAACCCTGAGCGACCGGACGTTCATGACCGGGGCGCGGGCCACGCTTGCCGGGGCCGCGGCGATCCGGGCGAGCGTCGGGACGTGCATCGCCACGCGGGTCCATGCCGAAATCACGGAAGAAGCGCTTCAGCGGATGATCGTCCGGAAGCTGATCAAACCCGGGAGGGCCCGAGAACTGGCCACTGCCACCGCGATCAGCAGTTTGCTGCACGTCCTTCTTTACACGAACGCTGACGACAGCCGGACGAACCTTCTCAACAAGATCGGCAAAACCCGCAGCCTGCGGTGGTGGCGTTACCTGCACGGCTTCCGCGCGGGCGTCATTGAGCGCACCGAGCGGGCCGGTCGCGACAAAACCACCGGCGAGAACAGCCGATAGTGCAATCGCGGCAACGCCTTTGCGATAGTTGGAAATCCTGGCTCTGGACATTTATTTCTCCTTACGAGCAGCAATCCGGCCGTCCCTGATCCTTCAGGAAACGTGGACCTGTGAAACCTTTATAGAGCGTAAGATAGTCAGGGCTACCTTACCGCTCCGTTTCCACAACATGAAAGTTTCGTAAGGTTACGAATAACAACCGCAGGCGACCAGCGCTTATTTTCCGTCCAGCAGACGCGCGAGTTCCACCTTTTCGCTTTCGGTGAGCGGTTTAGGCGCTTCGCCTGCCTGTTTGCGTCCGCGAAAGGCAACAACCAGCGCGACCGCACCGATCAGAAGCACGGCGACAGGAAAGCCCCACAGAAGCACTGTGCGCGCATTGAGACGCGGCTTCAGAAGCACGAATTCGCCGTAACGGTCGACGATGAAATCCATGACCTGTTCGTCGCTATCGCCTTCTTTCAGCCGGTCACGGACGAGAACGCGAAGATCGCGGGCAAGCTCGGCATTGGAATCGTCGATGGATTCGTTCTGGCAGACCATGCAGCGCAGTTCGCCGGAAATGGTTCGCGCGCGCTTTTCAAGCGCCGGATCGGACAGGACTTCATCCGGATTGACTGCGAACGCCGCCGTCCCTTGAATAGCCAGAGCAGCACCGAGCAGGAGCGCCGCAAATGCCGAGCGCTTTCTCATGCTGTGGCCTCCGCTTCTTTCGACGCAGACTTGCGACTGCGCGAAGGTGCGCCAACCCGCAGGCGACGATCTGCAAGGGAAAACAGCGCACCCACCATCATCACGAGAGCGCCATACCAGATGAGTGTCACGTCAGGCTTCCACCAGATGCGAACGACGGCTGATCCATCGCCCGGTTCATCGCCAAGCGCGACATAGACCTGACTGAACCACAGGGTTTTGATGCCCGATTCAGTTGTTGGCATCTGGCGTGCTGGGAAAAAGCGCTTGGACGGCTCAATCTGCCCGAGACTGCGCGAGCTGGAATCGAGCAGCGTGAAAGTGCCCCGGTTTTCGGTGAAATTCGAACCGGTCAGCGGGCGCAGGCCGTCGAAGCGAAGTGTGTAATTCTGCACCTTGGCCGTGTCGCCCGGACGCATGATCAACACATTCTCAGTGCCAAACGTGGTCACGCTCACAATACCGAGCAGCGTTACGCCAAGCCCGATATGGGCGAGCGCCGTGCCAAAGACCGAACGTGGCAAACCCTTGAAGCGCGCAACTGCCTTGCCAGCGGATACCTTGCCGATGCCAGACTTGAGAACAAGATCCGTCAGGCTGCCGAAAATCAGCCATACGGCAAGCCCGGTACCGCAGGCAGCGAGAACCGATTTCGCCGATGTGCTCCACAGAACGATCGCCGCAGCCAGAAGCGAGAGCGCGAAAGCTGTCATCAGCCGCTGCGACACGCCGTAAAGATCACCGCGTTTCCAGGCGAGCAGCGGGCCGAAGGGAACCGCAAAAAGAAGCGGGATCATCAGCGGACCGAACGTCATGTTGAAGAACGGTGCGCCGACGGAAATCTTGTCGCCGGTCATCACTTCCAGCAGCAGCGGGTAGAGCGTACCGATCAGCACAGTTGCGGCAGCGGTCGTCAGAAACAGATTGTTGAAGACGAGCGCGCCTTCGCGCGAAATCGGGTGGAAGATGCCGCCTGCCGTCAGGCTCTGCACGCGAAATGCGAAAAGCGACAGCGATCCGCCAATGAAAATTGCAAGGATCGCCAGAATGAAAAGACCGCGCCCCGGATCGGTGGCGAAGCTGTGAACCGAGGTCAGAACACCGGAGCGGACAAGGAATGTACCAAGCAGCGACAGCGAGAAAGTGAGGATCGCAAGCAGCACGGTCCAGATTTTCAGCGCCGAGCGTTTTTCCATCACGAGAGCCGAATGAAGCAATGCGGTGCCGACCAGCCACGGCATGAACGAAGCGTTTTCGACCGGGTCCCAGAACCACCAGCCGCCCCAGCCAAGCTCGTAATAGGCCCAGTAAGAACCCATGGCGATGCCACCAGTCAGGAACATCCAGGCCACGAGGGCCCACGGACGTACCCAGCGCGCCCATGCAGCATCGAGACGCCCCTCGAGCAGTGCCGCTACGGCAAAGGAAAAGCATACCGAAAAACCGACATAGCCGAGATAGAGCAGCGGCGGATGGATCGCGAGACCGATATCCTGAAGGATCGGATTGAGATCACCGCCCTCCATCGGAGCCGGAAAAATGCGGGTGAACGGGTTCGAGGTGAACACAATGAATGCCAGAAATGCGACACCGATCCAGCCCTGCACGGCAAGGACATTGGCGCGCAATGTTTCAGGCAGATTGCCAGAAAATGCAGCGACCAGCGCACTGAAAAAGGTGAGAATGAACACCCACAGCAGCATTGAGCCTTCGTGATTGCCCCAGACGCCCGTGATTTTGTAGAGGAGCGGCTTTTGCGAATGCGAGTTCTCAACCACGTTCAGGACCGAGAAATCCGACACGACATAGGCATGGACAAGCACCGCCGATGCAAGGCAGATCAACGCGAAGACTGCAATTGCCGTCGGCGCCGCGACTGACATGAGCTGCGTATCCCGGCGATGCGCACCAACCACCGGCACGATCGATTGGACAATCGACAGGGCCAGTGCCAGAACCAGAGCGAAATGGCCGATCTCGACACTCATCTGCAGTCTCCATCAAGCATCTGCCGGACCACCGGTCCGATACGAAATGCCCTAGTTTTTATTTGCCTTCCCAGACGCCCTTTTCCTTCAGGCTGTCGGCAAGGTCCTTGGGAACGTAATTCTCATCGTGCTTCGCCAGCACATTATCGGCGCGGAACACGCCATCGTCTCCGAAGCGCCCTTCGGCGACAACGCCCTGTCCTTCGCGGAAGAGATCGGGCGGAATACCCTCGAACACGACCTTCACGGTCTTGATCGTATCGGTCACTGTAAAGCGCAGCTCGCTGCCCTCGCGGCTGACGGACCCTTCCTCGACGAGGCCACCGAGACGGAACCGCGAGCCGGAGGCCATATCCTGTTCCGTCAGGTCGGCAGGTGTACGGAAGAAGCGAATGTCCTGACTAAAGGCCATCAGCATCAATCCAACCGCTACGGCCAGAACCGCCAGTGCGCCGCCGATCAGGAACAGGCGCTTGCGCTTTCTTTGGCTGACGGTTCGGGCAAAATTACCCGCCGGTTTGGCACCACGTGCGTTGTCTTCTGCGGTCGCGCTCATTTTTGTGCGTTCCCTGTCTCCAGTCCAAGACCGGCTGCGAAACTCTGCAAGTTCGTCCGGCTTTCGCCCTGAAGGGCTGTCATGCCGCGATTGAGAGCGTCCAGCGCTGCATCGCGACGGTTGAGGATCATATAGGAGCGCACGAGACGCTTCCAGCCTTCGACATCCCCACTATTCTGGCGAAGACTTTCATCAAGACGTTGAACCATGCCTTCGATCATCGCCTGCCGGTCCTCCGGGCTGAGCGACGAAGCGGCATCGACATCATCCGCTGTCGGCCCTTTCGGCTGCTTTGCACCGTTGGAAGCAGGGTTACGAAGCCGGGCGATAGCCTGTTCGATCTGACCGCGCCACGGCGCATCGGCCGGCGCCTTGTCGAGGAACGCCTGCAGGCGATTGGCGGCTATATCCATACGACCGTCCTGCATCTCGCCCTGTGCGAGGTAGAACTGCGGGCGAACATCATTCGGTTCGAGATCGGCAGCTTTCTTGAAAAAGCCTTCAGCCTCGGCGGTCACGGTGCCGCCCGAAGCGGTTGCCAGTGCTTCACCCAATCCCAAAACGCGTGGGAAATTCTCACCGGCGATGCGAATGGAGCTGCGATAGGCATTGACGGCATCAGCGGCGCGACCAAGCCGCAGATAGATCGGCGCCAGCACGTCCCATCCACGCACATCGCCCGGATTTTGCGCCAGATGCGCTTCGGCACGCGCTACCAGTTCATCGACAGAGCCGCGATTCGCACTGGCCGAAAGCCGTTCGGCGAGCGGCATGGAAGGCATGTCCGGTTTGCCGAAAAGCGGATAGATGCCCCAGGCGATCAGCGGCACTGCAAGCACGGCGATGAAAGCCAGCATCCGGCCCGGCACTGCCTTGCCCGCGGCTTCCGCAGCTTCCTTGCCGGACTTTTCAGCATTCAAAATGCGACGCGAGATTTCGATGCGTGCCTGTTCGGCGCTCTGCGGGTCGATCATGCCGCGTGCAGCGTCGGCTTCGACCTCGCGCAACTGATCCCGATAGACCTCAAGATCGTTCTTTTCAGCGGGCAAGAATGCCTGCTTGCGCCGCGTGAGAGGCAACAAAACAGCCAGAGTGGCTGCCAATGTCAGTAATGCTGCAATAAGCCAGAATCCCATGGCTACGACTTAAGCGCAGCCAAGGGAAAAACCAACTACTACCTGCAGTAAGTTGCTACCTAGGGCAATTCGCCGCAAAGGTAGGACGCGAGAGTTACGTCAGAGGAGTCCAGCTGCCGTCTGGATTGCGACATGCTGTTCCACGGGAAGTCTGCTGCGACCCGCCGATGTTGAAGCTGTGCGAATACTGGCGGCAATTCTGAGAGCCGACCTGATAAGGCTGCGCCGCCGTCACGTCGCCGGAATTCGACCCGCTCCCGCTCCAGGATACGGCCTTACCTGCCGGTGAATATTCAAGCGCACGATATTCAGCCTCAAGGGCCTTCTTGCGGTCGGCTGCGTTCAGCTGATTTGCGGCGCTGCCAAGGAGACCGTTTCCAAGAGACGTCAACAGGCTGGTTTCGGGCTTCTGTTCCGTAGAACCACCGCCCAGCGAAGCAAGACCAGTGCCCTTGCCGGTCGTGCCACAGGCTGACAATGCGAGCGCCACGGCAAGCATCATCGAAGCGACTGAAACTGGGTGAGAAAACCTGGATACCATCATCATAACAACCGGCCTTCATAAACAATTAGCATGCACACTATATCGGCATGTGACTTTTCCAGTTTATCTTCTAGTTGGCTTTCGACCAAAAACAACCTTCAATCTTCCGTCAGCGGCAACACGATCCGAACACCCAATCCACCAAACGCACTCTTGCCCAGATGCAGGCTGCCGCCATATTCGCGAACGGTATCCTGCACGATTGCCAGCCCAAGCCCCGTTCCCGGTTTTGTTTCATCGACGCGGCTGCCGCGCTTCAGCGCTGCCTCGATATTGTCTGATGCCAGATCTGGACCGTCATCTTCTATCAGGACTTCAAACTGCCGTTGCTCCCCAGAAATAGGGGCAAGCCCGATATTGATACGTTTGCGGCCCCATTTGCCCGCATTCTCCAGCAGATTCCCGACGATCTCTTCCAGATCTTCCCTTTCGCCAGCAAAGACCGCATTGGGCAGTTCATTCCTGAAGTTAACGCTGAAAGCCGGATTGAGTTTCGCCGTGACGCGCTGCATGCGTTCGAGAACCGGCGTCACAGGTGTACGGAACACCACACTGCCACGCTGCGCGGCAATGCGCGCGCGCTGCAGATAGTGCTGTATCTGCACCTGCATCGCCTCGCTCTGTTCCTGAACAATGCGTCCATGTTCACCACCCATGCTCCGTGCTTCATTGACCAGCACGGAAAGCGGGGTTTTGAGAGAATGGGCGAGATTGCCGACCTGCGTTCGCGACCGTTCGACAATACGGCGATTGTTTTCGATCAGCGCATTCATTTCACTGGCGAGCGGCGCAATTTCGACAGGCAGCGACGCATCGAGCTTGGACGAACGTCCCTCGCGAATATCGGCCAGCGCTTGACGCACCTTGTCGAGCGGACGCAGGCCGAACAGGATCACAGCGGCATTGATGAGGATACTGCCGATGCCGAAAATCGCCAGATAGGTCGCGAGGCTGGTTCTGAAATCGGATATCTCCTTCAGAACCTCGCTGAGATTGCCCATGACACGAAAACGCGCAACGCGATTGGCAGTATCCAGAACCACTTCGGTTTCAACGATGAAGAGCTCCTCGCCGTTGAGGCCGGGCAAGGTGTAGCTACGCATGAAGGAACTGTCAAAGGGTGCCTGCGAGACCGGCATTTCAGGTACGATGCGCCCTATCAGCGATGGCGATTGCAATTTTCCGGTCAGGTTCGGCGTGACGGGATCGACGGACCAGTACCAACCGGAGAGCGGGCTGGAATAGCGTAATTCGCCCAGTTCCGGGCGCCCCTGCAAGGAGCCCTCGCCCGACGTGCTGACGGCACCGACCAGACTGAACAGGTGGGCGGTCAACAGGCGTTCAAAATTGCTGCGCGCAGCTTCGCCATAAAGTGAGCCGATGAAAGTCGCCACCACCACAAGTGCCACGATGACCCAGATCGTCGAAAGAGTAACGACGCGGACTGCGAGCGAACGTAGCGGAGGAAAGACGCTAAGAAGCTTCAGCTGTCATCGCCTTTCGTTTCGTCCCCGCCCTCTTCAGAGCGGATGCGATAGCCCATGCCGCGCACGGTCTCGATCAGGTCGACACCCATTTTCTTGCGCAAGCGACCGACAAAGACTTCAATCGTATTGGAATCGCGGTCAAAATCCTGATCGTAGAGATGTTCGATCAGTTCAGTACGCGAGACCACCTCATCCATATGGTGCATCAGATAGGACAGAAGCCGATATTCGTGCGAGGTAAGCTTGAGCGCAACGCCGTTGACACTTGCCTTCGACGTTTTCGTATCAAGATAGAGCGGCCCGCAGACGAGTTCCGACGAAGCATGTCCCGCAGCGCGGCGGATCAGCGCGCGCAACCGCGCAAGCACTTCCTCGATATGAAAGGGCTTGGCCACATAATCGTCGGCTCCGGCGTCAATACCGGCAACCTTGTCGCTCCAGCGATCGCGGGCCGTAAGCATGAGAACAGGCATTGTACGCCCGCTGCGCCGCCAACGCTCCACGACGCTGATGCCATCCATACGCGGCAGGCCGATGTCGAGCACCACAGCATCATAGGGCTCCGTATCGCCGAGATAATGCCCTTCCTCGCCGTCATAGGCACGGTCGACCACATAACCGGCAGCAGCCATTGCTTCGGAAAGCTGCCGGTTCAGGTCCTTGTCGTCTTCAACGATCAGGATACGCAAGCGGACATTCTCCCTCAATCTACGAAAAACAGCGGCAAAAGCTGTAGTTATTGAGCGGGAACAGCCACTTCAACGCGGCGTGGACGCTCGCCATCGCGGCCTGGCACAAGCACCACGACCACGCACATGGGACGCCCGTTCTGAGTCGTGGCGGTGGCCTTGGCAAGCTGACCGCCCTGCTGGGCAGCCACCTGTTCGCCGACCGCCGCACAATCTCCGGCGGCAGCGACAATGAGATTGGATTTCTGCGGCGCAGTCATCGGCAAGGCACCGGCATCGACCGGCAGCAAGCCAATACTAACCGCTAGAAGCGCGAAAACTTTGAGTGCAGAATTTTGTTTCATCATGCCGCCTTATATAGCGCCCCACAGCTGAACGATGCATGAACAACCATTCCTCTTCCGGGCCCAAAGGAAAATTCAGCCCCTGACTATCACGCTTTGTGAAATTATGAAATGCGTGAAGTGCCTTCTATACGACCGATTACCGTAACAATTCCGACAATTGCGGTCGCCTGTTGTAGCAGAATATCCGTTAAAGCATCCTGATCGATCAAGACGGTTGCGGTTCCGGAAGCACTAGAGAATGATTAAAAAACGAAACGAAACGAAACCAGTTGAACCAGGATCGACCAAGGCCATCCTCTATCTCAACCAATGAGCCTTTCTTTCTGGGGAATTATTGTCGACATGCGGAGGACGACTGAACCTACATGTCCGTTCCTTGCCCAGACCCATACAACACTAAACAGGAATGCCATGGACGAGATCGGTCTGTCTTCTGACATATCGACAAGTGTCTAGGTCTGACTGCTTTTTGCTTCCTCTATAGCAAAACAGCTAGGGGGACACTTGATTCCCGAAAGGTGGCTGCCAAACTCTTCTTGAACACCGAGAACAGTATTTTACGATTTCATCCATCGTCAGGATTCGTCATCGTTTCTTTTTCTTCAGGAAGTAGCCCGGGTATAGGCGCATGTTTCAGTCGTTCGGACAAATGCTGAAAAACCCCGAGAACCGACCACGCCGCCAAGCTTGTAACCGCGGATCCTATCAACATCAGTTCCTCCCGGCCAAGCAATCCTCCAAGAACCAATACTTCTGAAATCTTGACGCCTGCTGCGCCACCGAAAACAATGCCACAGATCACGCCGACCGCGAAACGGATCGCAGCTTCTCGCTTTCCTCGCGGAGCCATATAGGCGAGCGACATAAAAGAGCCTGCCATTGCACCCGCCATCTTGGCGAACCAGATCCACGTAACCTCAGAGGTAAATATTGCATCCTTAAGGTCAATCATGATGGTTTCCTTTCATGTTGCAGACCCAGATGCCAACCGCATCGCATTTTTTCTGTCTATGAAAACTACTCCGCAAGTGTACTGCCCCACTGAACTCCGCCTCATGAGTTTAATCGGGAGTTTTGTTGCACTTGCGGCGCGGCGCGAGATCATCTTTTCGTTGTCCAAAGAGAAGAAGACCCAAATTGGCCAATGTCTCATTACGATTTTTGCGGCAAAAACTTTATCCTCGACCAGTGGACTCAAAAGACATCACCCTGAAAAGCCTCCACAGCTTTTCAGGGTGATGTTTGCATGCGTCGAAGGGAGATAAACCTGATTAGTCAGAACTCTTTGATTGTATATGAAACCTAGCAAAGCAGCGTTACGCAGTCAAGGATTATTTTCCTATAATTGATTTTATTCCTGACGCCAAAAAGCTGCGAGCGCCTTAACCATTTCACATGAGGTGTGGCTTATTTATCTGCTATGATGGAACGGTAATTTCGCCTTTCTCCGAAACCAACCATGCCGAAGTCAGTGTTCATGCGTAAAACGGCAGATAAAGACCCCGAAAGCGAGAAGCGCAAACCCTTCAGGGCGTCGCGCCTGATCGGGCTTGACGCATGGATCGATTCCACTCTCTACAGCCTGCGCTACAATCTCGGCGAGTGGTGGGAAAATATCACCATTTTCTCACGGCGTTTTCGCGTGCGCGGCTTCCGGCGTTTCGTGGTCGAAGTTCTCGATGAAGGGTTTACGCTCGGCGTTGGCGGTGCGGTGTTGATGCTCGTCCTCGCCCTGCCTGCCTTCGAGGAAACCAAGAAGGATTGGCGCGCGCAGGACGATTATGCCGTTACCTTCCTCGATCGCTACGGCAATGAAATCGGCCAGCGCGGCATTCTGCATCGTCAGGCCGTGCCCATCGACGAATTGCCGGATCACGTCATCAAGGCTGTGCTCGGCACCGAGGACCGGCGCTTCTTCGACCACTACGGCATTGATTTCTGGGGCCTGACTCGCGCACTCAGCCAGAACATGCGCGCCAATGGTGTCGTGCAAGGCGGCTCGACCATCACGCAGCAGCTTGCCAAGAACCTTTTTCTCTCCAACGAGCGCACCATCGAACGCAAGATCAAGGAAGCCTTCCTCGCGCTCTGGCTGGAAAGCAATCTCAGCAAGAAGGAAATCCTGCAGCTTTACCTCGACCGCGCCTATATGGGCGGAGGAACCTTCGGTATTGCTGCCGCTTCGGAATTCTATTTCGGCAAAAGCGTGAAGGATGTCTCGCTGGCACAAGCCGCGATGCTGGCCGGCCTTTTCAAGGCGCCCGCCAAGTTTGCGCCGCATGTCAATCTGCCCGCAGCGCGTGCGCGTGCCAATGTCGTGCTTTCCAACATGGTTGAAAGCGGCTTCCTGAGCGACGGACAAGTGGCCGTTGCACGCCGTCATCCGGCAAGCGTCATCGACCGCGCCAAGAATGAGAGCCCGGATTACTTCCTCGACTGGGCTTTCGAGGAGGTGAAAAAGGTCGCCGCCAAAATTCCACAGCACACATTGATCGTGCGCACGACGCTCGACCGCAACCTGCAGAAGGCGGCAGAGGAATCACTGGAGTATCATCTGCGCCAGTTCGGCAAGGATTATAATGCTGCAGAAGCTGCGACCGTGGTCATTGCCAATGACGGGTCTGTCCGTGCGCTTGTTGGCGGGCGGGACTACGGCGAAAGCCAGTTCAACCGCGCCACCAAGGCATTGCGGCAGGCCGGTTCGTCCTTCAAGCCCTATGTCTACGCGGCAGCGATGGAAAAGGGCCTGACGCCCAGCACCATCGTTTCGGATGGTCCGATCAGCTGGGGTAACTGGTCGCCTCGTAATTACGGCCGCAGTTTTGCCGGTCGTGTGGACCTGACGACCGCACTTGTCCGTTCATTGAACAGCGTACCGGTGCGGCTGGCGCGCGATTATCTGACCACAGCCCCCATCGTAGCCCTCACCAAGGCGATGGGCGTGGAATCGCCGATCTCGTCACACAAGACCATGGTGCTCGGCACATCGGAAATGACGGTGATGGATCAGGCCACCGGCTTCAACGTGTTTCCGAATGCGGGCATGGCCGGTAACCGTCATGCATTTACGCAGATCGTTTCGTCGGAAGGCAAGGTTTTGTGGGACTTTGGTCGCGATGCACCGAAGCCGCACAGGGCGCTGTCGGAAAAGGCCGCACTCGAAATGAATTCCATGCTGGTGCAGGTGCCCGAACGCGGCACCGGACGCCGGGCGGCATTGCCGATGACGCGGGTGGGTGGCAAGACCGGCACGACACAGAACTATCGCGATGCATGGTTCGTCGGCTTCACCGGCAATTTCACGGCGGCTGTCTGGTTCGGCAATGATAATTTCACGCCGATGAAAGACCTGACCGGCGGCATCCTGCCAGCCATGGCCTGGCAGCGCATGATGGCCTATGCGCACCAGAATATCGAGTTGAAGCCAATACCCGGCGTTACTCCGCCTTTCCCGGCGCCGCCCAAGAAGAGCGAGCCGCAAGTGGCAAATGCCAAGCCGGAAGAAACCATGGCAGCACCGCCGCGCATACTCTCGCCCATGTCGACAAAAGTTATCAAAGAACTGCATGACCGCTTCCTTGCGGCTCCGCCTCTGCCTAAGATCGCCGAACGCACGAAAATATCGGTACTCTGAGGGGCGATGTTCAAAAGGATATTCAACTCGGCGATTGTGCTTGTGCTGGCGCTTGGCGGCGGCATCTGGAGCGTCGACAAGGTTCTCGACCGGTTTGAAGGTTTCGGAGAACTTCGTGTCGGGGTCTGGAGCGCCTATCCGGCGGCAGGCACACCCGATGCCGACCCCTATTCGAAGGCCCGCGCGGCCCGCAAAGCCTATCTGGCGCTTGGAACGGCGGAAGGTCTTCCATTCTATGCGCGCAGCGACAACAGCGGGCGCACCCTCAGGCGCGGCTGCACCTATCGCCTGAGTGGCTTGACGCCACCGGCCCGATTCTGGACCGTCTTTCCCGCCTCACCTGATCTCGAACCGATCCCGCCGCGCGAAGGACTGCAGGCAGCGCTGCATTCCCGCGAAGTGCTTTATGACGATGACGGCAGCGTCACAATCACCATCGGCCCCGATGCAGCTTCCGGCAACTGGTTGCCAGTGGAAGGAAGCGGCGATTTCGTTCTTGTCATGACGCTCTATGATACGCCTGCGGCATCATCCTCCGGCCTCTCCGATCTGGTGATGCCAGGTCTCACCCGTGTTCCGGGTGCAAACAAGGGGGCGTGCCGTGGCTAGAATTCTCCACCTCGTTCTCCTCGGCATCGTCGGTGCCGCGATTGTGCATATCGCAGTCCTTTTCCTCGTTCCTTTCTATTCCGACAAGAACGCCTGGTCGCGGATCGAAACCGGAAGCGAGCCATACCGTTTCCACAGGCTGGACGAAAAGACCGGCCCGGTCAGCGACAGCGACCCGCTGGTACAGGAAGCCACCTGTCGCTTCGATCTTGCCGATGGTCCCGTGCACATCACGACCGGGGCAAATGTGCCCTATTGGTCGCTCTCGATCTATGCGCCCAACGGAGACAATCTCTATAGCCTCAACGACAGCGTTTCCAACGAACGCAAGCTCGATCTGATCCTTGCCGATCCCATCGGCATGGCAAGTCTGCGCTCGGATGGTTCGCAAGCCGATGCACGTTCCATCCTGATTGAGCAGAATATCGGCGAAGGTGCCGCCGTGCTGCGCGTTTTCGTGCCTGACGCGACGTGGAACACGGAAGTGCGGCGCTTCTTTGCGGAGGCGGAATGCGCGCCGTTTGAAGGGCTCTAGATACCCGACCCAAATGCTGTTTCTTTATGGCACGGTTAATGAGTTGCTAAGGCTTCAACGCTACTATCCGGAATACCGACCCATGCGGGGTGCATTTGCGCATCAACCGGCTGCCGCCGGATGCGTGATCTGCAATTTGGGGCGGGTGAGTTGTGTGCCTACCGGAGTATTCTGCGTGACAAATGAACAGTTCCGCGCCCTGGAGGATATTTCAGGCCACCGGAGCCCGTCGAATTCAAAAGCGGGGAGCAGCAAGGCGGACGACCTTCTGGCGGCCGCGATTTCGGCGTTTGCGGGTATCACGCGCCCCGGACGGCAGGATATGCAGCAGCTTGAAGATCTTGCCATGCCGCTTCTCCAATGCGCTTCCACTCGCGGCAAGCGCCATGCGGCCAATGCGCTGGCACAATTGGAGGACGCACCGCGCCGCCTTATTCTGACGCTGGCCGACGACCCCGTCGAAATCTCCGCACCGATCCTGTTGCGCTCTCCCCTTCTGCGCCCTTCCGACCTCATCGAGATCATCGGCAAGAACGGTCTTGCCCATGCGCGCGCCATTGCGCGACGCCAGTCCGGTGACGTTCTTTTGCAAGGCGTGCTGCGCAGTTTCGCCGATCCGGTCATCGATCGCACGCTGACCCTTCAGGAAAATCTCGCCAATATCGAGGCCGAACCGCTCGAAAGGCCGGATGTACCTGACCTTTCTGCGGCCAGAGCGCCGCTGATGAAGGAAGACAGTTCCGAACGACTGGCGCGCGCGCTGCAACAGCCTTTCTTCGAGGCTGGCGCAACTACCGGCTCACAGCATCTCATCGATACCGCACTGCTGATCGACAGCCAGTTTTTCCGCAATGCGCTGGCCGATACGCTCGACCTGTCCTTTGAACGGTCCGACGCGATCATCGGACAGTGGCCGGATTCGCATCTGCCGATTGCACTCAAGGCGCTCGGATTGTCGCCTGCAGAATGCTATCTCGTCATGACTGCCATTCTGGGGCCTATCGACACCAACCGCGACAGCCTGCGTGAGTTTGTGCATATTTATCGCTCCATCGACCGCGAAAAAGCGATGGCGCTCGTGCGGCGCTGGAAGGCGGAAGACATGTCGGCCATGCTGCGTGGGAAATTGCGTGAAATGGCCGAGGACGACACGCCACTCGCCGACGCCGCCAATTCCGATCACCCGTCGCTTCAGCGATTGGTGAAATAGAGTTCATCAGGAAGAAGTTTTAGAAGGCTTCTCCGTCCTGCGAAATCGAGAACAGTGCCGACGCATCGGCTATATCTTCCAGTTCGACCAGCCACAGGTCGGGGTCGAAGCGGGTTTCCCGCGCCATACGGTCACTTGCCGCCATGTCATCGGCATCGTGCAGAATGCGCAGAAACATGCGCTCGCCGTCATTATCCTCTTCATAAGAAGTTTGCGGCGCAGGCGAATATAGATCGCAGGTGCCGAAGCGTGAGCTTACCTTGATGAAGATTGCGCCCGCCTCCGGCGATCCGCGACGGGCAAGATAGGCAAAGCCGCCCTCGCCCTGAACCTTGCGGATCAAAGCCGAAACCCAGAAGTCGGATGTCAGGCGCATCGGAAACCCATCAGCTTATCAGGCCGATCTCGCGCATCTTGGTGATGAGCGTCGCATCGATTTCGCCGGTTACCGGCATACTGAACAGTTTCTGGAATTCGCGCACCGCTTCCTGTGTCGTCTTGCCCGGCTGTCCGTTCACCGGCACGGTGTCATTGCCGAATGCTTTCAACCCGGCCTGTACGCGGATGATATCCTGCGAACTCACTTTCACCGATTGCACGGCGGGCGTTGCCGCCACCTGCTTTTTCGGTACGGGCTTTTCATAGGAAGCGAGAGCGGGTTTCGGTTTTGAAACCGTTTCCGTCTTCAAAACGGCGGGCTGCGGGCGCGGCGTCGGAACCGCTACCTCGATGACTTTTGCCACATCGTCCTGAGCCGGGGCACTGTTTTGGGCATCGGCCTGCAACTGCGCCGGAATATTTGCTTCCTGCACGCCGAGCTTCTGCTGCAAAGCGCGCCAGCGTTCCACCGCTTCGCGGGTCTGCGGCCCGGTGAAACCATCCACCGGTCCCTTGTAAATTCCAAGCGTCGAAAGACGTTGCTGCAGCCGTGCGATTTCGAGATCGGCGTTGGGCGCAAGTGCCGGCAGCATGTCATCAACCGATGCGCTCATGTTCAGCCGGTCCGCCGACAGGCTGGCGGCTTCCAGCGGCTGGGCAGTCTCATTGTTTGCAGGTTCGGCAGAGGCGGTCTCGGTGGGCTTCGGGGCATTGTCACTTGCCGCCGCCGTGCCCGGCAGGACTGCACGTGGAGTCGGCTTGAACACAAAGTCCGGTCTTGTGCTGAAGAATACGGCCTTGTGCGCCTCCGGCTGATACCAGAGCGCGTTAGCCGAGACGAAACTCATCACCACCAGAAACGCAGTTGCCCCGCCAGTCAGGACGGGGTTGCGCACGATGAAATCTCCGGCAGCAATTGCAAGTGCCGAAGCCGATGTGAAGAAAAAGTGGAGGAGCCGCGAGCCGAGACTACGCCGTTTTGCGGGTTTGCGCATCTTTCTGCTCCCGGATTTGGCTGTTGTCTTCGTCGTTCTGCCAGTCATTACGCCTTTCCCCCTGGTGACGGTGCATGTCGATCACCATGCCAAGCTCTGGGCCAAGTTCCTGATATTCGTCTTCTCCCATGACAACCTGCGGGCCTGCCACCGGAAGGCGGATCGTGACGATCGTGCCTTCGCCGGGGCAACTCTTGAGTTGCATGCTACCCTGATGCAGTTCCACCAGCCCCTTGACCACAGAAAGTCCGAGGCCACTTCCCTCCTGCGCGCGCGTATAGTTATTGTCGGCGCGCACGAATGGCGTGCCGATGCGCTGCATATCTTCCGGCTCGATGCCGATGCCCGTATCCGACACACTGATTTCCAGCATCGCACGCCCGCTCGCCATCACGCGGGTTGCATCGATGGTGACGCAGCCGCCGCTTTGTGTGAACTTCACCGCATTACTGGCCAGATTGAGCAGAATCTGCTGAATGGCGCGGCGATCCGCCACCAGCTCACCAATGCCTGCGCCGACGCGGTGGCAGAAGGCAACGCCTTTCTTTTCAGCCTGCGGCAGCATGACAGAGGTGCACATTTCAGCCGCGTCACGGAAAGCGAAATTCTGCGGGTCGATGCTGTAATTGCCGGTTTCCAGACGCGAATTGTCGAGAACAGCATTTACGAGTTCCAGCAGGTAATGGCCGGACTGGTGAATGAGGCCTGCATATTCGCGCTGCTTCTCATTGGCCAGCTTGCCGCCCATTTCATGCGACAGCATATCGGAAAAGCCGATGATCGAATTGAGCGGCGTGCGCAGCTCATGGCTGACGGCTGCAAGCAGACGGCCCTTGCCGATGCGCTCCGATTCAAGCTCCGCTTTCAGTGTTGCAATCTCGTCCAGAAGCTTCTGCTCGCCTTCGAGCGAGCGGCCAACCAGCGTGATAGCGCGAGCGCTTGCGGCACCTTCGAGACGATAAGTGCGGAAGACCGTATCGCCATTTTCGATGGAACGCAGGCGCACATCGACCTTGCTGGAAGCGGAACCGGCGCGAAGATCGGCCAGAAGCGAAAGATATTCTACACGGTCGGCGACATGAACACGGTCGATGAGCGCCGTGCCTTCCAGCATTTTGGACTGTACGCCCAGAAGCTTTGCCGAATTCATATCGACCGAGGCAACCACGCCATCCGAATCGAGGCTGAACTGCAGGTCACCCGCAGCAACCGCGGCTTGCGGCGCGGTGACCTTGATCTGCGCGGGCTTGGCGGCGCTCGCATAACCACGTGCAACAAGGCTTGCCGCATAAAGTACCAGAACAGCGACGGACACATAGCTGCCGCCGGAAATGGGGCCACCGCTTGCCGTCGCAAAATAGCCGAGAACCATGGCCGCGAATGCGGCGCCTGCTGCTGCGGCGGCAGGCTTGCGGGTCGCAAACCAGACTTCAAGCGGCAGACCAGCCGCCATCAACCACAAAACCGCGTTGCCATGAGAAAAAGCGCCAACGGCAGCAAGACCCGCGCCATAGGCAGCGAAGTTCAGGCCAGCCAGAACAGGTGCGGCGATGCCCATCAGCGACAGCGCGCAAAGGATCATGGCGACGCCTGCAAAGCTTGCTGCAAGAATCGCAAATTCCGTAAAGCCCGGTGTCACACCCGAAGCGAGCACGGCCGCACAAAGCAGGACCGGCGCGGTGATGACCGAACCGATAACACGTATGGAGACCGCATCGGGACTGGATACCCAACGGCGGCAGAAACGTTCGTAAAAACGGCTGATCGCCTGCACATTCATGCGGACGGTCTCGGCTGTTTTCAAAAGAATGGCGTTCAACGTGCCGTACTCACTCAATACTCTTGCATTGTCAAAACCGGAAAACCGTTCGCCGTGACGACGCCCTCCCAGCCAGCAACAGATTGCAGCCGAGGCTTTAAAGAAACGATAAAACGAGACCGCCCAAAGCGGATAAGTGACGCGCCGGGTCTGCTTTTCTGCCTATGGTAAACAGAGAGTAGCGATCAGGTGGCGAAACCACAGCCACGGCACAATTTTGACGTTCAAATGCTTTACCATGACGCGCATCTTGTCCGAAAACCGTTTCACACTTTTCGCGATGCGCTCCAATAAACCGAACAGTTACGGAATCTTTTCCAATTCATCCGACATTGACGCAAACCGAAGGCACGCAACCGCAAGAAGGCAATGATCCGTTTTCTCATCAAATCCGTTTTCTGGTTGTCGTTGGCATTCATCGTGATGCCGCGCTTCTTCCCTGCGGATGAGCAAAACAAACCGCAGAAGAAGCCAGCCATTGCCGAGACGAAGCGGGAGCCGGATTCAATCGATCAGCTTCTCGCCAATGGCAAAACCGCCGTGGAACTGGGCAAGCTGTGCATCGACAACCCATCCTTCTGCCAGAACGGTACCTCGCTTGTTTCCAGCGCCGGGAGCGGCCTTCTGGAAGGAAGCCGCGCCGCGCTCGAATATCTGAGCGACCGTTTCGGCACCAAGCCGCAACCGCCTGCAAAAGTGGAACCGGCAGTCGCCGCACCTGCACAGGCCGCAATCGGCATTCCCATCCCGACATCGCGCGAAGAAGCCCTGCGTGCACTGGACCGTCGCCCGACTGGTTCAATTCAACGCTAGTTTTCCGTGACCTTGCAGCGTTTCATGACTATATAAGCGGCAAGAAACTTCTTTCAGGCGAGTATTATGACCACGACCATCGATAGCATCATGTCCGATTTCGAATTTCTCGACGATTGGGAAGACCGCTATCGCTATGTCATCGACCTCGGCAAGGAATTGCCGCCCTATCCCGACGATGCACGCGATGCTGCGCACAAGGTTCAGGGCTGCGTCAGCCAGGTCTGGCTGAAAACGCTTCCGCAAGACGGCAACGATCCGGTCATCGAGTTTCTCGGCGATTCCGATGCGCATATCGTGCGTGGTCTGGTGGCCATCGTGCTGGCACTATATTCCGGCCACAAGGCTTCAGAAATTCTCGCCGTGGACCCGGAAGCTATTTTAAAAAAGCTCGGCCTCGATGAACATCTGACGCCGCAGCGCTCCAACGGCCTGCGCGCCATGGTGGCACGCATCCGTCGCGAAGCAGAGCTGGCGAAAGAATCAGCCTAAGAACCCGTTCCAAAAGTCGCCCTGTGCGGCTGCAAATGGCAATTTACCTGCGTTCCGGTGCTCATGTACCAAAAAGTACATTGCGCTCCGGTACTCGAAAATTACCATTCTCGCACTCACATGCCGCTTTTTGATTCAGGCTCTAAAAGTTTCTCAACCGACAAGGCTGCGGCGAGCAGCTTTTTATCCGTGCCGCCGCGCGCGCTGAGCATGAAGCCGGTCGGCAGTGTCATGTCCGGCATGGGCACGGTGATGCTGCACAGGTCGAACTGGTTTCCGACCTGCGTGTCACGCAGCAGCAGCCCTTCCACACGGTCATATTCAACCTCGTCATTGCTGACCGAAGCAATCGTCGGCGCAACAATCGGCGTAGCGGGCGTTACGAACATATCGAAGTCGCTCAGGCGCTCGTCCATTTGCTGAACAAGCGTCGCGCGTGTTTCCATGATCCCGCGATAGGTTTCCATCGGAACCTTGACGCGGACGGACAGCGGGTGCTTCACACGAATATCGACATTGGCGTCAGGATCGCTAAGCCAGGTCGATGCGTGGATATGACTTGCCTCGATCCCGGCGATTGAGCCAACGCGGGTTGCCTCACGCAGGCGCTGGATCAGATCGTCGACTTCCAGATCGGCGATGATCGCTCCTGCCTTTTCAAGAAGCGCAACCGTTGCTTCGAAGTGCTTTGCGACGTCGGGCTCCATATCGGCCAGAAGATAGCCTTTCGGCAGTGCAATGCGCAGACCCTTCAGCGGCAAGGCGTTCGGCAACACGGGCGTTTCGCCTGCCATAATCGCATCGCTTATAATGGCGTCGGCTACTGTCCTGGTCAGCGGACCAACGGAATCGAGCGACGGCGCCAGCGGAAACGCACCGTCGAGCGGAATGCGCCGGGCGGTCGGCTTGAAGCCGACAATGCCGTTCAGCGCTGCCGGAATGCGCACCGATCCCCCAGTATCCGAACCGATAGCGATCTCGCTTGTTCCTTCCGCTGCCGAAACTGCCGCACCCGACGACGATCCGCCCGGAACGCGCGTCGGATCGATCGCATTGCCCGGCTCGCCGTAATGCGGATTGAGGCCGACCGGCGTGAAGGCGAACTCCGTCATCTGGGTCTTGCCGACAATGACCGCACCCGCATCGCGCAGACGGCTGACAATCTTGGCATCCTGTGTCGCCGGGGCAGCATCGCGGCGAATAACCGAACCGGCAAGCGTCGGCTCTCCGGCAACATCGAAGAGATCCTTGATCGAAACAATGCGCCCGTCGAGCGGCCCAAGGGCGCGCCCATCACGAAGACGCGCATCGGCGGCGTCAGCCTCAGCGCGCGCCTGCTGTGCATAGACCTTGCTGAAAACGTGTTCGCTTGCTGTCCGCGCTTCCAGACGCGACAGGATGCTTTCCAGCCGATCCCGTACCGAATTCATGTGATTTCTCCCCACTTCCCCAACGGACACAAAGTCCCTTTGAGAAAGAGGCGATAGCCCCGCCCCGGAAAGGTGTCAATGAGTGCGCCACCTCACATATTCTGCGGACGCATTTGCGGCCGGTAGTCGTCTGCTCCCCAATGCAGGACAGCGCCTCTGCCCCGCTCCTTTTCGAGTTGAGGATTGTAGTGCCGGTGCAGCGCGGCCAGACCGACCTTGAGCAGCATCTTGGCAGAACGAACGGGCCATTGCCGCTCACGTTCCACGGTTTCAAGCCCTTTCAGGAAGCAGCAGACATCAACCAGAACGCCGTTCAGTTCCGGCCCGACTGCTTCCAGCGCCCGCTCGACGCGGATGCGGCTGGCCAGCGCGATATCGGTCAGCTCTGCCATGCCGCCCGGCCCGCTGCGCCCGCCGCCAACACTGGTGTCCCAGCGCATGGTGACGGACGGCATCAGCGATCCGCGTGTGAAGTCGGCCCGCAGCCTTTCACCGGCAAGGAACTCGCTCTCCGAGATAAAGGAAGAACCATTCGCATTCTTGCGCCTGTAGAGCATCGCAAGAGGCGATTCCTCTGGATTGATCTCAATCTTTTCGCCCTGCTCATAGTCAATCGTCTGCAAGGTTCTTGCCGGGTTGCGCAACGGCTTGCCGCCTTCCTTTGCGCGCTTGATAGTGGGCTGCGATGAAACAAGCCGTTCCTCATTCCAATACAGCAATCCCTTTTTCTGCATGGCCTCCAATTCGGCGCGGGAAGCAGCGATGGTCCCCTGATCCGTTGCAAGCAAGACATGCGAAGCGCGAATGGAATCCTGAACCTCGCAGCCGCCATTTTTCAGAAAGCGCATAATTCTCGCTTCGGACGCTAACAATTGGGTGGTCATGCCGCCAACCTCCAGGCCGTGAAAGCACTTTGCGCAATGCGTTCGAATGTCGAGACGATCGCATCGAACTCCGTATCGTCGCGCATGTCCTCCACCAGATGGCAGGCATGCATTACGGTTGTCCGGTCTCGCGCAAATCCGGCAGCCACTTCACGCATGGCCAGCCCGAAAGCCGTGTGCGCGACATACATGCCGATCTGCCGCACACGCGCCACCTCTCGCCTGCACCGCAGTGGTGACCGCAATTCCGCGCCGGAAACACCGAACATAGTCACCAGCAGATCAATAAGGGCATCGCACAGCGCTATGTTCTGCTGCTCCCGCGACCGGTCGGCGACACCCTCCACCCTTCCAAGGTTAAGGCTTCGCCCATGCCGCACCGCAAGCAACTTCAATGCTTCGAAAGCTTCCGCCCGTGTATGAATGACATCCGATAGTTCCAAAGACATTCATCTTTCCTCGCCAAAATAGGAATATCTTCTTATACGGAGAAAATTGCAAGTGTGGATAAGTTTCGTAGAAGGAATTGCTGTCTGCGGTTAGTTTCGACAGCTCTAACATAGGCTAAAGCCTTGCCAGAACGGCATTAACGCGTTTGAATCCATCGCGTTTGATGGCCATCTTACAGAAAAATCAGAAAGAATCTAGGAATATTATCCAACGACATTTCGCGTGGCTCATGCTCATTCGCATCAAGAAATGAGGAATGATCGCCATGGACGCGGATCTGAAGCAAGCCCGCACACTATTTTTTGCCCGGCAAAAACAGAATCAACTGACCGCAATGCAACGCATTGCCTTGCAGATCATCGCCGGCATCGATCTCGATGAAGTTCTCAAGGCCCCGCTGGAAGAGAAGGAACGGACCAAACGGCGTCTGACGCGTCTCATGGAAAGGGAGCGCCTGAAAGGAATGTGCGGCAACTGGAATTATGACCTGAACAGGCACATTGCACTAAAACAAGCATTCGACCGGATTGGTTGAAAAGACCATGCGCTTCCGGACGTGCTCAAATCCAAAACAAAATGGCCAGCATCTAGGAGCGTAAGCTCAACGATACTGGCCATTTCTATAAAGCTCTCAGAACAGACACTGCAAAGCGCGGTCCGCTCGACAGTCGGAGCGATTAAGCGTCCTTAGGCTTGCGGCCCAGGCCCATCTTCTTAGCCAGGCGCGAGCGAGCAGCAGCGTAGTTCGGAGCGACCATCGGATAGTTCGGGTCGAGATCCCACTTTTCGCGGTACTGTTCCGGCGTCATGTTGTAATGGGTCATCAGGTGACGCTTCAGCGACTTGAACTTCTTGCCGTCTTCGAGGCAGATGATGTAGTCGTCGTGAACCGACTTCTTCGGATTGACGGCAGGCTTCGGCTTCTCGACAACGACAGGCGCTTCTTCGCGTTCGACGTGACGCTTGAAAGCAGCGTGTACTTCAGCGATCAGCAGCGGCAGTTCACCAGCGCGAATCGAATTATTGCCGACATATGCGGCGACAACATCTGCAGTAAGGCTCAGAAGCAGTTCCGCGCTTTCGTCGTGCGTGTCCAGATTTTCCATTGTATTTCCTTTTTACTTCTTATTGTTGCGTAATCGACGACTGGAGATCCCCGCCTGCCATCGTCGTTACGTATTCCTAAACCCTGCCCCATCCGTTCCCGGCTGCGAATACCAGTTGATAATGTCATTTGCAATAGAATTGTCAAACCACATTACATTAACAACAAGTCTTTCTTCTTGAATCATCAAATAGAAAAACTCGAACTCAACCTTACTAAGATGGGGAAACTTTGAATCGCGATGTGTTCGCGTTGCCGCCCCTGCCGTTTATTGAAGGATATGGATGAAGCTGCAGTTCACAGCCGTGCTTCCTTTAATTTGCTCGAACTGCGTTAGCAATAGTTTTCTCCCTCAAGTTTTCTTGTACGAAGTCCAAGACTAACATGTTTCCGCTAGGTAGCTTTTGGCGACAGAATCGGGCCTCAAAAAGGCATTGCTCAAATATATTTCAACGAAATCAACTCGCTTTCGCCACTTCGGCCAACTATATAAATATCACTATCACCCGCTAGTGGTCCGATTCCAACATTTGCATCCCTCGGTTCAAGCGCTGAGCAAATGTTGGTATCCAAAAGACCACTAGGAAGTATATGTATCTGGTGGATTTTTCGAATTTGACGTTTGAAACAGCATCTATGTCAGCCGGGATTCAAACGTCAAATTCAATCCACTAGAGCATGTCTCCCGAATGTGGGAACCGGTTTCGGGATAAAGACATGCGTAAAAACAAACAGATAGAGCATTTCCAATGATTCAATCAAAACAGGAAATGCTCTAGAAGGCACGGCTTACCGGCCTTGCAGCAAATCGAAACAGTTTTCATCGGAATTGTGGATGTCTCAAAGCTCCCCCCAACTTCAACCACCGCATGCAGCCAAACATCCGGTCAATGACACCCGCCACGGGATCACACGCACCGACGACTATGCTTGGTTGCGTGCGGACAATTGGCAGGAAGTATTCAAGGACCCGTCGGTTCTGTCCCCTGAAATTCGCACGCATCTGGAAGCAGAGAATGCATATCAGGCAGCGCTGATGAAGGACACGGAAGCGCTACAGAAAAGCCTGTTCGCAGAAATGCGAGGACGCATCAAGGAAGACGACTCCTCCGTCCCCGCGAAGGATGGGCCTTTCGCCTATGGCGTGTCCTATCGCACCGGCGGCGAGCAGCCCTATTTCATTCGCACGCCACGCGATGGCGGCACGGAAACCATCCTTCTCGACGGTGACGTCGAAGGCAAGGACAAGGCCTATTTCCGCCTTGCATCAGCCGATCATGCGCCGGATCACCAGCTTTTGATCTGGGGTTACGATGACAAGGGTTCGGAATTCTACAAGCTGAAAGTCCGCGACCTGTCGTCCATGAAAGACCTTGAAGACATCGTCACCGACACGAATGGCGGCGGTGCGTGGGATGCGGAGAGCAAGGGCTTTTTCTATACGCGCCTTGATGAGAACCATCGACCGTCCAAGGTTTTCTATCACAAGGTGGGCACGGACCAGTCTGAGGACCACCTGATCTACGAAGAGAAAGATCCAGGCTTCTTCCTCGGTGTCGGCGGCTCGGCGCTGGACGACTATATCTTCATCGACATTCATGACCATGAAACGTCGGAATGCTGGCTCCTTCCAGCCAGCGATCCGGCGGCAAAGCCGCAGCTCGTCATGGAGCGCAAGACCGGTACGGAATATGACATCGCACCGGGTGGCGATGTGTTCTACATCCTGACCAATGCGGATGGCGCCAAGGATTTCAAGATATGCCAGGCGCCTGCTGCCACACCGCAGCCGGAAAACTGGGTCGAGGTCGTGGCGGAAAAGCCGGGGCGGCTGATCCTGTCACACTCCGCCTACAAGCATCATCTTGTCTGGATGGAACGCGATAACGGCCTGCCGCGCATCGTGATCCGTGATCGCGAAACCGGCGAGGAACATGCCATCGCCTTCGACGAGGAGGCCTATTCGCTCGGCCTTCACGGCAGCGCCGAATATGATACGGATGTGATCCGCTTCTCCTATTCGTCCATGACGACGCCGGAACAGCTCTTCGACTACAATATGCGGACGCGCGAGCGGAAGCTTTTGAAGACGCAGGAAGTTCCTTCCGGTCACAATGCGCATGACTATGTCACGCGCCGGGTGTTCGCCAAGGCTTCGGATGGTGAACTGGTGCCGGTGTCCCTGCTCTATCACAAGGATACAAAGCTCGACGGCTCCGCGCCCTGCCTGCTTTATGGCTACGGCTCCTATGGCATCACCATTCCGGCAAGCTTCAGCACGTCGCGGCTCTCGCTCGTGGATCGCGGCTTCGTCTACGCCATCGCGCATATCCGCGGCGGCAAGGACAAGGGTTTTGCCTGGTATGAAAACGGCAAGCGCGACAAGAAGGTGAACACGTTCACCGATTTCATCGCTGCCGCAAGGCACCTCGTTGCCGAAGGCTTCACCAGTCATGACCGCATCGTTGCGCATGGCGGTTCGGCAGGCGGCATGCTGATGGGCGCGATTGCCAATATGGCCCCCGACGCATTCGGCGGCATCATTGCCGAAGTGCCATTCGTTGACGTGCTGAACACGATGCTGGACGACACTCTTCCATTGACCCCGCCGGAATGGCCCGAATGGGGCAATCCGATCACATCGGAAACGGATTACCGGATCATTGCCGGCTATTCGCCCTACGACAATGTCAGCCGTCAGGCCTATCCCGCCATTCTGGCCGTGGCAGGCCTTACCGATCCGCGCGTCACGTACTGGGAGCCTGCCAAGTGGGTCGCCAGACTGCGTGAGCTCAAGACCGACGACCATCCCGTCCTGTTCCGTATCAATATGGATGCGGGTCATGCCGGCGCGTCGGGTCGCTTCTCGCGACTGGAAGAAGTCGCCTATACCTATGCCTTCGCGCTCAAGGTGACAGGCAAGGCGGGCGACACGCTCTGATCCTTTACAACAAGCATCGCATCCAGGTTTTAAGGGTGCGATGCTTCCTTCTTTTTACGCATGTCTTTATCCCGAAACCGGTTCCCACTTTCGGGAGACATGCTCTGGAAGAACGCGCTATTTCACTTATAATATTGTTTTACATCTATTCTTCTTAAGGAGAGACCGATGTTGCGTCAGGTCATTGCTGTTTGCCTAACTTCCGCATCGCTTGCGGTTTCCGGCCTTGTCGCGCTGCCGATGTCGGCTGAAGCGCAGGTACGCAAGGATGTCAGCGAATATGCAGGCCAGCGCTGCAACGTGCCGAGACGAGGCAGCGGCATCATCGTCGGCCAGTTCAGCGGCGTGGACGACTCGCCCTTCATCACTGGCGGTGACGGACTGGTTTCGATCGACCGCGTCCGGTGCTTCAGCAGCATGTCGGAATGCAAGGGATGGCTTTACACGATGCAGAGCAAATACACCAATGCCGGTGCCGCCACTCTGGTGCGCTGCACCAAGCGCTGAACCTCAACATAAAAACTGCGGTTTTCACGAAGCTCTGCGGATGGCATCCTCCCACCACTTGATGCATCGCCTTCGGGCGTCATCTTCGGTTTGGGAGGATCGGAAATGCAGCAGGCCAGTTATGTACACGGTGCGAGCGACAAGCTTCTCATCGGCAATACGATCGGTCGGCATCTCGACCAGATCGCGGAAAAATATCCCGACCGTCCTGCCGTGATCGTCCGGCACCAGAATATCCGGCTGACCTATTCCGAACTCAAACAACTGACCGATCGGCTTGCCGAAGGCTTCCTCGCCATCGGGCTTCGCCCCGGCGAACGTCTCGGCATATGGTCGCCGAACAATCTCGAATGGATTCTCACCCAGTTTGCGAGCGCAAAGGCGGGTCTGATCCTCGTCAACATCAACCCGGCCTATCGGGCGCATGAGCTGGAATATGTGCTGGGGAAAGTCGAATGCGCAGCACTCATCCTCGCGCCGTCACTGAAAACCAGCAACTATATCGATATCCTGCGCAGCATCGTGCCTGAACTGGATGAAGCCCGCCCCGGCCACGTGATGTCTGAGCGACTTCCCAATCTAAGGTGCGTCATCCGGATCGGCGCGGAACAGACGCCGGGCATGCTGAATTTCGACGATGTCGCCCAATCCGGCGATGAAGTCACCGGGCAAGAACTGGCGCAGCTTGCCGAAGAACTGCAATTTGACGATCCCATCAATATCCAGTTCACCAGCGGCACGACCGGCAGCCCGAAGGGCGCAACGCTCTCGCATCACAATATCCTCAATAACGGGTTTTTCGTCGGCGAGGCGATGCAGCTTTCCGAACAGGACCGGCTCTGCATCCCGGTGCCGTTCTATCATTGCTTCGGCATGGTGCTCGGCAATCTTGCCTGCGTGACCCATGGTTCCTGCATGGTGATCCCGAACGAGAGTTTCGATCCGCTCCTGACGCTCCAGACCGTTGAAGAGGAGCAATGCACCGGCCTTCATGGCGTGCCGACAATGTTCATTGCGATGCTGGATCACCCGGATTTCAGCCGTTTCAACCTCACCAGCCTGCGCACCGGCATCATGGCCGGATCGCCCTGCCCCATCGAAGTGATGCGGCGTGTGGTGAGCGAGATGCACCAGAGCGAAATCACCATCGCCTATGGCATGACGGAAACCAGCCCGGTCAGCTTTCAGAGTTCGACGACCGATCCACTGGAACGGCGCGTTTCCACCGTCGGGCGCATCCATCCGCATCTGGAGGTGAAGATCGTCGATGCGGATGGCAAGGTGGTGCCGCGTGGCGAAAAGGGCGAATTGCTGACGCGGGGCTACAGCGTCATGCGCGGCTACTGGAACGATGCGGAAAGTTCAGCCGGCGCCATAGATGATGCGGGCTGGATGCACACGGGAGACCTCGCGACGATAGACGAGGAAGGCTATTGCAACATCGTCGGGCGCATCAAGGATCTCATCATTCGCGGCGGCGAGAACATCTACCCGCGCGAGATTGAAGAGTTCCTCTTCAGCCATCCCGCGATCAGCGACGTCCAGATATTCGGCATTCCCGATCGAAAGTTCGGCGAAATCATCTGCGCCTGGGTCAAGCTGCACAAGGATGGCCAGCTTTCCGAAGAGGAACTGGCCGAATATTGCCGACAGCGCATCGCGCATTACAAGGTTCCAGCCCATATCCGATTCGTGGATCAGTTTCCGATGACCGTAACCGGCAAGATCCAGAAATTCGTCATGCGGCAGGTCATGATCGAGGAACTCGAATTGCAGGAAATTCGAACAGCGTAATTATCTCGTCACATCACGAGACATATTCTCCTAGAGCGGGATGTTTGTAAGTGTATCGTCGTTTCGCTCCAAGTTTTTGTTTGAGCATGATTTTATCCGAAAACCGGTTCCCACTTTTCGGAATCATGCTCTAATATTTTCGCTCATGGCGGCTTGCAAAGCGAAGGCGAGAATGCATATTACGTAAACGTAAGATTTTTGGGAGAGTTTCCATGGAAGAACTGATCGCACGCATCACCTCCAAAGTTGGCATCGATGCGGCAACGGCAGAAAAGGCAGTCGGCATGATCCTCGCCTTCCTGCAGAAGGAAGGCCCGGCAGCGGAAGTCCAGAAGCTTCTGGCAGCATTCCCCGGCGCTGAAGAAGCAATCGCGCAGGTCAAGGGCGGCGGCTTCCTGTCCGGCCTGATGGGCGGCGTGATGGGTCTCGGCTCCCAGCTCATGGGCGCTGGTCTGGGCATGGGTGAAATTTCCGGCGTTGCCAAGGAAACCATCCGCTTTGCCAAGGAAAAGGCTGGTGACGAACCAGTTGATGCCGTCATCGGTGCAATTCCGGGCCTCGGCCAGTTCGTCTGATCAAACTTTACATGCTCGAAAAGGCCCCGGGTTCCGGGGCCTTTTTGTTTTGGGCTGCCCAACCGAGTATACCGGCACAAATAATGACACCGATCAGTATAAAACAATAGTATTTAAGTCATGTTTTTCACGATAACGTGAAGCCTATGTAATAATCCCTATAAATTCAGGATGATACTTGCTGCACTGGGGATTTAACCGACGCAATGATTGCAATGCCCCGGATTGTATCGGATATTTGAACCAAGGGACGAAGTCTGTTCAATTTTTAAATGCGGAGGATCGCATGCGTTTGTTTTTCCTGACTATCAGCTCTGCAGCTGTATTGATCGCCGGCGCAGCACAGGCTGACGTCACCGCAGATCGTCAGGCAATCATGAAGGACCTTGGACGCTCAGTCGGGTCAATTGCTCCGATGATCAAGGGTGAGAAGCCATTCGACGCCACCACAGCACTTGCTGCGCTGGAAAAGATCGATGCCGATGCCAAGAAGCTGGATGTGGATGCGTTGTTCCCGGCCGGTTCGGATCAGGGCGATACTGAAGCTTCGCCGAAAATCTGGGAAACCAAAGACGACTTCGTCAAGCACGTCGAAAAATTCCGGACCGACGCCGCTACGGCACTGGCTGCCAAACCGCAGGATCTTGATGCGCTGAAGCCAGCCTTCCAGCAGGTCGCCGCCAATTGTGGTTCCTGCCATCAAGCCTATCGCGTCAAGAAGAACTGATCTTCGCTGTTGACAGAGAGCACACCGAACGGAAACACTCTGTGTGCAAAAAATTTGCAGCAAAAGTGCGGTGCAATTCCAGTGCATCTGTACTTTGGAACTGTCACGCTGAATAACGGTCATAAGAGCGGTCTGGCTCGTCCTGGAACCGCCTCACGGGAACAGATGGAATGGTCCGAAAACTGGCATATGCCGCAGGCGCCGTGGTCGTCCTTGGAGCCGCTGCCTTCTGGATTCTGACCGCTCCGCAGAAGGTGGACGCGACCGTGTTGGACGCGATGAAGCCGGGCGATCCCATCAAGGGCGAACAGGTTTTCTGGGCAGGCGGCTGTGCCTCCTGCCATGCCGCGCCAGGTGCCTCCGGCGATGCACGCAAGGTTCTGGCAGGCGGACATGAACTGGTTTCAGATTTCGGGACATTCATCGCTCCCAATATTTCCCCGTCAGAGCAAGGTATCGGCACATGGACCATACAGGACTTTGCCAATGCGATGCTGAAGGGGGTCGGCAAGCAGGACGAACATCTTTATCCATCGTTCCCCTACACTTCTTATACCAAAATGCAGCCCCAGGATGTGGCCGATCTCTTTGCGTTTATGAAAACATTGCCGCCCTCCGATAATGTCGCAGCGCCGCACAAGCTTTCCTTCCCCTTCACGGTCCGACGGGGGCTCGGCCTCTGGAAACAGCTTTACCTGTCCGACCAGCCTGCGGTGGAAATCGCAAATGCTTCCGACCAGGTGAAGCGCGGCCAGTATCTGACTGAAGCCCTTGGCCATTGCGGCGAATGTCACACACCGCGCAATGCGATTGGGGGGGTAGACACAAGCAAGTGGCTCGCCGGAGCATTGTCGCCTGAAACCGGCAGTGACGGGAAAAAAGGCGTCGTGCCGAACATCACGCCGGATGAAGCGGGCATCGGCGGCTGGAGCGGGAAAGACATCTCCTACGCCCTGCAAAGCGGCTTTACCCCGGATTTCGATTCGCTTGGCGGATCGATGACCGATGTGGTTGCGAACATGGCTCACCTTGCCGAAGCCGACCGCAATGCCATTGCTGCCTACCTGGAAGCTATTCCGTCGCACCCAAACGGCTATCCTGCGCGTTGAGGGCCGCGATCCGGCATAATCTTACCGATCCTCGTTTCACTCCGGCCGGATTTTGCTCTATATCATAAGTTATAGTTGAACAGAGGGAGCAAGCTGCCTGATGACTGCCGAAGACGCTATTTTTCTTGGCGCGAGCCGCAAGCCTGACGACTCCTACCAGCAGCCGGAATATCTAGCGCTGAAATACGGCAACCGGCACGGTCTCGTCACCGGCGCGACCGGCACGGGTAAAACGGTCACGCTGCAGGTTCTGGCCGAAAGCTTTTCAGCGGCTGGCGTTCCGGTTTTCTGCGCCGACATCAAAGGCGATCTTTCCGGCATTGGCGCGATCGGCGTTCAAAATGACGGCCTCCTCAAACGTGCAGCGGAAGTGAAGCTCGATCCGTACGAAATGCGCGCGGCGCCTGTGATCTTCTGGGATATTTTCGGCGAACAGGGACACCCTGTCCGCGCCACCATTTCCGAAATGGGGCCGCTCCTCCTGTCGCGCCTGATGAATCTGACCGAGGCGCAGGAAGGTGTGCTGAACATCGCCTTCCGCCTGGCGGACGAAGAAGGCTTGCTGCTACTGGACCTGAAGGACTTGCAAGCCATCCTCGCCGAAATGGCGGAGCGCTCGGCAGAACTTTCGGGCAAGTACGGCAATGTGAACAAGGCTTCGGTGGGTGCAATCCAGCGTTCGCTTCTGGTCCTCGACCAGCAGGGCGGCTCGAAATTCTTCGGGGAACCAGCGCTCAAGATTTCAGACCTGATGCGCACCACGACCGACGGGCGCGGTGTAGTGAGCGTGCTTGCTGCCGACAAGCTGATGATGAGCCCGCGGCTCTATTCCACTTTCCTGCTTTGGCTGATGTCGGAACTCTTCGAGGAACTGCCGGAAGTCGGCGATCCCGATAAGCCGCGGCTCGTCTTCTTCTTCGATGAAGCCCATCTTCTCTTCGATGAAGCGCCGAAGGCTCTGGTCGACCGTGTCGAACAGGTGGTGCGCCTGATCCGCTCCAAGGGTGTCGGCGTTTATTTCGTGACGCAGAATCCGCTCGATGTGCCGGAAACCGTTCTGGCGCAGCTCGGCAATCGCGTGCAGCACGCGCTTCGCGCCTATACGCCGCGCGAAACCAATGCCGTGAAGACGGCAGCCGATACATTCCGTCCGAACCCGGATTTCAACACGTTTCAGGCGATCACCAATCTCGCCACTGGCGAAGCACTGGTGTCGACGCTGCAAGCCAAGGGGGTGCCTTCAATCGTGCAGCGCACGCTTATGCGCCCGCCTTCATCGCGTATCGGCCCGCTGACGCCGGAAGAACGCGCGAAGATCATCGCCGCAAGCCCGGTTGCCGGGCAGTACGATCAGGTACTGGATCGCGATTCCGCTTTCGAAATGCTGGCCCGCAAGGCGCAGAATGCTGCAGCAGCCCAGCAAAAGACCAAGGAAGAGGAAGAAGGCGGCGGTAGTATCCTTGGCGACCTCGTCGGCACCGCACTTGGTACTGGTCGCCGCTCCGGTCGCCAGACGGTCGCGGAAACGGCCATGAAGTCCGTTGTCCGCTCGGTCGGCAATTCGCTTGGCCGCGCACTTGTGCGCGGCATTCTCGGCGGCTTCAAACGGTAGAAGGTGCCAGTGTCACGCCTTCGCCGGTTTGGCGAGGGCGTAGGCGACAAGGGCATTGGCATGGCCATGCCCCATCTCGAATTCCGACTTCAGCCAGTTGACGATTTCCATATGCTTGTCGCCCTTTCGCTGCTCGATCAGCGAAAGCCAATGCTGGACAGGCTGCCCGTATTTTTTCTCGATGGACGGGAAATAGGATGCAGGGCCTTTCACGACTTCCTTGGCGACTTTTTCCTCGGACATGACTTCCCTCCCCTTGTTCCGACGATTTGTCCGCGCGGAAAGTGACTTATTTTCAAGGCGGCGGCAAGTTGGCGCGCGGCACAATGGAAAAAGCCCCGGACAGCTGGCTATCCGGGGCTTTTGCAATCTGTCGTTCAGACAATCGCTATTACATCACGAGAATCGGCGATTTCGCCGGAACGCGATCATAGAGGTCGATGATGTCCTGGTTCAGGAAGCGTACGCAGCCCGAAGAGACTGCCTTGCCGATGGACCACCATTCCGGATTGCCGTGCAGGCGGTACAGCGTGTCCTTGCCGTCCTGGAAAATATAGAGAGCGCGGGCGCCGAGCGGGTTCTTGAGGCCCGGAGCCATGCCGCCGTTCCTGGCGCTGTACTGCACCAGTTCCGGCTGACGGGCGACCATTTCATCCGGTGGGGTCCAGCGCGGCCACTGGCGCTTGTACTGGATCACAGCGCGACCCGACCACGCGAAACCTTCGCGGCCAATGCCCACGCCGTAGCGCATTGCTTGTCCGTTTTCGAGGACCAGATAGCAGAAGCGGTTGGCCGTATCGATGACCAATGTACCGGGCAGTTCGCCGGTTGGATCCTGCACAACCTGACGCAGGAAGCGCTTGTCCATCTTCTGGATCGGAATTGCCGGAAGCTGGAAGCCGCCATCCTCGACGGCAGCATACATCTGCGTCCATCCGCCATAGGAGGAATCGACATTAGCCTGCGGGGTGCGGTTGATCGGGTTGCCCGACTGATCCACATCAATGATTGGAACATTCTGCCCCAACTGAGCGCAACCGGCCAGACCGGCGGCCGCTGTTGCTGTCATTGCCGTCAGAAAGGAACGGCGGGTAAGGGTCGTTTGCATATGAAAACCAGTTTAGTGACGGGAGGAGTTACAGATACACATTCAGGGTTAACGAATTGCGACCCGGCCAATTGTGGCAGATACGCAGTGAGCCATCGAAAAGGCCGTAAACGGCTGTTTCCGGTGTTTGGTTGCACGGAAAACGCCCGAAAAATGTGGCGTACGCCCGTTCGTAATGCGGCCTAAACGTGGCGAAAGCCCACCAGCATGGCTCGTGTTGCAGCCGCGACACAATTTTGGGTGCAGGAGCCAGCTTTCCATAAACCCGGCGAGTTCAAATTTTAGTGAGAACTCAATCAAGCAACTGAAGGCTTGGCAGAATCAGTGCCGGAGCAAACTGTTTATATTCGTCGGGCTGGTTGGTCCGATTGATCCAGACCCCGCGCATGCCGAACCGCACCGCCCCTGCCACGTCCCAGCGGTTCGAGGACTGGAACGAGATTGCGGAAGGATAAAGCCGCCATTGCAGAGTGATGAGCTCATAGACCGCCGGGGCAGTCTTGTATTTCCTGACTTCATCAACCGAAATCACGTCGTCCAGCAGGACGTCGAGCGCTGCCGAACGCACTGCGGATTCGAGCATGGCGGGCGAACCATTGGAAAGGATCGCAAGCCGTGCGCCCTTCTCCTTCAGGCTTTTGAGAGCAGCGGGCACTTCCGGATAGCAATCGAGCTTCCAATAGGCATCGAGCAAATCATTGCGCAGTGCCGGATCTACGGACGGGTAACGCGCGAATGCGAAATCGAGCGACTCCTCGGTGAGTTTCCAGAAATCGCTATAGGCACCCATCAGGCTGAGCACCCAGGAATATTCGAGCTGCTTGGCCCGCCACAGTTCGGAAAATGCCCGGCCGTCCGGCCCGGCTTTGTCTGCATGTCGCCGCACCGCCGAATGGACATCGAATAATGTGCCATAAGCGTCGAAGACATAAGAACTGTGGGACACCGTTTCCTCCTGTGAGGGTCCGCCACGCATGGCGAAGCATAAAATCTAGAATTGCGCCATCCTACTGTGATTTCAATAATAATTCATTGTCTTGAAGCTGAATTGCTCATTCACGCCATTGCCGCCCGCACCGATGCGGCCTATGTAGATTCTGCACGCAAGTTTTGAGGCAGCATCTGCTCGGCCCGCCGCAAGCTGCCCATGTAAGCTCAAAGAAAAGAGGAGAGTTTCCAATGGCTTTCGAACTGCCCGCCCTGCCGTATGACTATGACGCCCTTGCGCCTTTCATGTCGCGCGAGACGCTTGAACTTCATCACGACAAGCACCATCAGGCCTATGTCACCAACGGCAACAAGCTGCTCGAAGGCTCCGGCCTCGAAGGCAAGAGCCTAGAAGAGATCGTCAAGGAAAGCTACGGCAAGAACCAGGGCCTCTTCAACAATGCCGGCCAGCACTACAACCACATCCTGTTCTGGAAGTGGATGAAGAAGAACGGTGGCGGCAAGAAGCTGCCGGGCAAGCTTGAAAAGGCAATCGAGTCCGATCTTGGCGGCTATGACAAGTTCCGGGCGGATTTCATCGCTGCCGGCGTCGGCCAGTTCGGTTCAGGCTGGGCCTGGCTGTCAGTCAAGGACGGCAAGCTTGAAATCTCCAAGACCCCGAACGGCGAAAACCCGCTGGTTCATGGCGCAACGCCGATCCTCGGCGTCGACGTGTGGGAACATTCCTACTATGTCGATTATCGAAATCTGCGTCCGAAGTACCTCGAGGCCTTCGTCGATAGCCTCATCAATTGGGAATTCGTCGAAGAACTGTACGAAAAGGCCTGAGCCTTCATACAACAATAAAGAAAAACCCCGGTTTTGCCGGGGTTTTTTGTTGCTGCTATTCCTTGATTACCTGCACACCTACATGTTGCGCGCGCCCGGCTCCCCATCCGGCGATGGCAGCCCCCAGCCCCAACACAGCGAAGAAAAGACCACAGGCGGTAAAGCTGCCCGTTGCGCTGTGGATCAGCCCGACGATGAGCGGGCCGATTGCGGCAAGCGTATAGCCGACGCACTGCGCCATGCCGGACAGATGCGCCGCCGTGTGTGAGTCCGGCGCCCGCAGCACGATCACCATCATGGCGGCGGCGATCAGACCGCCCTGCCCGATGCCCTGAATGACCGCCAGTCCCCAATAGGTCCATAGCGGCAGATAGAGAAAGCCGATCAGCGGCAAGGCCGCACAAGCGCAGAGAATGACATTGAGCAGGCTCTGGTTCTTCTGGCGGGTAGCAATCGACGGTACCGCGAGACAGGTGATGACCTGAGCCAGGATCGAAAAAGAGACCAGACCGCCGGCCGCTGCCGGGCTCAGGCCCTGTTCGCGCAGGATCGGCGCCAGCCATCCGAAAACGATGTAGGCGGTGGAGGATTGCAGACCCATGAACAGGGTTACCTGCCAGGCCAGCTTATCCTTCCACAAGCCGATCACCTTGAAACCCGAATGGGCGACATTGTGTTTCGCACGCATGGCCTGCGGCAGCCACAACAGCAGAACGACTGCCGCCGGAACAGCCCAGAATGCCAGAGCAAGATTCCAGGAACCGCCGAGCATCCCCTTGATGGGAATGGTGAATCCGGCCGCGGAGGCAGCGCCGCCGCATAGCGCCATCGTATAAAGACCGGTCATGATGGCCGCAGTTTTCGGGAAATCACGCTTGACGACGCCCGGAAGCAGCACGTTGCCAGTAGCAATTGCGGCACCGGCCAATGCTGCGCCAATATAAAGCGAATAGAACGAACCGAAGCCGCGAATGGCGGTGCCGACAGTCAGCACGACCAGCACGAAAAGCAGAACGCGTTCGGCGCCGAAACGCTGCGCCAGCCGTGGTGCGAATGGCGCAAAGACGCCAAGGCAGACAACCGGCAACGTGGTCAGGATACCGGCTGCAACGGATGACATGCCGGTGGCATCGATGATTTCCGGCAAAAGCACGGAAACGCTGGAAAATACCGGTCGCAGATTGGCGGCGATCAGCACGAGGCTCAGACCCAGCAAAATGCGCATCGCCTTGCTTGGCGGTTGCTGGACTGGCGGCGGCGGAACGCTGTCCGCCTCAGCGTCGACCAGCGCCTCGGGCTGAAATATCGCCTCGCTTTCTGCCGCTTCCGACAGGCCTGTGTTCGTGTGGCTCATGATGCCAGCAACCTTTCAAGTTCTTCAATCAGGGGCGCCATGAAGCGGCGAACCGTTGCACCGGCCTGGTCAGGATCGCCCGAAGCGATAGCTTCAACGATCTGGCGGTGCGCCTCATGGTTTGGCTCGGGCAGTTCGCCGTCGAGCGTAGCTTCTATGGATTCGCGAATGGAGGCGGAGAAAAAGGCATAGACCTCGATCAGTGCGCTGTTGCCCGAGGCAGCGACGATGGCCTCATGAAAGGCAAAGTCTCGGGCCACGAACGTTGCCCGGTCGAGTTCATCGCGATTGCCGCGTTGTGCCAGCATTTTCTCCAGATGCACAATCCCCTTCGGCTTGATGCGTAAGGCGGCCAGACGTGCGGCTTCCGTTTCGAGAACTGCCCGGGTCTCAAAGCGGTCGCGCAGGCTGGTATGGCGGATGCGGTCGAGGCTGCGTGCCGTGTCGGTAGTGGAACGGACATATGTTCCCGAACCCTGCCGGGTTTCCAGCATTCCCTGTGCCACCAGCGCCCGCACAGCTTCCCGCACCGTGCCGCGACTGACATCGAGCGTTGCGGAAAGTGCTGCTTCATTTGGCAACTGGTCGCCTATCGTCCAGCGTCCCGACGTGATTTCTCCGCGCAATGCCTGCGTGGCCGAATCCGTCAATGTCTTGCGGGATATTGCCTTCATACCTTCACCAAAGTCATCTGATGACTTGATGAATTAGACCTGCGTAATGAAGCTGTCAACCGTCATGAAGAAAGCTGATTGCGGGCTGGTGAGGCGGATTTGATAATCCTGTTGTCACACTGGTATCCACTGCCGCATTCCGTTAACAATTTTCGCGCAAAGTGCCCCATAATCCAGCCGCTCGAGATTTCGGGCCAGACTTCAGGTGCCAGTATGATCACACTTTACAGCCTTTCCGGAGACCACCTCGAACAAGTGGAAGTAGAGCCCGGTACTCCGTTGCCCGAGAATGTGATCTGGATCGATCTGTTTGCTCCCGGCGTCAACGAAGACAGTATTGTCGAGGCATGGATGGGCATTTCAATCCCGACCCGCGAAGACATGACGGAGATCGAGGAATCGAGCCGCTTCTATACGGAAACCGGCGCACAATATCTCACCGTGCCTATCCTGCACGCGGTCGATCTCGACCATCGCGAGCTTGCTCCGGTCACCTTCATTCTGCACGGATCACGGCTGATAACCGTGCGCTATGCCAATCCGAAATCGTTCAGCACCTATATCCTCCGTTCGACCAAGCCGGGCAACGGGCTGATATCAGCCAAGTGCTCGGGCCTGTCGATCATGCTTGGCATCACCGAAGCCACCACGAACCGGCTTGCCGATATTCTGGAAGGCGTGGCGGGCAAAATCGATGCGGCCTCGCACTCCATCTATCGCCGCCAGCCGAAAGCCCGCCCGATGACGACGGAGGATTTCCGTCACATACTGACCCAGATCGGTGGACAGGGAACATTTCTCTCGCGAATGCGCGAAAGTCTGGCGGGGATCAGCCGCATGCTGGTCTATCTGTCGGCCATCAACAATCCCGCAGCCGGCAAGAAGGAAACGCGCAGCTGGATCAAGTCGCTGGAACGCGACACGCAATCCCTGACCGCCTATGTGGATTTTCTGTCCAACAAGGTCACATTCCTTCTCGATACGATCGTTGGTCTGATTTCGGTAGAACAGAACGCCATCATCAAGATTTTCTCTGTGGCGGCGGTCGGTTTCATGCCGCCGACGCTAGTGGCTTCCATCTACGGCATGAACTTTTCCTTCATGCCGGAGCTGCAATCGCCATGGGGTTATCCGATGGCGCTTGGTCTGATGATCGCCTCCGCCCTGCTGCCGCTTTACTATTTCCGCCGAAAGGGTTGGCTGTAGCTTGTGGTGACAACGCAGGCGCACCATGTTATATCATGCGTTATAACATAGGAGAGCAGCCATGAACGTAACCCTGCGCAAGATCGGCAATTCCGACGGTGTGATCATCCCAAAGGAAGTGCTGGAGCAGTTGAACGTGCAAACTGGCGACACTCTGGTCCTGACCGCAGACAAGGATGGACTGAGACTGTCCAGGAGCACGGAAGATCCGGAGGTCTTCGAGAAGAAAATGAAGATTGCCCGAGAGCGGATGAAAAAATATGAGACCGCTTATCGCGTGCTCGCTCAATGATCGACTTTCATTCGCGGGCTTTCATAGAAGCGCTGCATCAGGAGCAGTTGCGTCTGCATGGTGGTGCAGCGGGTATTCGCGATTCCGGTTTGCATGATTCAGCGCTTGCGCGTCCGTTGCAAAAGGAAGCCTATGGCGATCCGGATATCTTCGATCTGGCGGCGGCCTATCTGTTCGGTGTGCTGAAGAACCACCCTTTCGTGGACGGCAACAAGAGAACTGGACTGGCTGCCGCTGACTTGTTTCTTTATTTCAACGGCTTCAGTCTTGAAGCCGTACAGGAAGACATTATTCAGCTCGTCCTGATGGTTTCGACGAGTGAAATCGATGAAGCCGGCGCAGCAGCGTTTTTCCGTGACCATACTGTCGCTATAGACGAAGACTAAACAATCTTCAGCGACACGATTTCCCACTCGACATTATTGATTTTCACGACATCGCCGACCGGCTTGCCGAACAGCAGAATGGCAACGGGTGCGACATGGGAAATCTTGCCGTTTGATGGGTCGGCCTCGTCCTCGCCCACGATGGTCCAGCGGCGAACCTTGCCGTCGTCCAGATTTTCCAGTTCCACCGTCATGCCGAAACGCACGACATCACTGTCGGGAACAGGCACGGAAAGTTCTGCATTTTCGCGCCGTGTCGTCCAGTAACGCAGATCGCGCGAGATACGTGCGATCGCTGAACGCTCGCCCGCGACATTGGCGTCCGCCAGCTCACGCTGCAGCCGGGCGATTTCATCCTCGATCATCGTCAAGCCCGTCGGCGTGACGAGATTGCGATGCGGGCTGACCGGACGCTCGCCGAGGTCGGTCGGCGCATCGTCCTGTTCTTTGGTGAAAGCTCTGCTCATCAGTTGAATGTAAGCAGTCGGCACCTCCCCGACAAGCCTCCCCGTCATACAAGCTGCCCGCTGTTGCGCCGGCAAATGCATGATTTGCATATCGGTTTCTATTGATTGATGAGTCAATCAACGTTAAACTGGCCGCTCAGTTAGACTGAGAACGGACCAGGATTATGCCCAAGATCGGGATGGAGCCCTTGCGGCGGCGCGAGTTGATCGATGCCGCCATTCGTACCATCGGCCAGCGTGGTTCGCTGGACGTGACCGTCGCGCAGATCGCGCATGAGGCGGGCGTTTCACCTGCGCTTGCGCATCATTATTTCGGCGGCAAGGACAAGCTCATTCTCGCCACCATGCGGCATTTGCTGCGTGAACTGGGGCAGGATCTCAACGCCGCCATCGGACGAACCGAGACGCCGCGGGAACGTATCGCGGCCATCATTGCGGTCAATTTTTCCGCATCGCAGTTCGCGCAGGAAACCATTGCCGCCTGGCTTACCTTCTATGTGCATGCGCAACAGTCGGAGGACACCCGCCGACTCTTGCGCATCTACGCGCGCCGCCTGCATTCAAACCTCGTTTTCGCACTTGAACAACTGACCTCGCGCGAGCGGGCCAGCCGCATTGCCGAGGGTGCAGGTGCCATGATCGACGGGCTCTACATTCGTCACGCACTTGGCGCCGATGCGCCCAATGCTGCCTCAGCCATTGCGTTGGTGGAAGACTACATCGCGGTTCAGCTTATGGGGGAGAAATGAGTATGGAAGCGGATTTCGTCATCATCGGCTCCGGATCTGCCGGATCCGCCATGGCCTATCGCCTGTCTGAAGACGGTCGCTATTCGGTGATCGTCATCGAATATGGCGTGCCCGATGTCGGTCCGTTGATCCAAATGCCAGCCGCCCTTTCTTTCCCCATGAATATGGAAACCTATGACTGGGGTTTTTCGACCGAACCGGAGCCGCATATTGGCGGGCGCAGCCTTGTAACGCCGCGGGGCAAGGTGCTTGGTGGTTCATCTTCAATCAACGGCATGGTCTATGTGCGCGGCCATGCACGCGACTACGACCACTGGTCGGAAAGCGGTGCGCGCGGCTGGGCCTATGCAGATGTACTGCCCTATTTCAAGCGGATGGAAAATTCGAGCGGTGGCCAGGAAGGCTGGCGCGGCACCAATGGCCCGCTTTATATCCAGCGCGGCAAACGCGACAATCCCCTGTTCCATGCCTTTGTAGAGGCTGGCCACGAAGCGGGCTTTGAAGTCACCGAAGACTATAATGGCGAGAAGCAGGAAGGCTTCGGCCCGATGGAGCAGACGATCCACAACGGTCGTCGCTGGTCTGCCGCCAACGCCTATCTGAAACCCGCCCTCAAGCGCCCGAATGTCAAGCTGGTCAAGGGCCTTGCACGCAAGATCGTGCTGGAAGGCAAGCGCGCGGTTGGCGTTGAGATCGAGGCGGGCCGCAGCTTCTCGACCATCCGTGCGCGGCGTGAAGTCATCATTGCCGCCTCGTCGATCAATTCGCCGAAGCTCCTGATGCTCTCTGGCATTGGCCCTGCCGCACAACTGAAAGAACACGGAATTGAAGTGGTCGCCGATCGCCCCGGCGTCGGCCAGAACCTGCAGGACCATCTGGAAGTCTATATCCAGCAGGAATGCACGCAGCCAATCACGCTCTACTCCAAACTGAACCTGTTCTCGAAAGCGAAGATCGGCGCGGAATGGCTGTTCTTCAAGACCGGCGACGGTGCCACCAACCATTTCGAATCCGCAGCATTCCTGCGCTCGAAAGCTGGCGTGGAATATCCAGATATCCAGTATCACTTCCTTCCTGTAGCTATACGCTATGACGGCAAGGCGGCAGCGCAGTCGCACGGCTTTCAGGCCCATGTCGGCCCGATGCGGTCGAAATCACGTGGCAGCGTGACGCTTCGCTCGGCCAATCCACGTGAAAAGCCTGTCATCAAGTTCAATTATATGTCGCATGAAGACGACTGGGCCGACTTCCGCCATTGCGTACGGCTGACCCGCGAAATCTTCGGACAGGCCGCGTTCAATCCTTATCGGGGAGCAGAAATCCAGCCGGGCGCACATGTTCAGAGCGACGATGAAATCGATAATTTCATCAAGGAACACGTCGAAAGCGCATTCCATCCATGCGGCACGTGCAAAATGGGTGCGGTTGACGATCCAATGGCAGTGGTCGATGCTGAATGCCGGGTGATCGGTGTCGAAGGCTTGCGCGTTGCGGATTCATCCATCTTCCCGCGCATCACCAACGGCAATCTCAACGGCCCGTCGATCATGGTCGGCGAAAAGGCCTCCGATCATATTCTCGGTCGTACGCCGCTCGCGCGCTCCGATCAGGAGCCATGGATCAATCCGCGGTGGCAAGTATCTGATCGTTAGGGGAGTAAGGGAATAGGGGAATAAGGCAGTATGTCAGGTCGTGCTTTTTGCGCACAAACATACTGCCTTATTTCCTTACTCTCCTATTCCCTTCATTCCGAAGTAGGAACACACAATGAAAGCACAACCCAAAGCCTCGCATTTCATCGGCGGCGCATTCGTTGAAGACAAGACAGGCAAGCCTTCGCCGGTCATCTATCCGGCAACCGGCGAGGAAATTGCCAGGCTCTATTCGGCAACGCCGGATGTGATCGAAGCGGCTTATGCGGCAGCGCTAAAAGCCCAGGGCGAATGGGCAGCGCTGAAACCTGTCGAGCGCGGACGCATCCTGCGCCGCACGGCAGACATACTGCGTGAGAAGAACAAGAAGCTGTCGAAGCTCGAAACGCTCGATACCGGCAAGGCGCTTCAGGAAACTCTGGTGGCGGATGCCGCTTCGGCAGCCGATGCGCTGGAGTTTTTCGGGGGTATCATTTCCGGCTTCAACGGCGAGTTCGTGGAACTTGGCGGCTCGTTCGCCTATACGCGCCGCGAAGCGCTGGGCATCTGCGTCGGTATCGGCGCATGGAACTATCCGATCCAGATCGCCGCGTGGAAATCGGCGCCTGCACTCGCCATGGGCAATGCCTTCATCTTCAAGCCGTCCGAAAATACGCCGCTTTCAGCGCTCGCATTGGCTGAAGCCTATAAGGAAGCCGGCCTCCCTGACGGCTTGTTCAATGTCGTGCAGGGTTTCGGCGATGTCGGCGCGGCACTCGTCAATCATCGCCTCACGGCCAAGGTTTCGCTGACCGGCTCGGTGCCGACCGGCAAGCGTATCATGGCGCAGGCTGGCGAACATCTGAAGCATGTCACCATGGAACTTGGCGGCAAGTCCCCGATCATCGTGTTCGACGACGCTGATATTGAAAGCGCCATTGGCGGCGCGATGCTGGGTAATTTCTATTCGACCGGGCAGGTCTGTTCAAACGGCACCCGCGTCTTTGTTCATAAGAACCTGCGCGAGCGCTTTGTCGAACGGCTGGTCGAACGCACGCGCAAAATTCGCATCGGCGACCCGCTCGATGAAGCCACCCAGATGGGGCCGCTCGTCAATAGAGCCCAGCGTGACAAGGTGCTGTCCTATATCGAAAAAGGCAAGGCAGAAGGCGCAACGCTTGCCTGCGGCGGTGGCGTGCCAAAGCTGCAAGGCTTCGATAAAGGCTATTTCATCGAGCCGACCATCTTTACGGATGTAACCGACGACATGACCATCGCTCGCGAGGAAATCTTCGGGCCGGTGATGAGCGTCCTGGAATTTTCCGACGAGGATGAAGTGATTGCGCGCGCCAACGATACCGAATTCGGTCTGGCGGCAGGCGTGTTCACCGCCGATATCGCACGCGGCCATCGCGTAATTGGCCAGATCAAGGCCGGCACATGCTGGATCAATGCCTATAATCTGACACCGGTGGAAGTGCCCTTCGGCGGTTACAAACAATCCGGCATTGGACGCGAGAACGGCATTGCCGCCCTCGCTCATTACAGCCAGATCAAGACCGTCTATGTCGAGATGGGTAAAGTCGACAGCCCTTACTGACCGCTGAAATCAGCCCGCGGAACCGCATTCGGTTCTGCGGGCATCGGCGTACAATCATAACGGTAAAGCTTCCGCGACGGCACCGCCTGCGGATAGACAATAGCACGCTGCGACCGTTGACTAGCGGGAACTGACGGTGAATTCCACAGAGGCATGGCCCAGGACGGCCTCGTCACTGTACCGGAAGAGCCGGTCCCCTGGTAATCCCCCCGTTTTTAACGGGGCTCGTCAGTAGAATTCACGCGGCCATTTTCAGTTTCTGTGCGGGCGTTACGCCGCCGATGCCCATATTGGGACGTTCGTTGTTGTAGGTCCATAGCCACTGCGTGGCAAATTCCTGCGCCTCCTCAATGCTTTCGATGATATATTGGTCGAGCCATTCATTCCGAACGGTGCGATTGTAGCGCTCAACATACGCATTCTGTTGTGGCTTGCCGGGTTGGATATGGCTCAAGGCGATGCCTTGGTTGGCAGCCCATTCCATCAGTTTGCCACTGACGTATTCCGGCCCATTATCAACACGAATTGCGAATGGTTTGCCGCGCCATTCGATGATCTGGTTGAGGCTGCGGATGACGCGTTCGGCAGGCAGCGAGAAGTCTACCTCAATGCCCAGACCTTCGCGGTTGAAGTCGTCCAGGACGTTCAGCAGCCGGAATTGCCTTCCATCCTCCAGCCGGTCGGCCATGAAATCCATGGACCAGACCATGTTCGGCGCATCTGGCACGGTCAGAGCATCGGGCTTGTCCCGCTTCAACCGCTTGCGCGGCTTGATCCTGAGGTTCAATTCAAGCTCACGATAGATGCGGTAAACGCGTTTATGGTTCCAGTGATGCCCCCGGACATTGCGCAGATAAAGGAAACACAGACCGAAGCCCCAGGTCTTCTTTGCCCGCGTCAGTCCGATCAGGAGATCGGCAATCTGCCCGTTCTCGTCGTTCAGCCTGGCGCTGTAACGATAGCATGTCTCGCTGACCTCGAAGGTGCGGCAGGCAAGCGCAACGCTCACCCCTCGCAACGCCACTGCTTTCCCGGCCATCTCCCGGCGTTGAGATGGCCGTGTCACTTTTTTCCAAGAGCCTCTTTAAGCAGTTCCGCCTGCATGCTCATCTCCGCATACATCTTCTTCAGGCGACGGTTTTCGTCTTCCAGAGCCTTCATCTGACTGATCATCGAGGCATCCATGCCACCGTATTTGGATCGCCATTTGTAGAATGACGCAGTGCTCATTCCATGTTCCCGGCATAACTCGGGTACAGGAACGCCGCCTTCCGCCTGGCGAAGGATGGCAAGGATTTGTGGTTCGCTGAATCTGCTCGTCTTCATTAAAATCTCCTCGATCATATAGCCCGAGAAAATTCTACTTTTGAAGCCCGTTATTTGGTGGGGGGATTACCACAGTCACAATCCCCCGTAATGACCTGGAAGGGATGGTAGGCTGGCGTAATTTGCACGGGCTTATCTTATCAGCAAATGCACCACTGACGCGTCTGCTTTTTGATTATCTCCATAGTTTGCAATCGTTGATTGGCAAACTGGGCAAGGCCGAAGCAAAATCAGCGCAGGAAGCAATGCTGACGCTGCTTGGCGCCGGCATCAACGGCGTTGACAGGGAAGAAATGCAGCGCCTTCCCGTCAATCTTCCCATGCGCAAAAGCGTCCTCGCCTATATCGACGATAATCTATTCAATCCTCTGCTGGGGCCAAATCTTATCGTCCAGAATCTTCGCGTCTCCCGCTCACGCCTTTACCGGACATTTGATACAGAGGGTGGTATTGCCACAATCATTCGTGAGAAGCGGCTCGATCATGCCTATCGCATTCTGGTCGGCGAGTGTGGCAGACACGTGTCATTCAAGGAAATCGCTTATCGCTGCGGATTTCATGACGGCGCACAGTTTACCAGAGCATTCAAAACTCGTTTTGGCATGTCGCCAAAGGAAGCTCGCGAGACAAAAGCCCCCCTGCTATCGTCAGATATGGGCAACTTCAATTATACGATACATCTTGCGGAAGAAGCCGCCAAACTCGGCGTTGTCAAACCGTAACCCATCAACCGGGGGAAAGACGGTCCAGAAAGTCATCGCACCAGTGATTGACGTTGTGGGTGATCAGAAAAGCCATCATGCTTTCAAACCGTTCCTTGCGTTCGGCAAGCGGCATGGCAAGCGCGCGGGCCATGGCATAGGCCATCGCCTCGGTGTCATAGGGATTGACCAGAAGCGCGCCGTCGAGTTCCTGCGCGGCGCCAGCAAAACGGGACAGCACCAGCACGCCGGGATTTTCAGGGTCCTGTGCCGCGACATATTCCTTGGCGACAAGATTCATCCCGTCACGCAGCGGCGTGACCAGTCCGACAGCCGCCAGCCGATAAAGCCCGGCCAACACCTCGCGGTTCAGGGAACGGTTGATATAGCGTATCGGCGTCCAGTCGACCGTAGCGTTTGCACCGTTCACCCGACCGGCTAGTTCTGCCACGGCGCGTTGCATATCCTTGTATTCCGGCACTTCGGAGCGAGATTTCGGCGTGACCTGCAAAAAGATGACCTTGCCGCGATTGCCGGGATCGACCTTCAGGAAATGCTCGAAAGCCTCCATGCGATTGGTGATGCCTTTGGAATAATCGAGCCGGTCGACGCCGATGATTAGATCGCGATCAAGCATGCTGTCACGCATGCGCTTTACGGTTGAATGACGTTGCGCCTTATCGGCTATCTTCGCGAAGGACGCCGTCTCGATACCGATACCGAAGCGCTCGGCACGAAACTGGTGCCCGAACGCTTCGAACAATCCGTCATCATTGAGCGGCTTGCCGATCTTCTCTCGCCGCAGGCAGCCGATGAAGTTATCGACATCGTTCTCGGTCTGGAAGCCCACCACATCATAGGATGCGAGGCCGCGCATGATGGTCTCATGCACGGGTAGCGTGAACAGGATATCGGCAGGCGGCCAGGGAATATGCAGGAAGAAGCCGATGCGGTTGGTGACACCGAGATTACGCAGTTCGGCCGCCAGCGGAATGAGATGATAGTCGTGGACCCAAATCACATCATCCGGCTCGATCATCGGCAGAAGATGCTTTGCAAACAGGCGATTGACCCGGAAATATCCGGCCATGTCCTTGCGCGTGTAATCGATCAGATCCAGGCGATAGTGACAAAGCGGCCAGAGCATGCGGTTGGCGAAGCCGGCATAATATTCATCGATATCCTTCTTGTGGAGATCGAGCAGCGCGTAGCGAATGGAGCCCACATCGCGGATCGCCAGTTCCTGCACCTGGCGATTGGGAAGGGTCCTGCCGGACCACCCGAGCCATATGCCACCGCGTTCGCTGAGCGCGGCCTGCAATGCCACCGCCAGCCCACCCGCAGGAGCCTTGCCCTGTTCGTCAGGCAAGGGAACACGATTGGAGACCACGATCAGCCGACCCATATATCAAATCCTCTCATTGTTTTGCTTGTTCATCGCCACAAAGGCGGGATAGCCAGAGACGAAGCTCTGCCGGGTTCGCCAACCGCGTGGCGCCCGGACGGTCGATTGCGCGACCGATCACGACCGCAGTGCCATCCAGTTCGTCTGCAGCGTCAAGCATCGATAAATCTGTCAGATCGTCACCGAATGCGATCGGTGCCCTACCCGCAAACGGCTCTTCCTTCATGAAGCGGCGCAAGGCCACGCCCTTGTCGCTGATCGCCGGGCGCAACTCGAAAACCATCTTGCCCGACTGCACGACCCAGCCCGGCCCGGCGAGCTTCAATGCCTTGTTGACGAGATCATGCGCCAGATCGGCTTTTTCAGGCGCGGCGCGATAATGAAGCGCCACCGCGCTCCCCTTGTCTTCGGCAAGAAAGCCGCTGACACGCAGTGCAGCCTGACGTAGAAAATCCTTGGCAATCAGAAAATGCTCATCCGGTTCGATCCGTTCGACCAGCCCGGATGCGTGGCGAAACTCGGCACCGTGCAGCGCAGCTATTGGGCCGGTATAATCGGGAAGGCGTTCCTCGATAAACGCAATCGCCCTGCCCGTGACCAGCGCCATTGCGCCAGACAGCCGCGCCGAAATGGACGAAAGCGATTTTTGCAGACCAACTGAAACGATAACGCCATCCGGACTGGCGGCGATATCGAGCAGGGTTCCGTCCACATCGAAGAAAAGAGCGTGTTTTTGAAAGTCGATGACCGGCATACCGATCTGATCGGTTGCCGGGTCCTGTTCCTTGCTGGGCATGTTAAGGCAAACATCCGCGATGGCGAATGGTTCCCGAATAAATTCGGCCCGCTTCTATTCCCTACCGGTCAGACAACCCTATGTGCGGCCATAGACATCATCGAAACGCACGATGTCGTCTTCGCCCAGATATTCGCCGCTTTGCACCTCGATAAGCACGAGCGGCAGAATGCCCGGATTTTCCAGCCGGTGGCGGAAACCACAAGGAATATAGGTCGACTGGTTGGTCGTGAGCAGAATCTCGCGGTCGCCATTGGTGACCTTTGCGGTTCCGGAAACGACGATCCAGTGTTCGGAGCGGTGGTGATGCGCCTGCAAGCTCAGGCGACGCCCCGGCTTCACTTCGATCCGCTTGATCTTGAAGCCGTCGCCTTCCTCAAGAACCGTATAAGTGCCCCATGGGCGATGGGCCGTGCGATGAAGCTTGGCTGCTTCATGGCCGCTTGCCCGCAGCTTGTTGAAGACCTTGCGCACTTCCTGCGCCTTGTCACGATGAGCTACAAGCAACGCATCAGGCGTGTCCACCACAAGCAGATCGTGAACGCCGACAAGGCTGACCAGCCGGGTTTCGGACAAGACAAAGCTGTCGGTCGTGTCTTCGATAACCGTCTCACCGCGCAGACGGTTGCCGTCGTCATCCGGCGCGACGAGATCGGCCATCGCCGCCCAGGAACCAATATCGGACCAGCCGCAGGACACTGGAATACAGGCAATGTTGTCGGCCTTTTCCATGATCGCGTAATCGATGGAAATCGCAGGAGCAGTCGCAAAGTCGTCCTTTGCGATTTCGATGGTCTTGGTCTCGCCGTTGACGCCGCGCCGGGCATGTTCAAGCGAGGCCTGCACGGCATTGAAGATTTCCGGCGCAAAATGCTGCATTGCTGCAAGCATGGTTCCGGCCGTGAAACAGAACATGCCGGAGTTCCAGAAATATCGACCGCTCTCAACATAGGTTTGCGCGGTCTCGGCATCAGGCTTTTCAACAAAACGCAGCACATCCGTACCTTCGGCTTCAATATAGCCAAAGCCTGTTTCCGGATGATCGGGCACAATACCGAAAGTGACAATGCGCCCCGTTTCAGCAAGCTGGCGGGCCCTTGTCACAGCCTCGGCAAAAGCAGCCTCATCCTCGATCAGGTGGTCGGCGGGCATGACAAGCAATGTCGCGTCCGGGCCGTAAGTCGCCGCAGCATGCAGAGCCGCAACCGCCACAGCAGGTGCCGTATCGCGTCCGAGCGGCTCCAGCAGAAACGCATTATCGACCTTGGGCGCCTTGGCATCGGCATAGGCATCGAGCGTCAGGAACAGGAAGTCGCGGTTAGTCACGGTGAGGATATGGTCCACACCGTAGAGCTGAGCCGCGCGCTTGTAGGTCTTGCCGATCAAGGTGCTGCCATCGGGCAGTTCGATGAACGGCTTCGGATGCGCATCGCGCGAAAGCGGCCACAATCTGGAACCGGAACCGCCGCTGATAATGACAGGAATAAAGCTCATTGCTCAGTTGTCCTTCGTTGCGTTGCGGGCGATAGCAAGTCCCGTTTCCAGAAGCGTCTCGGCCTGGCTCTCGTCTGAAGCTTCCACATAGCATCGCAGTTCCGGTGCATTGCCGGAAGCGCGATAATGAATTGCATTACCGGAACGGAAGAAGAGTTTCACGCCGTCTATCGTTTCGGAGCGGACAATCGGATCGTCCATCTGAAACAGTGCACTTCGCTTCGCCTCATTCTTCAACAGGGACAAAAACGCGAGGCTCTGTTCCTGCGGGACGTTCTGCAGCCTGTCGCTGAGAGCAACACGGAAATGGAAGCGGGCTGCGATTTCGGACAATGGCTTGCCAAGCTCCTTGACGGAACCAAGACTGCTGAGAATTGGCAGCAACGCATCGCGGGTCGAAAGCGCAGTCAATGTGCGATTGTCCCGGCTGATATCCGTGCCCAGCAACACACCGCCATTGGCCTCAAAGCCGACCACCGCTGATATGCCCGAGGCGATGACCTGCGCCATGCCTTCGATGACATAGGGCGACCCCACCCGTGTTCTGATGACGCGCTCGAAATTTTCTTCAAGAGCGGAGTTGGACGTCACCGGCGTCACAATCGTTTTGACGCCAAGCCAGTCGGCAGTGATCGCCCCCACCAGATCGCCCCGAACGAAGCGGCCCTTCTCATCCGCGATCAACGGGCGGTCGGCATCACCATCCGTGGAAACAATGGCGTCAAAGCGGCTTTCCTTCGCCCACTGGTCGAGAAGTTCGATATCCTCGGAGCGCAAAGCTTCCGTATCGACTGGCACAAATACATCGGATCGACCGAGCGGTACGGCTTCTGCGCCAAGCTCGGTGAGGATACGGATAATGAGATCACGCGCCACAGACGAATGCTGATAGACCCCGACGCGCAAGCCGCGAAGGCTCTCAAGTCCGACAAAATCAACATAACGCTTCACATAGCGGTCGATTGCATCACTGCTAAGGGGCACATCATGCAGATGACGAAAGGCATGATTTTCTGGCAGAGCGGCATAGATCGCGCTGATGGCGCTCTCGTCATTCTTGTCGATTTCTCCGTCATTGCGATAGAACTTAAGCCCGTTGCGGTCGTCCGGAATATGGCTGCCCGTAACCATGATGCATGGCGCTTGCTGCGAAATCGCAAAGTGGCTCAAAGCCGGGGTTGGCAGAACACCACAATCGACCGGCTGAAACCCCGCATCCTCGATTGCCGCCATGCAAAGTGCTGCAATAGCCGGACTGGATGGGCGAAGGTCTTGACCAACGAAAACCTTGTCGCCCTTCTGCAGCTTTCCAGCTTTCAACAGCATTTCAACGAAAGCAAGAGAATAGGCATAAGCGGGCAAACCATTCAGTTCGTTCGCCAATCCCCTCAGACCGCTTGTGCCAAATTTAAGGGATGTGCCGCTCATGCTTTCCGCCAGTTCTTTTCCAATGTCAAAGAAGTAACGCCCGCAAGCGCCCCCCAGCTCAAAAGTTTTATCATCTTATAACGTGAACCTGAAAACTATGATCCCCACAATGGTGCAATCATATGCACCTTATTGTGGGTCATAATCCGTATAGGCAGGCAATTTCAAATCCTTAACGCAGTCTGCGTTAATAATTGCTGTGGAGTTTGGCACGTTGTTCTAGAGCGTTTCCCTTTCAAGTTGGATCATATCCGCACGAGTTGAAGTAATTCTGAGCCTCTTGCGGTTCGATGAGTTCAACCATCTGACCGATGCGATCCCAAAGCCCATTGACTGTTCTCTCGGCAGCCTTTCGTAAAAGCGCCTTCAGCTTGGAGAAGGCCTTTTCGATCGGGTTGAAGTCTGGACTGTAAGGTGGAAGGAACATCATTGTCGCGCCGACCGCCTCGATCAATTCTCTTGCTGCCGGTCGTTTGTGGCTGGACAGATTATCGAGGATGACAATATCACCTGGTTTCAATGTTGGAACCAACACCTGAGCGACATACGCCTCGAACCAATCACCGTTGATGGGGCCGTCGATGACAAGTGGCGCGACCATTCCCGTATTGCGCAGCCCCGCAACCAACGTGGTCGTTTTGCGATGGCCGTGAGGAAAACCCATTCGCAACCGCTCACCCTTGCGGCACCGCCCATGACTACGGGCCATATTGGTCGCTGTCCAGGTCTCATCGATGAACACGAGCCGCTCTGGATCGAGATCAAGTTGCTCCTCGAACCAGCATTGCCGCTTTTCCAGAACGTCTGGACGGCTTTGCTCTACAGCATGGCCAGTCTTTTTTTACGCGTTTGTTCGTGCCGGACAAGAAAGCGGTGCAGTGCCGACTTGCTGATTATGATGCCTTGGGCGGCCAAATCACTGCGAAGTTCGAAGAGAGTACCGTCCCTGTGTTCGGCGAGCCAGATCATGATCTGATCAGCATGAGCTTCTGTCTTGTGAGAATTGCGGTCGCCGCCCAGTGGACCGGGTCGAACATTTCCCTGCTGGAGTTGAAGGTTACGCCAACGGCTAACGCTGGCTGCGCTTACACCGAAACGCTCAGCAGCCTCTCGATGCGATGCACCGCCATCAACGGCAGCAACTACACGTATTCGAAGATCAATGGAAAGGGCTCGCGACATATCTGCCGACCTCCATCGGCAGATAGCTTGAATCAGAAAGTAACTGATTTGCAAAGCCTGCTGATTCAATCAGGCAGGGAAACGCTCTAATCGCGATGGAATTGACGCGCTCTTAAGTACTGAAATGGGCCGCGTGATCTTGCCCACCGGGACGCCTGGATTCCCAGCCAGACCAAATTCCTCAATGATTTCAATAAATCATTTTTTCGCATTCGCCAAATGTGTCATAGGTTTGTGCTACAGTTGGCGCACAGCGTCAAGAGTGCTTACCAAGCGGAAATTATAACTGTGGTAAGCGAAAAACGCGGCACCGTTCGCCGAACGATGCCGCGCTGAGAATTTCTGATGTCAAAACGTTAGATCAGTCTGGCCACTACATCGCGTAATGATGACTTCCAATGCGGTGCGGACCAGTTAAACACCTGTTGGAATTTAGCAGTCGACAGGCGGGAGTTGGCAGGGCGTACCGCTTTAGTCGGATAATCGGCTGTCGTAATATCTGTAACATTCGCAGTCGGTCCGCCGAGCGTGGCGCTTTCATCGAATATGGCGCGCGCAAAGCTACTCCAGTTTGTATTGCCCATACCAACCAGATGATAAACACCATAAGCTGAAAAGTCTGGCGTAGCCGCCAAATGGTCGGCGACTTGGATAATCGCATCGGCGATATCAAGAGCACTAGTCGGATTACCCCATTGGTCGGAAACAACCGAGAGAGCATCTCGCGTCTCTGCGAGCTTCAACATCGTCTTGACAAAATTCTTGCCAAAGGGGCTATAAACCCACGCCGTTCGCATAATGATGTGTTGCGGATTGGATTGTGCAACCAGACGCTCGCCTTCAAGCTTGGAGCTACCATAAACACCGCGAGGTCCGGTGGCGTCCGTTTCAACGTACGGTTCGTCAGCGTCGCCCGCAAAAACATAATCCGTCGACAGATGGATGACGGGAGCACCGCAGGCCTTCGCGGCTTCGGCAACTACTTCAGCGCCAGTGGCATTCGCCGCAAACGCAAGTTCCTTGTTATCCTCGGCCAAATCCACCGCAGTGTATGCGGCAGCGGACACGACGATGTCGGGCTTGATCGCCGCGATGGCACTGCGCACTGTGTCCGGCTTTGCCAGATCCAGTTCCGGGCGACCCAACGCAATCACCTCAAGATCGGAACGTTGAGCTGCCTTCTCAAGAAGGCTCTGAACAACCTGCCCTTCCCGCCCGGTCACAAGGATTTTCATGCCTTGGCCCCTTTTGCTGACGTGCTACCCAGACGCTCACCAGCGTATGTACCGCTGCGGATCGGCTCCCACCACCATGCATTATCGAGATACCATTGAATAGTTTTTTCCAATCCCGTCTCGAAGCTTTCCTGCGGCTTCCAGCCCAATTCACGTTCAATCTTCGAAGCGTCAATCGCATAGCGGCGGTCATGACCAGGTCGATCTGTCACGAAGGTTATCAGATCAGCGTAGCTCTTACCGTTTGCACGAGGCCGCTTCTTGTCGAGGATAGCGCAGATCGTTTCAACGACACTAAGATTGGTACGCTCTGCACGCCCACCGATATTGTAGCTTTCGCCCAGCTTACCCGTTGTTGCAACGAGTGCCAAGGCGCGCGCATGGTCCTCGACGTAGAGCCAGTCACGGACATTTGCCCCTGCCCCATAAACCGGCAGTGGCTTTTCATCGAGCGCGTTAAGAATGACGAGCGGGATCAGCTTTTCCGGAAAATGGAACGGCCCATAATTATTCGAGCAATTGGTGAGCACTACCGGCAAACCATAAGTTTCATGCCAAGCGCGCACCAGATGATCGGATGCGGCTTTTGAAGCCGAATACGGTGAGGACGGCTGATAGGGGGTTTCTTCGGTGAAGATGCCGCTATCGAACGGCAGATCGCCAAACACTTCATCCGTCGAGATGTGGTGGAAGCGGAAGTTCGACTTGCGCGACTCCGGCAGTTCTCGCCAATAAGCAAGTGCCGCATTGAGCAAACGGAACGTTCCGACGATATTCGTCTCAATGAATGCACCCGGACCATCGATTGAACGGTCTACGTGGCTTTCCGCCGCCAAATGCATGACCACATCGATTTCGTGGGCGCGCAATGCTTCCAGAACGCTCGTGTCGTCACAAATATCGGCTTCAAGAAAGCTGTAATTTGGGTGGTTTTCGATCTGGCGAAGTGATGCCAGATTACCCGCATAGGTCAGTTTATCGAGGTTGACGACATTGACCTTCGGATCAGAAGCCAGATGCCGACAGACGGCCGAACCAATGAACCCTGCTCCACCGGTAACGAGAATATTCATATCACTTCCTCAAGCAAAAACTTCTGCGTCGGCAAGCAGCGGTGCCTTGCTATCCTTATCGGAAAGCTGGACGCCTGACGATGCTATTGGCCAATCGATACCGATGGCAGAGTCATCAAACCGGATCGAGCGGTCATGCTCCGGCGAATAGTAATCCGTGACCTTGTAGATAACCTCGGTGTTTTCAACGAGTGTCATGAAGCCGTGTGCAAAGCCCTTCGGTACCAGAATCTGGTTCCACTTTTCAGCGGACACCTCCAGCGCGACCCACTTCCCGAATGTTGGCGAACTTTTGCGGATATCGACCGCAACATCCAGAATTGCACCACGCGTAACACGCACCAGTTTGTCCTGTGCAAATGGTAGCAACTGATAGTGAAGCCCACGCACAACACCCTTGGCAGCCGAATAAGAATGATTGTCCTGAACAAAAGTCAGATCAATACCAGCCTCCGCGAATGATTTCGCATTGTAGGTCTCGGAAAAAAAGCCACGGTCATCACCAAATTTACGCGGGCTGACCTCGAAAACGCCGTCTAAACCTAAGGGACGAACTTGCATCAATCTTTTCCTAATTCTGCAACACGACGACGAAGATATGCAGCATATTCAGTTTTACCAAGCTTGGCCGCGCGTTCGAGCACAGCTTCACCACTCAGCCACCCTTTATCCAAGCCAATTTCTTCTGGACAAGCGATCTTAATACCCTGCCGCTTTTCTATAGTCCGGACAAATGATGATGCTTCGTGGAGGCTGTCATGCGTCCCCGTATCGAGCCACGCGTATCCCCGTCCGAAACGTTGAACATTCAGCTCTCCGCGTTCGAGATACACGTTGTTCACCGTGGTGATTTCAAGTTCGCCACGAGCGGAAGGCTTGATCGAACGTGCAATGTCGACCACTTTGTTGTCGTAGAAATAGAGACCAGTTACAGCCCAATGGGACCTTGGTTTTTCAGGCTTTTCTTCAATCGAGATTGCCTGTCCGGTCTTGCTATCAAATTCCACCACGCCATAGCGTTGCGGGTCATCCACCCGATAAGCAAAAACAGTTCCACCCTTCATCGGCTGAGAGGAGAGTTGCGAAAGATTCGAAAGACCGTCACCAAAATAAATGTTGTCGCCGAGGATCATTGCAACGCTATCATCGCCGATAAACTCTCTACCAATGATGAAAGCTTCTGCCAGACCGTTCGGATGAGCCTGTTCTGCATACGAGAAATTCACACCGAACTCATGACCGTCACCGAGTAATTTCTGAAATAGAGGCAAATCATGCGGTGTCGAAATGACCAGAATATCCTGGATGCCCGCCAGCATGAGCACGCTTAGGGGATAATAGATCATAGGTTTGTCATAAATCGGTAGAATCTGTTTTGAGACCGCGATTGTTAAAGGGAACAACCTCGTACCACTACCCCCAGCGAGAATAATCCCTTTCATCCGATTCCAACTCCTATCATCTTACTTCTTTTGTTTCGTTCATATAATCACCTAATATGCCTAAGATGATGGCATCGTTTTGACGACGCCCGGCCTACCTAGCGAACCGAGAATTTAAAGAATGACCTATAATGTTTTAGCTGCGGATCCTCAAATCAACAAGCAGCCATTGCTAACGATTTCAATTGTTACGTTTAATCCTGATTTTGATGAGCTTAAAAAAACTCTGGATAGCTTGAAAGTTACGCTCAAACAGTTCGTACCCGGATCCTTATCAATTACAATCGTTGACAATTCCGTTAATAATGAGGTTGCTTCGTTTCTGCGACGCGAATATCCAGATTTACCCATCACGTTAGTGCAGGGACAAGGCAACATCGGCTTTGGCCGAGCCCACAATATTGCAATTCAACAGATGGGTGAATTTCATCTAATTCTCAATCCAGACATTCAACTAGCACCAGATGCACTAGTCAGCGCATTAACTTTCATGAGAGCCAATGAAAACTGTGGATTGTTGAGCCCGTATGCAGTTTGGCCGAATGGGCAAAGACAATATCTTTGCAAGCGCTATCCGGCAGTATTCGATTTGATACTAAGAGGCTTCGCCCCCAGAAAAATCCGCTCACTCTTCTCTGCACGTTTAGGGCGATATGAGATGCAAACTGAAACACAAGAGGATACCTATTGGCACCCCCCTATTGTAAGTGGGTGTTTCATGTTTTTTAGAAGCACTATTTTAAGAAAAGCAGGAGGGTTTAGTAATAATTTCTTTTTATATTTTGAAGATTTTGACCTTTCGTTAAGAGTGCATAAGATCGCCGATACGGCTTATGTGCCGACAGTCCGAGTAATCCATGCAGGCGGGCACGCCTCAACGAAGGGTTTCTGGCATATAAAAATATTTATCCAGTCCGCGATCACCTTTTATAGAGCATATGGAGTTAAACTGTTCTAATTTTTGGGATTATCGTGCCCATGCATTCCAATCCAAAAAAACCAACGGCAGGCCTTGACCTACTGCCGGGTTCGTGGACACCGAGATAAGGCGCTTAACGGAACTGGAGAGTTGGAATGCGAAGAACGAAGTTCAGCCGCGAGTTCAAGCTTGAGACAGAAGTCTCATGTTGTTTGTAAGCGGTCACGGCTTCCCACGTAGCGCTGACGGGTAGGATCGGTTCATTCTTTCTGCGTGAATCATGCGGAGAGTCATATGAACGAACATATGTCTGATACTAAGAGTCTGTCCGGAAAGTTATTCATTTTGAACAAAGCTTTCTCAGCATGAGGCGGATCGAGGCCAATTTGAGGAAAGCGAGGGCGTTGCGGGTGAGGTTCTCGAAGTCCTTGGCCAACCTGCGGCATCGGCCCAGCCACGCGAAAGTCCGTTCGACCACCCAACGCCTCGGCAGAACCTCAAATCCCTTGGCGACATCAGATCGCTTGATGATGGCGGTCGCAACCCCAGGCATGGCCTTCTTCTGACCCTTGGCGAAGATGGGGCCCTGATAACCGCCATCAGCGAACAGCTTCTTCAAAAAAGGATAACGCCCAAACAGCGTCTTCAGAACCAGAACGCCGCCGTCGCGATCCTGGATGTCGGCCGGATGGACCAACGCATGCAGCAAAAGCCCTACCGTATCGACGAGGATATGGCGCTTCTTGCCTTTGATCTTTTTCCCCGCATCATACCCGCACGGGTCGATACAACGCCCCCTTTTTCAGCGCCTTTGACGCTTTGGCTGTCGATGACCGCTGCAGTTGGGCTGGCTTCACGGCCCATGGCTTCCCTACATTTCACGTAGAGTTCCTCGTGTATGCGAGCAAGTGTGCCATCCCAGTTCCATAGGTCGAAATAGCTAAACAGCGTGCTCCTGGGCGGCAGATCCTTCGGCACAGCTCGCCATTGGCAGCCTGTGCTCAGCACGTAAAGCAGGCCGTTGACAACCTCGCGCACATCAACTTCGCGCCTGCGCCCGCCTCGTTTGGCGGGCGGGATCAAAGGCTCGACTAGACCCCATTCCGCGTCCGTCAGATCGCTCGGATAGCGCAGACCATCACGCTTGTATTTCCCACGGTTCGCTTTCGTCCACATCGCTTCCATGCCTCATCGATTCAGATCAACAACATAGAATCACAACTGATTCAGATCATTCAACTTCTTTGTGGACCGACACTAAGAACTTCGAAGTTCTCACTGCCGATCCTGTCCGGCTGGCACATAGCCCAGCTCGTCGTTTTCGGCACTGGTCCCCGGAAGAAAAAGCCAGGATCGTGGCAGAGACACTATTACCTGGTGCCAATGTATCTCAGATAGCCCGTAGTCATGATCTTGATCCCTCGCAGGTGTTCGCCTGGCGTCGGAAAGCGCTTTCATCGGGGATGATTGCTCCATCCACGGATGAGAAAGAGGCGCCGGTGAAGTTTACCCGTTTTGATGCTGTGAACAGTACGGCGGTGGAAATTGTCGTTGGGGATGTGGTGATGCGCGTGGGCAGCAATATTGAACCTCGACAATTGGCGGGTATCATTCGGGCGGTGCGACAGGCATGATCGCGTCGGGTGTTGTGGTTTACGTGTCGGCTCAGCCAGTCGACTTTCGCAAGGGCGCAGCCTCCTTGATGGCGCTTGTAAGGGACGGCGGTCTCGATCCGTTCTCCGGTGCGCTTCATGTATTCCGATCGAAGCGGTCGGATCGGCTGAAAATCGTGTGGTGGGATGGCTCCGGGGTATGCCTTTATTCGAAAACCCTTGAAGAAACCGGCTTTTGCTGGCCTGGAATATCGGCGGCGCGCATGCGGTTGGATCATTCTCAGCTGATGGCACTTCTGGCTGGCCTTGACTGGAAGAAAATCCGTCCCGCGCGGGTCAAACGCCCACAGCTGACGGGATGAAATCGTCTTTTTAATTGACCCCGAGAGCATACGAACCCTTTGAAAAACAGGGATTTTGTGCTCTATTGTGACGTATGACATCGCCTGTTTCCGCCCTTCCTGATGACGTTGATGCGCTCAAGGCGATGGTCCTCGCGATGGCGAGAGAACAGGCGGCAAATGAGGAGCGGATCGCTCTGGCGCAAGCCCGGCTTGTGACCTCTGAGGCACAAACAAAAGCAGCGCTGGCCGCCGTTGAAATCGCCGAAGCAGAGGTTACACGGCTGAAGGCAGTCGAGGCGGCGGCGAACGAGCGGATCGCCAATCTCACGGCGATCATGAAGGTATTGCAACGCACGCAACATGGCACGCGCTCCGAGCGTCTTCGCCTTGGGGTCAGCGACGAGCAGGTGTCCTTTGCCTTCGAGGAGGTTGAGACGGGACTTGCGGCGCTCCAGCGTGAAATCGATCGGGGCGGGTCTGGCGACAAGCCGAAGCGCGCACCTCGTCCGCGCAAGGGTTTTGCCGCACACCTTGAACGCATCGAAGAGGTCATCGAGCCGGAAATCCCGGCCGGATGCGAGGGACTGGAAAAGGTTCTGATTGGTGAGGATCGCTGCGAGCGGCTGGACGTCGTGCCGCCGAAGTTCCGGGTCATCGTGACGCGGCGCCCGAAATATGCATTCAGAGGTCATGACGGGGTTCTGCAGGCGCTGGCACCGGCGCATATCATCGAAAGCGGCCTGCCGACGGAGCGGCTGCTGGCCTACATCGCGGTCTCCAAATACGCTGATGGGCTGCCGCTTTATCGCCAGGAAGCGATCTATCTGCGCGATGGTGTCGAGATCAGCCGGAACCTGATGGCGCAATGGATGGGGCATCTCGGCTTCGAGCTTCAGATATGCGCTGATTATATCCTTGAACGGGTCAAGGAGGGCGAGCGGATCTTCGCCGACGAAACGACCTTGCCCACCCTGGTGCCCGGCTCAGGAAAGGTTATGAAGGCATGGCTTTGGGCCTATGCCCGAGATGATCGACCCTATGGTGGAACCAGTCCGCCGATGGTGGCCTACCGGTTTGAAGACAGCCGAGGCACGGAGTGCGTGGCGCGTCATCTCGCCGGGTTTAACGGCATTCTGCAAGTTGACGGATACAACGCCTATACTAGCCTGGCCGAGGCGCAGGTGAAATCCGGCAACAATGAAACGATCCGGCTCGCCGGATGCTGGGCACATGTGAGGAGAAAGTTCTACAACCTGCACATCACTGGGGTCTCGCAGGCCGCGACGGATATGGTCATCGCGATGCGCGAGCTTTGGAAGATCGAGGACGAGGTTCGCGGCAAGGACGCCGCGACCCGCGCCGTGCTGCGGCAGGAAAGGTCCGCGAGTATTGTCGCCGATCTCTTCAAGATATGGGAAACGGAACTCGGCAAGGTCTCGAAAAAATCAAAAACCGCAGAGGCGATCCGCTATGCGCTCAAGCGGCGCGAGGCATTGGAGCGCTTCCTAACGGACGGCCGTATCGAAATCGACTCCAACATTGTCGAGCGAGCGATCAGGCCCCAGACAATTACGAGAAAAAATAGCCTCTTTGCTGGTAGCGAAGGCGGAGGAAAAACATGGGCAACCCTGGCTACTCTGTAACCGCCCGATTGTTACCGTGGTGAATATGTCTTGAGGCGGGCGACTATCTCTTCGTCATCGACAAAGCATTCGAGGAATTCTTGCCATTTTTCGACTGATTTACGGGCGTCAGCCAGCATCTGTCTTAGCTCATCAATGCCGTCGTCCGTCAGGGCGCTTGTAGACTGGTCGTCTCCGGTCACGACACTGATGATATTGCCATAGGTCAAGTTGTCATCATTGTAGATGATCGCCTGAAGAAGATCGACATCCTCTTCGAGCATTTCGGCGACATAGTCGAGCGTGTAAACAAATCTGACCGTGGTCATCAGGCTGCCTTTGCATGTTCAGCTGCGAGGGGCTTCCAATTCCACGGGAGCAACTCATCGAGCCGATTGATCTTGTGGTCGTGAATGCGGTCGAGCACATCGGCCAGATAAGCTTGCGGGTTGATGCCGTTCATCTTCGCTGTTTCAATGATCGTCATGGCGCGTGCCAAGGTTTCCGCGCCGGTGTCAGCGCCTGCGAACAACCAATTCCGGCGTCCTACTCCTATCGGTCTGAGGGCTCGTTCCGCAGCGTTGTTGTCCATGGCCACGCGTCCGTCCTCCAGGAACAGGCAGAGTGACGGCCATCTGCTCAGCCCATAGCGCAAAGCTTTCGCAAGTTCGCTTTTTCCCGGAATGCGAAGCAACTGCTTTTCTGCCCATGCGTGCAGTTCATCGATCTTTGGCTTGCTGTGCTTTTGACGCGTGGCGAGCCGTACATCGGCGGGCCGGCCTACAATATCCCGTTCGATATCATACAGCGCACCGATCCGATCGAGAGCCTCGCGCGCAATCCCGGATTTGTTCGCGGTCCAGATGTCATGAAAGTCACGCCGCCAATGCGCCCAGCATGAAGCTTCCCAGAACCGACGCTTTCCGTCCGATCCCGGCTCATATAGCTTCGTATAGCCTTTGTAGCCATCGGCCTGAAGAATGCCACTCGCCTTTTCGAGATGGCGATGAACGTGCTCTTCCTTCCAGTCGGGCGCGAAGTAATAAACCGCACCTGGTGGCGCACTACCTGCCCATGGACGCTGATCGCGGACATATGTCCAGATCCTGCCCTTCTTCACACCTTTGCCCAATCCCTTGTCGCGCAATGAGCGATCCAGCACCCGGATCGGCGTATCGTCAGCATGGAGGAGATCGCTTTTCATGATCTCAATCTCAATGCGCTCGATCAGCGGACGGAGCACCTGCATGGCACGACCGCACCAATCCACCAGTGTGCTGTCAGGTATATCGGCCCCCATCCGCGCGAATATCTCGTTGAGGCGATAGAGCGGCAGATGATCATCGAATTTGGAGACCAGAATATAGGCCAGAAGCCCGGCACCAGCCATACTGCCCGGTATCGGGCGGCTGGGAGCAGGAACCTGCACCATCTTCTCACAGCAACGGCATGACTTCTTTGGCCTGGCGATCTCGATGACCTTCATCGTCGCTGCGATCATGTCGAGGATTTCGCTGACATCCTCTCCAACAAAACGCAACTCGCCTCCGCACGCAGGACAGCAATGACCGGGATCCAGTTCACGACGTTCGCGAACAGCATTTTCCGACACACGTGGACGCCGACGTGATGACTTGGGCTTTAAAGTCTCCTCCGGACCGCAAGCCGTATCGTTTTCAAGCTCTTCGACGGGCCCGGCCTCATGTTCGGCGCTGGCAATCAACAGATCCTCCAGCGCCAGTTCCAGTTGCGCAATTTCCCGCTCGATTTTTTCAGAAGACTTGCCGAAGACCTGTTTCTTCAATCGCGCAATGCGTAGCCTCAGACCCTGGATCAGGTGATCGTGTGCTTTCAACGCCGCCGACATCTTCGCATTCTCCGCCTGCAAGGCGGTGATCATTGCCTTCAGAAAGGCTGGATCATCAGGAAGAATTGAGCTCGCATTCGACATGATCCTGACTAGCATAAGTCAGGACAGAACGCCATAAAAACAAGTAGTTTCAGTAAGATAAAATCAACCGACGCGGGCGGGCGGAGCACCCCAGTCCGGACGTCTCCAATCTATTCCTTCCCATAGCATCGCCAGCTGCGCTGCTGTCAGTCGAGCCGTCCCATCGGCCGCTGAAGGCCAGGGGAAACGCCCTTTCTGCAGGATTTTATAGTAAAGGCAAAATCCCTGGCCATCAAAATACAACAGCTTCACCCGATCACCACGCCGCCCGCGAAAGGCGAAGACAGCTCCACCTGTCGGCTTCTGGCGCAAGACATCCTGCGCCAACATCGAAAGGCCCTCAATACCTTTCCTCATATCTGTCACGCCGCAGGCAAGGTAAACCCGAACGCCAGTGCCCGGTCCAATCATGCCTGTTCCACCGTCCGGATGAGCCGTGCCAGCACCGTATCCTCCAGCGTGCTCGTGAAACGAAGGCTGCGACCGCAGCGCAAGTGCAATTCAATCATTGAGGACGAAGCATCAGCGTCATCGCTAACCCCAGAAGGGATCTGCTCACTACCCATATCAACAGGAAGAAATACGGCTTCCCGCGAAGAGAGCAGAAGACCCTTCTTCTTCAGTTCCCGTCGCCATGTGTAAATCTGCTGACGGGTCACATCGTACCGCTGAGCCACATCCGTGACCGTCGCACCGCCGATCCCAATCGACATGACGATATCCAGTTTCTTCTGATCGCCCCAGCGACGACGCCGTTCCGCGCCAAGAACCTCAACTCGCATCCAATCCTCGCATAAGACACGTCGCTAACGACGTCGTTAAACACGTGTCTTATGCCACGAGGCCTTGGTTCAAAAGGCGGCAGCAATCGGGACGTTACGCTACTCTTCTTCAGACCTCCAAAATGAATAATGTCGATCCGCTTGCCTGGCTCTCGCAGACCTTGACCCGCATCGTTCAGGGTTGGCCCGTCACCGAAATCGAAGCACTCATGCCCTGGAATTTTAAGCAAGACGTCATCGGCTGACCGCTTACTGTTGTTTTCTGATGGTGCAAGTATGAAGATGGAACCTAAGAGCCTGAATCATAATGAACGTAACGATATCAGGCTCTTGCGACGCGCCGGGTAAGCAGGCGGATGTTTGCGATGTAGACCCATGCTTCAGCAGACACGATGGTTTTCTCGAAATCTTTAGCCAGTCTGCGGCAACGTCCCAACCATGCAAAGGTCCTCTCGACCACCCATCGGCGTGGTAAGAGTTTGAAGCCCGCAGCGTGATCGGATCGTTTGACGATTTCCAGCGTAAACTTTCCGACCTTTTCCAGCCTGCCTTTGAGCTTGGGTCCTGCGTATCCACCATCAGCAAAGATATGCCGTAACCACGGCCAGCGTTTGAGGATGGTTTTCAAGACATCAGGTGCACCATCTCTGTCTTGAATACCCGCAGAATGGATCACCAGACCAACCATCAAGCCGAGGGTATCAACCACAATATGACGCTTGCGACCGTTGATCTTTTTTCCCGCGTCAAAGCCCCGTATTCCGCCACTTTCCGTGGTTTTTACTGACTGGCTATCGATCACGCCAGCGGTAGGGCTGGGCTGCTTTCCGGTCAACGCGCGTGCTGTCATCACGAGCGCGTTGTTGATCGTGCGCAGCATCCCTTCATCTCGCCATCGATAAAAGTATTTTTGCACCGTGGAAAATGGTGGGAAGTCCGTGGGCAAAAGCCGCCATGCGCCACCTGATGAAGCAATATAAAGCAGCGCATTTACCACCTCTCGCAAATCCGTCTTGCGAGGGCGTCCGAGACGGCTCGGTGCAGGCATCATCGGTTCGATGACAGTCCATTCCGCATCCGTTAAATCGCTTGCATAGCGCGCGTTGCGTCGTCCATATTGTTGCCGAGCGGTTGCAGTCCAGGCCATCATGATCTCCATCGAATGTAAGCAATCCGATTGAATCATAACCTACTGAAATCGCTCAATCCTTTTTGGAACAGGCTCTAACGGATGAAGATCGTTTTGATTGCGCGCATAGGCCATGTTATCCTCCAGCTGGTCGATGACAGTATATTTTCATTTAATCCTTCGACACACTTTAATTTATTAATTAAGTCCAAGTTTTCTTGATTAAGTTTACATGTATTAATTTTATTAATATTATTTAAATCATTTATTTTTCTATGCAATAATTTAATCTCTTCACTTAATTTATTTATAGTGCAATTTTTATCCTCAATTGTTGAATTACTAATATTTATTTTTTGTTGCAGTTGTTGCTGCATTCCATAAAACTTCTTTTCTTCATATTGACAAGTGTTTATAAAACCAAGGCGGGCGTAAGCTTCACGGATGAAGTTTTCTTGTTCAAAACTTCCGGTGCAAAGATCTGTCAAGATTTGTGGAACATTCTTACCTACCAATAGAACCCCCAAGCCATGGCCGTGGTAAAATTCGAACGAGGGGTAATTTAAGGAAATTTCGGCCCAAAATTTATAGACGCCAAAGTCGCTACGACGAACGGATGTATCATGAAACAAAACGACTCCTTTATCAGACAAGGCATCAACCCAAGTTTGAAAATCTTCTTTTACGTCTTCATATCGGTGGCGGCCGTCAATATGAAGCAGATCAACGGAAGAGTTATCGAATTGGCTCCGAGCATCAGAAAATGTTGCTCTGATCATCCTACCGATGCCAGGATACAGGGCGCGTACTTCTTCTTCTAGACTTTCGTATACGTTATTGTCGTAAAAACCCGCATGCTCATCGCCTTGCCAGGTATCAACGGCATATACTGAGGCATTGAGTTTGAGAGATTTAACTGCTTGGCATTGTGATAAAAAAGAAAATCCATTGTGCGTGCCAAGTTCGACCAATTTGTTCGGTCGGAGAACATCAATGAGCCAGAAGGCAAATGGTGAATGTTCCAGCCACGCCGAATCGCGAATATGGAGAGAGGGTTTAAGTGATTGGGAATTAAGGTACATCAAAATCTCCAGATATTTCTAAACAGAATTAATAAATATAATTATGTTATTTTATTGATGCAACATTTAGATTTAATCATTATTATTTTCCGCAAGTTCAACTTGAACGTATTACGGCAAGAAAAAGCAGCCCCTCTGGGACGACTTTAAGTGACCGACAATTTCATGTTTCAGTCATTCGCTAAACTGAAGGTCGGCCTTGCTGCATATTTTCTGTGATACTCAGCCAATTCTGACCATTTTGTACCTGTGGATTTCACTTTCTCTAGCTGAACGTGAAACTCTTCTTCGTTCGGCTGAGTGGTCCGAAAGTACCTTAAATCAAACCCGACATCATACCTGGACACTATATGACCAATCAGTGATAGAAATTGCCATGGCGTGAAAACCCAACAGTGAACATCAACATATTCGCCGCGAAGATGCGCTTTGATTTTTTCCTGCACAACATGGCTAGGCCAACCGACAGGGTTTGCGTTTAAGTCAGGTTTAGCTTCCCACAGAGTTCCCGGCCCGATCCCGATGACATTTCTATAACTGTCGCAGACAGTATCTAACGACGGTCTCATACGGTTTTCTGCCTGAGCCTCGTCAACGTCCTTCACCGTTGTCAGTCTCCGAAGATAATCAAACGTGAACCTTTTATCGGGCACGGCCAAACACAGAACACCACCATCACAGAGCAAGTTGCGCACTGAAACCAACCATCCGACCAAGTTCGGCACATGTTCGATGACGTGTGACGCAATAATTACGTCATACGGCGCTTCACGCTTGCACCCTCGCTCCAAATCGCCATCAGAAATCACAAAATCGACTGGCGCTAAGTCCATCTGAGAGACTAAGGGATCGTTCTTATATTTCTCCTTTAATTCCTCGTGAGAACAGTGGTCAGCGAAGAATACCCGCCCCTCAACGCGCTCCACGGTAATCCCCCCACCAAATAACGGGCTTCAAAAGTAGAATTTTCTCGGGCTATATGATCGAGGAGATTTTAATGAAGACGAGCAGATTCAGCGAACCACAAATCCTTGCCATCCTTCGCCAGGCGGAAGGCGGCGTTCCTGTACCCGAGTTATGCCGGGAACATGGAATGAGCACTGCGTCATTCTACAAATGGCGATCCAAATACGGTGGCATGGATGCCTCGATGATCAGTCAGATGAAGGCTCTGGAAGACGAAAACCGTCGCCTGAAGAAGATGTATGCGGAGATGAGCATGCAGGCGGAACTGCTTAAAGAGGCTCTTGGAAAAAAGTGACACGGCCATCTCAACGCCGGGAGATGGCCGGGAAAGCAGTGGCGTTGCGAGGGGTGAGCGTTGCGCTTGCCTGCCGCACCTTCGAGGTCAGCGAGACATGCTATCGTTACAGCGCCAGGCTGAACGACGAGAACGGGCAGATTGCCGATCTCCTGATCGGACTGACGCGGGCAAAGAAGACCTGGGGCTTCGGTCTGTGTTTCCTTTATCTGCGCAATGTCCGGGGGCATCACTGGAACCATAAACGCGTTTACCGCATCTATCGTGAGCTTGAATTGAACCTCAGGATCAAGCCGCGCAAGCGGTTGAAGCGGGACAAGCCCGATGCTCTGACCGTGCCAGATGCGCCGAACATGGTCTGGTCCATGGATTTCATGGCCGACCGGCTGGAGGATGGAAGGCAATTCCGGCTGCTGAACGTCCTGGACGACTTCAACCGCGAAGGTCTGGGCATTGAGGTAGACTTCTCGCTGCCTGCCGAACGCGTCATCCGCAGCCTCAACCAGATCATCGAATGGCGCGGCAAACCATTCGCAATTCGTGTTGATAATGGGCCGGAATACGTCAGTGGCAAACTGATGGAATGGGCTGCCAACCAAGGCATCGCCTTGAGCCATATCCAACCCGGCAAGCCACAACAGAATGCGTATGTTGAGCGCTACAATCGCACCGTTCGGAATGAATGGCTCGACCAATATATCATCGAAAGCATTGAGGAGGCGCAGGAATTTGCCACGCAGTGGCTATGGACCTACAACAACGAACGTCCCAATATGGGCATCGGCGGCGTAACGCCCGCACAGAAACTGAAAATGGCCGCGTGAATTCTACTGACGAGCCCCGTTAAAAACGGGGGGATTACCCCACGAGGGGACGATACAGAGGGCCTATTTCAAGTGTTTTCCCTTTCTTTGATCCAATTTTATTGAGTATGCTTTCGTCTCTCCCAACAAAATCCATTCGCTATTTCCCTCTATGGCATTGACTTAGTCTATCCATTTAGCTGAAAACGGAAAGGGGGAGCGAATTTGGATCGCATCATTGAATGAGATTGGTACGAAATGTTGAACCAAGCAATTGATGTTAATTGCGTATTTGGGCGCGATCACCATCGCCACCTGAATGAAATTCTGATCCCAAGCCTGCTCAAGGCCACCAAGAGAAACATTCGCTTCAACGTTGTTAATTACGCTGGCCCTTCCGACCTAGATGTTTTCCTGGATGTTTCAGAAAGGATCGAGGTTTCCGTCGTTCGGCAAGAAACTGGAGCTGCAATAGGTTTTGCAGAAGGACATAACTTACTCGCCAAGAACGCGCAGTCCACTGTGTTTGTTATTATCAACCCCGATTGTATCCTTCACGACAGCGCAATTGACCGATTAATTGACCGATATGCTGCTACAAAGAAGCCTGTCGGCATCGTAGAAGGACGCCAGTGGCCGTTCGAGCACCCGAAAGAATACGACCCACTTGACCTGACCACACCGTGGGCAAGCGGCGCATTTTGTCTTTTTGACACGGAACTCTATCGTTCAATTGGCGGGATGGATGAGCGTTTCTTTCTTTACCTAGAAGACGTGGATGTAAGCTGGCGCATGTGGCTTCAGGGAGCATCGGTGGTTTATGAACCACGAGCAGTTACAACCCACTTCACAGGGGGATATTTCTATCGGGATGATCTTCTGGAAAACGAAAAGTTCTTCTCGATTCGAAACTTCATTCTTTTGTCACGTAAGTTCTTTGGTGAGGATGGGGAGGGAAAGGCCCTTGAGATGTTAAAAAATTTCCCAGACAAGGAAGTAGTTGCGGCATCTATCAACGATATCCGGGAGAATTTCCAATCTTTCTCCCCGATCAAAGGCATCGACTTGACCAAAACACCACAGATCAAAATCACAGGCATAAATCAGTTTCACGAGATACGCTCATGAGAATTCACGTTGCGGCGCGAAACGAAGTCTATGCGCAACAGTTTGGAAGAAATAACCCGAATGCTGATAATGTAATTCTTCACCGTGGTTCGAGTTCCCTATTCACACTCCTGCAAACGATCATTGATGGCGACGACGATTATGCATTGTTCGTCCATGACGATGTTTTTCTCCCGTCGTCTATAAATGATTATGTTGCTACACTCATCGAAGAACTCAATACTAACTGGCCTAACTGGGGCATCTGCGGAAATGCGGGAATAACCGCTCCAACCTTAACAGGCGGTGGGCGCGCTTGTCGTTTTTTATCCGATCCCCACGGGGGGCCATCGCTCGGCGGCTACATCCTTCCAGCGGAGACGGTGGACGGCAATTCTATTCTGATTAACTGTCGCGCACTGCGTGATGCTGGAGCCCGTCTTCCCAATTTTGAAGGGTTCCAGTTCTATGACATATGCCTATCGATTGAAACACTCGCTGCCGGTTTGGCTGTTCTATTGGCACCACAGCTGGCTTGTTACCATAACAGCAAGGGTAACCAATCAGAATTTGATCGAGCTTTCGGCTCGAAAGCGTTGATCGAGTACCTTTCCGGCAAGCTCTCCAACCGCTCTATTACCTCTTTGAATGGCACTCTCAAATTACCTTTTACAGGAAAGAAGCGAGGGCAGTTCGATATTTGTACAACCTCGTTAAGAAACGCGGCATTAGGACGAACGGATGCAAAGATTGCGTTTGTGCTCAGATCACAGTTTCGCAATGTTCCCCTGCTTCTGCGTGCCATAACCAGCACATTGGCATTTGCAGCGGCTACTGAGAACCGGTCTATCAAGACTTATGTTGTAACTGAAAGTATTGACCGTGCTGAGATTGACCAGCTACCCGCCAACGTCGGAGTGATCGCAGCAAAATGCCCATCGGGCGCGGATACCAGAAATCATCTGATTAATGTTGCGGTCAATTCAATCAACGAAGATTTCATTCTATTCCTTGATGACGACGATTGGGTGTTCCCAAACGAGGCGGCATACGTTTCCGATTTGCTTACGTGCCTTCCAAGATACGCGAGCCTTGTGGTTGAGAGCCAACACTTCTCCGAAGAGATCATAGTCGCCGGTGAAACCGACTGGCGTAATTCATCGCTCCGCCCACAGAGACGTTTTGTTGCGCAGGATTGGCCGAAGAATTTCACAGGGAATAATTATATCCCAATGTGCGGTGCGTTTTATAGTCGGTTCGTTTTATCGCAGCAACCAAAAGAAACCTATGAGAAGATAACTTATTATGAGGACTTCACTGTCTCGCTCTTCGCTTTGCTTAACCCACACTCTATATTTTTCAGCGCTCCCAAGCTGTTATCGGGCATTTCAATTCGTGACGTTGGAAGCAATGTCGCCAATACTGTAAATGTGGCAGATCGGACAAAGTGGAACCAATCGCAAGCTGAACTGGCGCACCACCTTTGCGCGAACTCGACAAACAATATTGCCTACTCTATTGGAGAAGCCTTCGCTTCCCGATCAGGCCATCACGGAGGGTATACCGTTGGTCAACAGGGGCCTCACCTTTCTTGGTTGGACCGGAAAAGCATAGCCAGTACTCGTGTTTTACATGGTCTGATTTCCTGCATACTTCGGCCAAGTTATTATTCTTCCAATTTTAAGCGCCTCGGGTCAGCGATCAAATCGGGGGGGATTCGCGGGGCTTTCAGATCGATTGCCGATATGCGAAACTTAACGACTAGAAACCATTAAAAAAAGGGGAGGAGATGTACGGTTGAGATTGCTGTATCACAGTGTTTGCGTACGGTCCCATTCTTGAACCAAGGCTTCAATTCTCCGCTCTGCAGCGGCAATCATTGGAGTATAACGCCCGTTTTCAAAGCCCCAAAGCGTTGACGTCACGTTCTCCTTATGGCCAGCAAGAAATGGCAAGGCCAAAACAACTCGAAGACCTTCACAGCGCTCTAAATATTTATCAATGGTATTTGTGGCGACATCCGTATCGAGCGGATTCCATTGCGATAAAACTTCCAGAGCACGTTTATTATATATATTAAAAACGCAACTCATCATCTTGTCGATAGTAACGTAAGTACGATCACCAACATGCTCAACAGCGAGAATCTTCGTATCAGGATGAACATCTGCCATCAAACCTGAAAATATATCCCAATCTGAATTACGCGCATTAAGATACTCATTGACTTCATGAAAGGTAACATTAAAATTCTTTGGAAGATCAACATCATCTTCAATGACTGTCATCTTGGCTATATCATTTGCGAGAGCATATCGTGACAACGCACTAAAGCTGCATCCGCAGCCAATCCAACTAGAACTATGACGAATGCCATCGAATAGTTCACAACCATCCGGCAGCAACTGACCTATCATTCTGCGCCGTTCTATTGTTTCCGGCAGCGAAAGCGCTAAAAAATCACTCTTTCTGGCGACATAGATTGGACGATTGAGAATAACATTGGCTGGAACAACTCCAATTGCCGCCAGAAAGCGATCCATCATAAAATTGAAACGTGCAGCGCTCACAGAAACAGCGGATTCAAGGGCTTTATTTGTAGCTTCCAAATTACTTAGCATCTCTGATGCAGATACAATCATATCATCAATTGACCCTTCCTTGAAAAATTTCACCGCACCTTCAAGTTCAGGGTATTCGTTCTGATCTGATGTTCCTTCAGAAAGAACCGGAACCCCTAAAGAAATACACTCGCATATACGAGGCATTTCTAACAAAGCGCCCTCATAATAATGAATATTAATAACAGCTCGAGCTTCTTGGATAACAGCATAAAGCTCGCTGCCAAATAGATCGTTACATACTTTTACGTTATATTTCTCCTGCAGTTTCTCTAGAAATCTGCGCCGCCTCTCGCTGCTTAAGCTATCGCCATAAAATACAAAGTCATATTTTTTGGACCTTGCACTACCCGCAACAGCCTCATTCGGCAACGCACCAATAGGCAGATAATGCACATCTGGATATCTCACCCCATTTTGGGCCAAGAAATCAATATTTGTTAAAGAATACTCAATTACCCCCAAAGATTCTTTTAGGGCATTCATATATTGTGGAGTAAACCACCTTGAACTCACCGATTGCTCGAGCTGAAAGATCATACGTTTATTTGCTGGAGGGAGATGTTTAAACATTTGCGCACATAGAACTATATAAAAATCGTGATTAAAACTCTTTAAAGAGTATGTTACGATTTCACTTTCGATCCCGTGACTTGCTAGACGCTCAGATATTGCCCGAGCGATGAAAAGGGTGTGCGGCGTACACAGAATCCCCCAAACGATGCCATTTCCATTTGCGAGCCGCTTACGCAATTTCACATGATGATACTCGCGCCCGTACCATTTCAGGCGTTTAAACAGTCCTGAAACATCCCCGCGAGCCAGATAGCGAAACGCGTTAGTCAACTGCCTAAAGCGGCTGGCAAGTTTTGGCATGGCTATTCAATAACCTCACAACAGTACGAAAGATTAACTCACCCCCCCCCAAGATCGACGGTGGTCTCGCAGGCCATTCGTTCAACCGGCCTTCACGTTTCAATAGATAGCTTCATTCTGTCATCCACCAAAATAAGTCGTCAGCACCTCACCAGGAGATCCATCCATTTTAACTCGCCCATGTTCGAGCCAGATAATTCTATTACAGTTCTTTTCCATCAAATCTTTTGAATGGCTTGCGAGAACGAGTATTTTTGTAGAATCGACCAGATCGCGCATTCGCGCATTCGCGCGTTCTTTAAAATCCTCGTCACCGGTTGAAAGCCATTCATCCATTATCAGAATTTCTGGTCTAACAGCCGTCGAAGTTGCAAATGCAAGCCGTAACTGCATACCAGACGAATAAGTGCGGAACGGAACATCCAAGAACTCTCCAAGTCCCGAAAACTCCGCTATCTGATCGAACTTCTCAGCAATCTCCTCAGGTGACATACCCATCATTGCGGAGCGGAGACGAATATTTTCCCGCCCCGTGGCATCCGGATCTATTCCCAAGTTGATATTGATCAAAGACACACAGTGGCCATTAATCACTGAACTTCCATGTGTAGGCGTATAAATACCCGACAAGACACGCAGTAGAGTCGTTTTTCCCGATCCGTTGTGACCGATTAGTCCAATGCGATCTCCATCCCTGAACGTCATAGATACATTATCAAGGCCCCGCACAATCACCAGACGATCACTTCGTCGTTCGATTTTTCCACCTGTAGCGATGCTAAGAACTCTATTCTTGAGCGAACGGCTTGTCGAATTATAAATAGGGAACTCGACACTCACATTCTGAAGATGAATCAAACTCATTTTCTACAACCAATACGCTACGCGCCAACGATACCGCCCGAAGAATACAACTGCGACAATCCAGCCGATTATCGCGCATGCAGCCCCAAAGATCCAATCAAGCAAGGATGGCGGGGAGCCGAATAGTGGAGCCCTTACAAGTTCTATAAAGTGATAAAATGGGTTCAATTCAATGAATGCCCGGGAGACATGATCAGGTAGAATCTTAACCATCCACATGATGGGCGTAGCGTAGAATAGTACTTGTAGAATATTTGTTACAACTTGGGTCATATCGCGGAATCTCGCGCACAAAGTAGCCAGAATGAGCATCATCCACGATAGGTTGAGACACAATAGGAGAAAACCAGGAATGGCCCAAAGCGCATTGAAACTGATCATTCTACCCAAAATAAGAAGAAGAACGGGAAAAATAATAATATTATGGGCGAATATTATCACATTTCTCCACACAGCTCGCATAATATGAGTAAACAAAGGCATTCTAACTTGCAGAATTATTCCGTCTGAAGAGGTAAAAGTTGTGCATCCCTCACTCAGACACGTTGAGATAAAGCCCCAAGTAATAACACCAGCACAAAGATACGGCAGAAACTCACGCATCTCGCTTTGAAAAAGCGTTCCAAAAATCAAACCAAGCGCACCGATGAATACAGCCATATTCAAGGTCAGCCAGAATGCACCGACACGGGAGCGACGATAGCGCTGCGCCACATCCTGCCATCCGAAAATCAAAGCCAACCGATATTTTAATAGAGCTTCCGAAATGTCACGAAGAGCGACTTTAGCTCCTTTTGTTGGCTCGGCTATTACAACCTCACGGGCCGCATTTACTGCGGAAATGTCGGTACTCATGATTTTATCCGGGCCAATCTTCTATTTGTCACGAATGCCACTTCCTCGAATAAATTTTTACCATTGCATTGTACGGTAATTGAAGAAATAGCTATCCCAAGTCAACTACTTGGTTTCCACCAAATAAGGTTCTTTTGGGGCGCTATGCCCCATTCATCTCCCCCATCGCACTACCTTTCGGTACAAATAAACGAACATTCTTCAATCGTTTTGATTAGGAGCTCCTTCCCCTCAGAGGCAGTTCGAGATATGTAGCCCTTCAGCTTTCGAACTTTCAGCGATACTTCACGCTAACCGATTCGGTATTGATGACGAAATCCCACCGAAACCCGTTTCTGCCCTGCTCCCATCGGTAACCGTAAGGATTGCAGACAATGCGGCTTTGGCCGATCTGAACGTCGAAAGCATGATGCGTGTGGCCACAGATCCACAGATCTGGGGCTTGGTCGGAATGAAGGATGACATTGAAGGCTTCGGCACCGCATGCGAACAGATAATTTGCATCTTGCCCCATATAGACCGGCGGTGTGCAATCTGGATGCGGCATATGGTGGGTCAACACCACGGTGCGGCCATCAAACGCTTCTGCCAGCTTTTGTCGAATATAAGCTGCATCTGAACGATGCAGGTCGAGCATGTTTTCAGGCGTGAAGCGATTGCCATCTTGCATGTAGATTGCATGAAAATCGTTGAGCATCTGACGCGCCATCAACATTCGCTGTCGTAGATCAGACTTCGCGGCGAGTTTCATCTCAAAATCGACCCATAAGCTTGCGCCAATGAAGCGAATGTTGTCGATAATCACCGTATCGGCATCGAGACAATAAAACCGTTGCGGCCATTGCTGAGAAGGAGTTTCGATTGCCTTGATGGTCTGCCTATCGCTTTCAAGCGAACGATCCCGATCACCGATAAGCCATTTGTTCTGATAGAATTCATGATTTCCGGGGACATAGATAATGGGCTTTTCGTAGCGCCTGATCAGGAATTCCAGTGTTATGTGAATATCTGGAGCCGCATTAAGATCGCCAGCAATCATAATCACATCGCAATCCGGTGCTTCTTCCCGTGGTGGATAGGCAACATCCTGCAGTTCATTATGCACATCAGACCAGATCCAGAGTTTCATGCCATTCTCCCCTTATTCCTATCCGTATTATCGAAGCCGCTTTCGTGTCAGGTTTTCCAAGACAGACCCTCGCGTCTCTGGCGGACGTGCAGAGACGTCCACACCAGCTGCCATGTCGGTTGGTATGTGCTGTCTGATCAGTTGTGAGCGCTACGAACAGCCCACCTTTTCTTTTGTGAATGATGCCGCGAGATAAGCTTCTTTATTGATAGGAGCGGACCGAGATGATTGGAGATCGCGCTGATGCCATGCTTGAAGACATGGATGAAGCCAGGCATGAGGGAAAGTACCATCGGATCGAGGTGATTACCGGCCGGCGTCAGCGGCGCAATTGGACTGACGAGGAGAAGGCACGGATCCTTGCGGAAAGCGCGGAACCTGATGTGAACATCTCAGCCGTTGCCCGGCGCTGGGGCGTCAATCGCGGCTTGCTGAACGTCTGGCGCCGGGACGCTGGGCTGACGTCTCAACGATCCGCGAGGGTCAGTGCGCAACAGGCGATGTTCGTGCCGGTGACGGTGACTGGCGATCAAGCGTCGGTCCCAGGCTCGCCGCCAGATGTGGCCCACTTTGGCGTCGGTCGAATTGAGGTCGAGATTGCTGGCGCGCGCATGACGGTTATTGGCCCGATAGCACCAGAACTGGCGCAAGCGATGGTGGCGGCCTTGCGAGGTCGCCGGTGATCGGCGTTTCGCCGAGTGGCGTGAAGATCATGGTGGCAACGCAACCGGTCGACTTCCGGCGCGGCATGAATGGCCTTGTGGCGTTGGTGGCGTCAGCACTTATGGCCGATCCCTATTGTGGCGACGTGTTTGTGTTCCGCGCCAGGCGTCTGGATCGGCTTCGCTGCATTTACTGGGATGGGTCAGGCATGATCCTGGCGACGAAGTGGTTGGAAAGCGGAAAGTTTGTTTGGCCCCCGATCCGCGATGGTGCAATACAGATGAGTGCCCAGGAGTTCTCGCTTTTGCTGGCGGGCATTGACTGGACGCGGGTCAGGCGAAACGCGGTGAGACGCCCCTCAAAAACAGGCTGATCCTATTGGTTTTGCTTGAAAATTCAGGCTGATATGGTAGGGTCAGTCATGCTGCTTCGACCCGATCCCTTGCCCCAGGATGCTGCGCAATTGACCCGGATTATTCTCTCGCTCGACGAAGAGAATGCCGATCTCAAAGCGCGTGTTGCCTTCCTTGAGCGCCAGCTCTTCGGGACGAAGTCGGAGAAGATGACGATCATCGATCCGGCCCAGGCAACGCTCGACCTGGGCGATCTAAGCGATATTCCCGTTGCAGCCAATGACGATGCCGCACCGGTCGGTGAAGACAAAACACAGGCACGGCGGTCACCTGCCCGCAATATCGGCCGCTTGCCGAAGCATCTTCCGCGCCATGAAGAGATCATCGAGCCGGAGAGCAAGATTTGCCCCTGCTGTTCGTTCGAACTGCATTGCATCGGCACGGACGTCAGCGAGGCGCTCGACATCGTACCTGCTGTTGTCCGGGTCAAACGGACGATCCGGCCGCGCTATGCATGCCGGGCCTGTGAGAGTGCCATCGTGCAAGCACCTGCACCGGCGCGCGTGATGGACGGTGGCATGGTGACCACTGCGTTTGCCGCGCATGTCGCTGTTTCGAAGTTTGCCTGGCATCTCCCGCTCAATCGACAGGCGCAAATGCTGGCCTCCTGCGGTGTCATCATCGATCGCGGTACGCTTGGCGCCTGGGTGATGCGGGTCGCCTGGTGGCTGGAGCTTCTCTATGACGCGCTTACCGCCTTTATCCGCTCGCAGCCGAGAGTGTTCTGTGACGAGACGCCGTTGCCCCGGCTCGAGCCGGGCCGCAAACGAACCAAGGTCTGCCAGTTATGGGCGCAGGCGGTTGACGACCGTCCCTGGAATGGTCCGGCACCGCCGGCTGTGGCCTATATCTTTACCGAAAGCCGCAGCGCCCGCGAGATCGAGGGACAATTGTCGTCGTTTACCGGCGTGCTTCAAGTCGATGGATACCAAGCCTATAAAACCATGGTCAAACGTCGGGGCAAGAGCAATGTCGCACCCATGCGGCTAGCCTTCTGCCTTGCCCATGCCCGGCGCAAGTTCGTTGATGTCGTCAAGCTGACGGGTTCTTCGGAGGCTTTGTCGATCCTTGCCAGGATTGCGGAAATCTATCGGATCGAAGCAAAACTGCGCGGCGAAAGCGCCGATACCCGGCTCGTCGTGAGACGTCGCGAGGCAGCTCCAGTCATGAGGGAGCTGAAGGCCCACCTCACCGAACTGCGCGACGAGGTGTCGGCGAAATCGGCACTTGGCAAGGCCGTCAGCTACACGCTCAACCATTGGAGCGGGTTGACAGCCTGCCTTGATGATGGCCGGATCGAGGTCGACTCCAATGTGGTCGAGCGTTCAATGAAATCCGTGGCCCTGACGAGGAAGAATTCGTTGTTCGTGGGCAACGAGCGGGGTGGAAAGACTTTCGCTGTCCTCGCATCGCTCGTCAACACCTGTAAACTGAATGGTGTGGACCCCGAGGTCTGGCTTGCCGATGTGCTGGAGCGCATCATCTCCGGCAAAGTGAAAGCCAACGAAATGGAAAGTCTCCTGCCGTGGGCCTGGAAGGCTGAGCGTGAAGCGATGACGCAGCAGGAGCGACGGGCGGCATGATGCACAACAGCCAGGCGACGACGGCACGACCGAAGCTCGATGACGAGGGGTTCGAAGCCTTTATCAGGGCACGTCGTCCGGCATCGCCAATCTGGTCAATGAGCGGTCTCGATGGTTATCTTACGGCTCTCATCATCGGCCCGAAGTTCATCGACCCACGCAAATGGATCCCGGAACTGACTGGCCCGGACGCCCTGAACCTGCCGATGGAAACAACCGAACATCGGGCCGTGCAGACGATCGTTGCGGAATATAACCGTATCTCCGCGAACCTTTCCGAAACCCCGAAAGACCACAGGCCCAGGTTCACCAGGATCGATGACCAAACCTTTGATCCGTTCGATTGGGACCTCTGCTTTTTGCTGGCAACAGGATACGCGCCGAGGCTTTGGCAGCCGGTTCTTCGCGGTCATGCCGGGACTGGCGATATCATTGCGCCAATTCGAAAGCTCGGAGAGACAAAACGCAAAGCCACCCGCAAGGACGTCACTGACGTCGCCGAAGCACTTGTCAATATCCGGACCTACTTTATGCCGAAGCGGGCAAAGCAGAAGTTCTGACTGACAGCCAAAACCCATTCCGTCAATCACGAAAGACGTGGGCTATTCGTTGCGCTCACAGTCAATGCCATGGCGGGGGGATTACCCCGTTTACACTGCGGGTGGCCAGTGCTATATCGCGCCGGGCTTTATCATGACAGCGGGATTCTATAGGATGCATAGCGATCAGCCGAGTGCTGCATGTTTTTCAGAGATTTCGCTCGATGGCGTAAAAGGCGTTCTGACGGATCTTGATGGAACGCTTTATGCCTATAAGCCCTGTCACCAATATGCGTTGAAAACTGCCTTTGAGTATGCATCTTATGGGCTGGAACAGGAAGCATTCTTTAATCTTTACCGAAATGCACGCAATCGAGTCACAGCGCGTCTAGCTAGCCAAGGCGCTGGAAGATCTCGGCTATTTGCCTTTCAGCTTATGGGGGAGGAGCTGGGATGGCGCGCACCCTTTCTGGCTGCGCGTGAGCTTGATCGTATTTATTGGCAGTCTTTTATCGAACATATGACAGCAGATCAGGAGGCGTTGCGGCTCCTTGAGCGTTGCAATGATGCAGATATACCGGTTTGTGTTGTTACTGATATGACGGTGCATGTGCAGATCGACAAGCTAAAGCGTCTGCGGTTGGAAAATAGGATCACGCATCTAGTGACATCTGAAGAAACCGGCGTTGAAAAGCCAGATCCTCGTATGTTTGAAGCCGGATTACGCAAGCTGGGGATTGGCGCTTTTGAAGCCATTATGCTTGGGGACGATCTGCGCAAAGATATACAGGGGGCTTCCGCTCTTGGCATTCGGCCCTATCTAGTCTGCCTTGATAAACCGGAAGAAGCATCGTGATTGCGCAACGGATTATGACAACGCCACTAATGCGCTTTCTCATCGTGGGCGGTGCCTCGACTTTTATCAACTATCTGGTCTTTACGGGCTTATATTCCGGTAAGATGCTGGGCTATATGCCTGCTTCTGCTATGGGGTTTTTAGTAGGTTTGGCTTTTGGCTATATATTTAACAAACGTTGGACTTTTGGAGCTACAGCGCCTTCTAGTCCTAGTATTATTGCTGGCTATATCGTTGTATATATGACATCTTTGTGCTTGGGGCTTCTCGCTATTCACGTATTAGTTGCTTACGCACGGATCAACCCGCTCGTTGCGAACGGAATGTCTATCATTCTGACAACCTGCACAAACTTCATCGGCACAAGATATCTAGTATTCCGGTAATGAAATATACAACTCCAGTCGATCGTTATCAGTTTCGTGCTAGAATTCTGGAATGGACCGGGCAGGTCACGCGCTCCCCTTTTTTCTGGGGTGTTCTTTTACTCAAGCTAGTTGCATCGGCCAGTTTTGGCTCGGTGTATATGACGGAATTATTTATTCCATTTATCGAATCATTCGCCGCGAACCCTCTTGCTAACACATATGAGACTTTTTGGCAGGCTGGACAGGAGGTAAGTTTTCCTTATCCTGCAGCGATGCTGTATGTAATGGCGTTGCCGCGAACTCTGGTCTATTGGGCCGGTTTTGTCGAATTATCACGGCCTGCACTATTGCTCATTTATCGGCTTCCTCTTTTAGCGGCAGATCTGGTTATATTTCTGATCTTGTGCCGCTGGATGCGCCAAAAAATTGATATTCTTCTTTGGCTTTATTGGGCATCGCCTGTTTTGTTTTATATAAGCTATATACATGGCCAGCTCGATGTAATCCCCGTTGCGCTGCAATTTCTATGTGTATATTGCATTACATCCGGTCGCCCAACATTGGCGGCAGTAACATTTGGGCTTGCCCTTGGCGCGAAAACACAAACATTGCTAATTTTGCCGTTTGCATTAGTTTTTATTTGGCAATATCAGTGGAGTTTATGGGCGGTTGCACGCTTTTTGCTGATTACGATAGCGGTTTTTGTCATCACAAACCTACCTTTCCTTGGAAGTGCAGGTTTCATCAATATGGTGCTACAAAACCACCAGCAGGACAAGATTTGGCTCGCTGCCATTCCAACCTCTCAACCGGGGCTGGCTGTTTATTTGATCCCGGCGCTTCTATTGTGTCTGATCGCCTATTCAATGCATATTCGAGTTCATAATCGCGACCGTTTCCTGACTTTTACGGGCTTTGCGTTTGGCATTATTCTGTTGTTTGTTGTGCCGTCACCGGGATGGTACTTCTGGGTTTTGCCGTTCTTCGTGTATTTCTTTGTGCGGCTTGATCCTTCATATTTGCTGCCGTTTGCTGCCTTTCAGGTGTTTTATCTGGCTTATTTTGCTTTGACGCCGGTTTCAGATTTCGCCACGGTCTGGCAATGGTCGCAGACTGGTGAGTTGGGGGCATTATTTAACTATCTGCAAGGCATCGGCATACACGCTGAGGTCGTTCTGAATCTTCTTTTTACGACCTTGCAGACCTCCCTGCTAATTTGCTGCTGCATAATGTATTATCGCGGTATCTACTTGCCACGTCAGCGAAAGTTCTCAGCGCGCCCCTTCATGTTTGGTGTTGCTGGCGATTCAGGTGCCGGAAAATCAACTGTATCGGCGGCAATTTCTGATCTGTTCGGGTCTCGGCATGTCGCGGTTGTTTGCGGTGATGATATGCATAAATGGCAACGGGGTCATGATCGGTGGAGCGAGCTAACTCATCTTGATCCGCGCGCTAACGAACTGCATAATGAACTGCATTATTTGAATGCCTTGCGTCAGAATCGGCCAATTAAGCGACGACATTATGACCACAATACTGGCCATTTTACTGAAGAGTTGGCAATCCACCCCAAATCTGTCACGGTTCTGGAAGGACTCCATACATTTTACTTGCAGCCCGCGCGTGAGCTGTTTGATCTCAAGGTCTTCGTGAAGCCCGATCCATCACTGCTTTTGCACCGCAAGGTGATTCGAGATATGCAAAAGCGTAATTATACTAAGGAAACAGTCATCGCGGCTGTCAAACGCAGGGAAGCTGACTCAGCCAAATATATTACAACACAGGAGAAATACGCTGATATCGTGGTGTCTATGATGGTGCACGATCCGATCTCTGACGTAATGATCGGTAACTCTGCGGTAGAATTGCGTGAATGGCTGCGGGTCACGCTTTCCAATTCATATTTCCTTGATCCTCTTGTCGAAGATCTGCATGTTATCCTTTCAACAGACGTTCACCATTACTACGACAATGATGACAGGCAAGTTCTTGATTTCAAAGTGCCTGTGGATTTTGAAGATATTCTAGCGCTAGCGGAAAAGCACGTTGGAGGGCTGGAGGAGTTTGGTGTCTATGATCCGCATTGGCACACCGGTTGGATAGGCGTCATCCAACTCATCTTAAGCTACTGCATGTTCCATGGGTGGAAATCACTTGATGAAAACTGAGTTGTTGCAACTTGCCGCTATTTCACGTCGCCTAGGTGCAGATGTTTCCTTTGTGCAAGGGGGTGGTGGGAACACATCACTCAAGATGAATGATAGCGATCTTATGTACATTAAGGCTTCAGGTATTAATCTAGATGCCATCGAGGCTAATACGGGATTTTTAGCGGTTGATAAACATCGGTTGATCAATGGACTTAGAACTTGCCGCACAGAAGCGGATTATAATAACCTTTTGATGAGGTGCTTGTTGGAAGAAAGTGAGACACACCATCGTCCATCTATTGAATCGGGCTTTCATGCCTTATTGGACGAATGCGTAGTGCATTCACATTCTATCTGGGCGAACATTCTGACCTGTTCAGTTGAAGGAAGAGATTTGCTTGCCCGTACTATTCCTGAGGCTGTATGGGTTGATTATGCTACACCGGGTCTACCGTTGACATTGGCGATCACTGATCATCTAGAGCTGACGGAAACCTCCATCATTTTTCTGCAGAACCATGGTTTAGTCATATCAGCGGATACTCCGGAGGCAGCTTATGCACTGCATGCTGCGGTCAACGAAAAGGTGCGCGCTCTTTTTCCGTCTCTGCCTGTATTCCCGCTGAATACATCTGGTGATTTTCACGATGAGGGACTGCTATTTCCCGATCAAGCTGTCTATCAATATAGTCCTGAATTGAGTGCTTCGATAGCGGGTCATCAGACGGCGCAGGCTTATTCCTATTTATTGCATGCGATTCCGGCTGTGGGATTAACCCTTAATTTTATCGAGGATGCGGAAAAGGCCGTTTTGGTTGGTATGGAATCGGAAAAACACCGCCAAAAGGTAGCTCAAACATGAAACTTCAGCTTGTTATTCCCATGTCAGGTCAAGGCTCACGCTTTGCACGCGTGGGTTACACTGATCCAAAGCCCCTGATTAAGATTGATGATCATCCCATGATCGAGTGGGTGCTAAGGATGTTTCCTGGCGAAGAAGAACCTCTATTTATTTGCCGACGTGAGCATATTGAAAATACAGCTATGGCGCAGATTCTAACCGATCTTCGCCCAAATGGCCGAATTGCGGTTACAGAAGGTGCCAAGTTGGGGCCGGTTGCAGCGCTAATGGCAGCCGCGGATGAAATTGATAATGATCGTCCGGTATTGGTCAGTTATTGCGACTATTACATGCGTTGGGATTACGACGCATTCAAGGCCGCAATGGCAGTTGACGATTATCTTGGAGCGGTACCATGTTATAAGGGGTTTCATCCGCATCTGTTGCCTGTGAAAAATCTTTACGCCTCTTGTCGGGTTGATGCGCAAGGTAATTTGATCGAAATCCGTGAAAAGTATAGTTTTGAAGCTGACAAGACCAAGGCGTTACATTCGCCAGGTATCTATTACTTCCACTCTGGTGGATTAATGAAGAAGTATTGCACTCGGTTAATGGATATGGGCGACTCCTTAAACGGCGAGTATTACGTCAGCATGGTATACAATCACCTCATACGTGACGGTTTGCGAGTTGCAGTGCCTGAGGGCATTTCACATTTTTGCCAATGGGGCACTCCCGAGGATCTTGACGAATACCGTTATTGGACCGCAATCGCACGGAAGCGCCAATCATGAACATTCTTATCCCCATGGCCGGTGCGGGCTCGCGCTTTTCCGAGGCAGGCTACAAAACGCATAAACCTATCATTCCTGTCTCCAGTCGGCATCGCAACGCGCATGTGCCCATGGTTGTCGCGGCGGTTGAGGATCTACCGGTGAATGTTGATGCGGATGATACGCATCTCATTTTTGTTGTGCGCGACTTCCATGTCAGGGATGGTGTTTGCGATGTGTTGCGCGAACGCTTCCCACGTGCGCAATTTATAACTGTTGATGCATTAACAGAGGGGCAGGCAAGCACATGCTTGCTGGCCCGTTCGCTGATTAACAACGATAAGCCATTGCTGATTGCCGCATGCGACAACGGTATGGATATAGCCCGGGAGGTTTTTGCCAAAGCTGCGCAAGCATCGGAGGTTATCATTTTCACATTTCGTCATAATGAGGCTGTATTGGCCAAGCCCCAGGCTTATGGCTGGATTAAAGCTCAGGATACTCGGGCAACCGGTGTTTCCATCAAAGTGCCGATCAGCCAGACTCCGATGGAGGATCACGCTGTTGTCGGCACATTCTGGTTTCGTCGAGGTAGTGATTTCGTCGCTGCGGCCGATCAGATGATTGCTGCCGATGATCGGATCAACGGCGAGTTCTATGTTGACCAGGTTATGGATTATCTCATCAATGCGGGACGGGACGTCCGCGTCACTGAGGTTGCGCGGTATCACTGCTGGGGCACACCGAGTGATTATGAAGCTTACGAGAATACACTCGCATATTGGTCTTCCTTTATTCAGAACGAGCCTTGGGCATCATGAAACTATCGATTGCTATCCCTTGCTATAACGAAGCGCTTAACATTCCGCTTATCGTTACCCGTCTACGTGAGATTATTGTAGGACGAGACGACGTTGAGGTTCTGCTGGTTGATAATGGCTCAAAGGACAATACCGCCGACGTGCTGCGCCGCGAGTTGCAGGAAGGCGATGCGATACGCGTTATAACGGTTCCGGTTAACCAAGGGTATGGATATGGCATCCTGCGAGGCCTTGAAGCAGCGAGTGGTGAAGTACTTGCATGGACGCATGCCGATATGCAGACAGACCCGCGCGATGTCTTAATTGCTTTTGATCTTTATAAAGAGCATGCTGGGCAAAAGATTATTGTAAAAGGTAAAAGACGTAATCGCCAGTTATTGGAACGGTTTTTTACTTTTGGCATGCAATCGATTGCGTCTGTTGTACTTAGGGTGCCGTTTGATGATGTTAATGCGCAGCCAAAGCTGTTCTCATGCGAATTCTATCAGGAATTTATCTCGACCCGCGCGCCGCATGATTTTTCGCTGGATTTATACCTATTGTACCAAGCGCGGATACACGGTTATCGCATTCTGGAAGTACCAGTCTATTTTGCCAAACGTATTCACGGTGAGGCAAAGGGTGGTGGCAACTGGAAAACGCGCATTAAGCTTATCAGGCGCACTTTTGCTTATATTTTTGATTTACGTCGCGAGTTGGCGGCTCAGCAAGGGCAAGATTCATGATTGTCATCCATCATCGCCGCAATACAGTAGCGGAACTTGCTGATACAGATCCGCAGTTTGGCGTGGAGATTGATCTGCGTAATCATGGTGATGATATATTGGTGACACATGATCCATTTATAACTCGCGCGGTCCTGCTACAGGACTGGCTCAAGCAATACCGGCATCGCTTTCTAATTGCCAATGTGAAGGAAGAGGGGCTGGAGCCTCGCCTTACTGCTTTGCTTGCTGAATATGGGGTTAGCGATTTTTTCATTCTGGATGAAAGCATCCCCTTTATACGTAAATATGCACTTGAGGGATTGCCAAATTTTGCGGTACGCGTTTCAGAGCTTGAAAGTATTGAAACAGCGCTACGCATTGCCAGCTATTTGCACGGTGAGAACCGTAGCATTAACTGGATCTGGGCTGATAGTTTTACTGGTATGCCGCTTCATCCAGATGAAGCTCTGGCGCTTAGACAGGCGGGCTATCGCATTTGCATTGTCTCACCAGAGTTGCATCACGTTAACGATCCGGCTTCTTATGAGGCGCGCGCCCTCCGTTACATTGAGGCGTTGAAAGAGCCCGGTATGGAATCATCCCGTCCCGATATGGTCTGCACTAAATGCCCTCTGCTATGGGGAAGCAATTATAGTATTTGAGGGAGCGGATAAAAACTCGCGGCCAATGTTGGGACTCAGTGCATTGCCCCTCGGATTCCTCCAATTACTGGAGGAAAATCGGGACTGAGATCACAACTCTCGGTCTTTCATGAT